>CAZDWB010000014.1:0-51749 GCA_964509225.1 uncultured Sangeribacter sp.
CATGCTTATCACTAAACACGCCGCCAAAACAAAATTATGAAAAACATTCAACGCCAATGCTATGCAAGCATTTAGAGCCTCTTGTCGGATTCGAACCAACGACCCCGAGATTACAAATCACGTGCTCTGGCCAACTGAGCTAAAGAGGCAAATGGATGAGCTACCTGCATCGCACCGCTCGACCTGCTACCTTTGCTTCGGTCAAGATCTGGAGGATTTACAAGGAGCTGGTCGTGAAGGACTCACCCGGTACAAAATTAGAACTTTTTATCGACCTGACAAAATTATCATTCATTTTTTTATCTTTTTTATTTCTCAATTCCTGTTATATGTATCGTTATTTCTCTTCTAATTTGAAGATTACAGCTAATCTGCATTACATAAAAAAATCCGGGGACTCCCCGGATTCTGACTGAATATCATGTTATTTCTTACTGCCACGCTTTTTCTTCCGACTTGTCGGATGATTCCTCCCTTTCCCCTTTCCTTTATGTGAATCAAGAGGTTTATTCGGATTCCCTTCATCGGTAATCAAGGCAAAATCCAACTGTTTCTTTTCCAAATCTGCCCGGGCTACCTGCACCTTAACCTTGTCTCCAAGTGTGTAACGATTATGATGCTTCCTTCCTATAAGACAGTAGTTCTTCTCATCCCAATCATAATAATCGTCAGCAAGATCTCTAATCGGCACAAGTCCTTCACATAAGTTTTCATCCAATTCCACATAAAATCCCCATTCAGTGACTCCGGAGATGACACCTTCATAAATCTCACCCATCCTGTCACGCATGAACTCTACCTGCTTATAACGTATGGATGCCCTCTCTGCATTGGATGCCAATTGCTCCATATCCGAAGAATGTTTACATTGATCCTCCAGTTTCATCTTGTCAACCGACCGACCTCCATCTGCATATCTCGCTAACAGCCGGTGTACCATCATGTCAGGATACCGGCGGATAGGAGAGGTAAAATGAGTATAATAGTCCAATGCAAGTCCATAATGTCCTACATTGTCGGTAGTGTACATAGCCTTTGCCATGGAACGGATTGCAAGTATGGACAACATGTTTTCCTCTCCTTTACCCTTAACATCGCGTAACATCCTGTTAAGACTCTGATTCACCTCCTTGGCACGCCCGTCAGCATTAATCTTATACCCGAAACGTGATGCTATCCTTGAGAAGTTGCTTATCTTTTCCGGATCTGGATTGTCATGCACACGATAGACAAAATTCTTAGCTTTTTTCCCCTTAGCAACCTTCCCTATCGATTCGGCAACCGTTAGGTTGGCAAGCAACATGAATTCCTCTATCAATTTATTTGCATCTTTCGATTCCTTAAAATATACTTTTACCGGATGACCTTCTTTGTCTATCTCAAAACGGACTTCAGCCCTGTCAAATTCCAAAGCACCTGCCTCGTATCTGCGTCTGCGCAATTTCTTTGCTAAGTCATTAAGAATGTTTATCTCTTTTACATATTCACCTTTTCCGGTCTCTATTATCTCCTGGGCCTCTTCGTAGGTGAATCGTCTGTCACTTTTTATTACTGTGCGACCTATCCTATAGTTTACTACATTTGCCTTGTTGTCAAGCTCAAAAATAGCCGAAAATGTCAACTTCTCTTCATTAGGACGTAGCGAGCATATCCCGTTTGACAGATGCTCGGGCAACATAGGGATAGTCCGGTCAACAAGATAAACACTTGTAGCTCTCTCCTTAGCCTCTTTATCTATAATTGAATTCGGCTTCACGTAGTGAGTCACATCTGCAATATGCACTCCTACCTCATAGTTTCCATTGGCAAGCTGGCGAATCGACAACGCATCGTCGAAGTCTTTGGCATCCCTCGGATCGATGGTGAAGGTGGTGACACCGCGAAAATCTTCGCGACGTGCCACCTCTTCAGGTGTGATTCCGGCGCTAATGGCAGATGCTGCTTTCTCAACATTCTCAGGATACTTATAGGGAAGTCCAAACTCTGCTAAAATTGCATGCATCTCAGCCGTATTCTCCCCTTTCTTTCCTAATACATCTACAATCTCTCCCCGGGGATTCATCTCCTCATCTCTCCATTGGAAAATCCGGGCTATCACCTTATCTCCATTCTTTGCCCCACGCATTTTGCTGCGAGGTATGATAATGTCGGCCGCTAAAAATTTTGAATCCGGTATTACGTATGCAAAATTCTTATCTACCCGTAACTCTCCTACAAATACTTGATCCTTTACCTCGATAATCTCTATTACTTTTGCTTCCGCTTCCTGTCCTTTGCGGGCTGCTGAGATCATCACCCTTACCTTGTCGCCGTTCAATGCATGCATCGAGTTGCGTTCGGCCACAAGTATCTGTTCGTCATCTATCGTCACTGCATTCTTACCATTGGAACGACGTACAAATATACCGACATTCTCTGTGCCCCTGTTGGTTTTCCCCTTATATCGTCCTAAACTCACCTCTTGGATCTCATCGGCACTCGCAAGTTCCTCAAGCAAGTTTATCACATCCATTCTGCTCTGTGGATGTGTGGCGCCTATAGCGTAAGCGAGCTGCTTATAATTAAATGCCTGTTTGTTCTCCTTCTGGAGATATTCCAATATCTTTTGCTGCAGCTCTTTCTTCTTCATCCTGACTGCAGATACACTCTTTTCTCTTTTCATAATCCTGATATATTTTTCTATCTCTTCTTAGTCAAATATTTCCTTGTTAAATCATCCTCCAATTATTTTTTTGGATTGATTCCAAATATATAATCCTGTTATTCTAAACTTCAGATTCTTCAAGGATTTTTAAGATGATATTTATGATTCTAAAAGAAACAGAATATTAAATACAATTTTTATTATTAGTAATATTTATTTCTTCACACCGGTTCCTGTTTATAGTGAAGCAGAGTATCTATCTTTAAAATCTATACCCCTATAATATAACGCTAATACCTATATCATAAGTTCAGATGAGTAAACATAAAATTATAAGATTTCTCAATCTCCGGGATGAAAGTGAGCATATACCAAACCTCCTTTGCTCTTCCCAATTAATTTCTCTATTTCATCCCGGGAAGATTCTCTAATTTTTTTTACACTTTTAAAGTGACGTATCAATGCCGAAGCGGTCTTTTCTCCTATACCCTTGATAGTGTCAAGTTCACTGACTATCTGTCCTTTAGACCTCCGGTTTCTATGATGAGTGATACCAAATCTATGAGCTTCATCCCGCAATGCCTGAATTACTCTCAGACTCCTGCTTTTTTTATCTATGTATAACGGCAACTGGTCGCCGGGAAAATAAATCTCTTCAAGTCGCTTTGCTATCCCCACAAGAGCGACTTCACCTCGAATGCCCATTTCTTCAAAGGCCTCTACCGCAGCACTCAGCTGCCCCTTTCCTCCATCTACCACTACCAAATCGGGTAATTTCTCACCTTCTGCCATCATACGCGTGTAACGACGATGAAGCACCTCTTTCATTGATGCGAAATCATCTGCCCCGATAACTGTTTTAATACAAAAATGTCGGTAATCCCTCTTCGAAGGCTTTCCATCCTTGAACACTACACAACTTGCCACCGGGTTGGTTCCTTGAATGTTTGAATTATCAAAACACTCAATATGGCGTGGTTGCACCGAAAGACGAAAATCACTTTTCATCTGTTCCATCAGAGTCTCAACACTTTTCTCCGGATCAAGCTTCTCCATGAGCTTCTCCTTATCCATCATATATTGAGTGGCATTCCTCATTCCCACTTCCAGAACCTTTCGTTTTTCACCTCTTTGTGGCACAATAAAATCTACACCTTCAAATTCAACATCAGGCATAAAAGGCACTATGACTTCTCTGAACTCCCTACCAAATCTTTGCTGTATTTCACTAATTGCAATTGAGAGTATCTCCTCCTTTGTGGTCACCATACGTCGTCTGAATTCAAGATTGAGACTCTGTACTACCGCTCCATGCTGTAAATGCATGAAATTGACGTATGCCGATGTGGCGTTCTCTATATATGCAAAAAGGTCGGCTTCCAATCTCTCTGTTCCTGCTATGACCGACTTGACATTATAACGCTTCACCGCTTCATATTTCTCCTTTATCTCTTGCGCTTCCTCAAATTTCCACTCTTCGCTCAATCTCTCCATCTCATTTTTGAGATGCTTTTCCAACTCTATTGTTTCCCCATTTAATATCTGTCTTACCTTTTTTATATATTCCCCGTATTCCTCAGGGGATATCATACCTTTACATGCTCCCCGGCATTTTCCTATGTGATAATCCAAACAAAGACGGTATTTCCCTTTTGCTATTGAACATTCATCCAAAAGATGTCTACAACTACGCAGTGGATAAATATCTCTTATAAGCTGCAGCACGACTTTCGCTGATTGTGTATTGCTGTAAGGTCCATAATATCGACCGTGCATACCCCTCTCCCGAGTCATAAATACCCGGGGGTACAATTCATTTGTAACAACAATCCATGGATAAGATTTGTCATCTTTCAGCATCACGTTATAGCGAGGCTGATATTCCTTTATCATTGCATTCTCCAGATGTAACGCATCTTCTTCTGAAGGTACAACTATGAAACGCATATCCACAATATTGCGTACCAAGAGATTGGTACGCACGGAATCATGACGTCGATTGAAATATGATGACACCCTCCTCTTCAACCGTTTTGCCTTCCCCACATATATAACCTTACCGGACTTGTCTATATACATATATACGCCGGGTTGTTCAGGAAGAGCAAGTATCTTTTCCCGGAGTGATTTTCCGGGTAGATTTTCAAAAATATCCTGCTGTGTACGGTCCGGAGTAATCTCCAACCCGAACCCTCCGGTCTCATCTATATTTCTTCCAAAATCCGCTAATATCTTTGAAACATCTTCCATAATTCCTTTTTTACTGAATACGCTTTCGGGCTATCCTAACAATTCCGTTAAATTTTTTAGTGAGATAAAAATATAATCTAAAGTATCGAAGTTACCAGGATTGCATGATAAAATCAATATTAATATAGGAATAACCTTTTATTAAGAGAACAACTTTTATGCCAAAAATCCCGAACAGGTGTAAGTTAAACACCTATTCAGGATTTTCCAAAAGCCATTTAGACAGATGGGTAAACGTTGTCACCCCTCATTAATATTTCAACAAGGAGGTAATTTCGCAATCTTTAGGAAGATTATCACGTCCGTTGAGTTGAGTGAGTTCAACAATAAAATTGATGTAGATTTTTTTGGGATTCATGCTCTTTACAAGATTATAGCACGCATTCATTGTGCCACCGGTGGCGAGGAGATCATCGTGGAGCACCACTACATCATTTTCATTGATTGCATCGGAATGAAGTTCGATAGTATCCACTCCATATTCTTTTGCATATGCCATTTTTATTGTGACAGAAGGGAGTTTACCCGGTTTACGAGCAGGAACAAAACCGCATCCTAATTCGTAAGCCAGGATTGAACCTCCGATGAAACCGCGAGATTCTATACCGACCACTTTAGTTACACCCTTGTCGCGATACAGGTCCGCAATCTCTTTACTCATAAGATGAAGAGCTTCTCCATTCTTAATCATTGTTGTGAGATCCCTGAACATAATACCCTTAGAGGGGAAATCAGGCACATCGCGAATCGTAGCTTTTAATTCTTCTATTTCCATAATTATTATTTTCTTTCGATTTTATCGAAAATTAAACATATTTTCTCTCTATCTATATTTTGCAATGATTTCCATCATCACACTCTTTATAATAATTCAACTTTAAAAAAACCTCGATGAAAACAAACAAAACAATATGTTCCACGTGAAACAATCCGATCGCAAATAACGCTGTTTCAAAAATTTAAAAATCATCTAAATTAATTTCTAATTTTTAAAAGCAAGACGTTAACGTCGGCTGGAGATACTCCCGGTATACGGGATGCCTGTCCAATGGTTTGAGGTTTATGTTTTGTCAATTTTTGTCGTGCCTCGGTGGAAAGAGACAAAATTTCATCAAAATTAATATCCACGGGAATCTTTAATCTTTCAAGACGGGATGCTTTGTCTGCCATTTCCTGTTCTCTTCTGATATATCCTTCATATTTGAGTGAAATCTCCACCGACTCTAATACTTCTTCGCGGAAATAGTAGGGTAATTCATTGATAGCCTGTTCCCACTCTTTTGATATCTCCATTAATTGAATGGCTGAAATTTGTGGTCGTTTAATTAAATCACTGATTCTGCATCCGACCGAAATTCTCCCACTATGATTATTTTCTAACCATTCATTAACCCTGTCATCCGGTTTTATCTTAATTGAATTGGCTTTGTTTAAGAGTGAATCTATTAAACCATATTTTTCTTTGAATAATTCGCTTCTTTCTTTATTTACAAGACCTATCTTCTCTCCTACGGGAGTAAGCCTGAAATCAGCGTTATCCTGTCTTAAGAGAATCCTATATTCAGCTCTGCTTGTAAACATACGATAGGGTTCATCAACACCTTTAGTAACCAAATCGTCTATCAAAACCCCTATATATGCCTGGTCTCTTCCAAGAATTAAGGGTGAAGACCCTTTAATTGATAAGGAAGCATTTATACCGGCAATTAATCCCTGAGCGGCAGCCTCCTCGTATCCAGTAGTACCATTGATCTGTCCGGCAAAGTATAATCCCCTTACCCTCTTTGTCTCGAGAGAATGACTCAATTGGACTGGAGGGAAATAATCATATTCAATGGCATATCCAGGTCGTAAGAAATGAACATCTTTTAATGAATCGATTTTACTGAGGGCTTCAAGCTGTATCCTCCAAGGTAACGAACTGGAGAAACCATTTATATAATATTCCGTTGTGGTGAACCCCTCGGGTTCAAGAAAGAGTTGATGGCTCTCTTTATCGGAAAAAGTTACAATCTTAGTTTCGATGCTTGGACAATACCTTGGTCCAATACTTTTTATATCTCCATTGTATAAAGGTGAATCCTCTAAATTATCCGATAATATCTTATGTGCTTCACTATTTGTATGAGTAATAAAACAGGGTCGGGTAAAACTGGGTCGTTTTATAAATGGCAAAAATGAGAATTTGTGATGATCCTGATGTAATATTTCTACGGACTCTCCTTGATATGATGTCATATCAACCTCAACATTGTCATCTCCCCACTGTATATCACATTTAGAAAAGTCTATACTTTTAGCATCAATCCGAGCTGGTGTACCCGTTTTCATCCTCCCTATCTCGAAACCTAATTTATTTAATTGTTCTGAGATTCCTTTTGAAGATGTCTCTGAAATACGCCCTCCTTCAATTTTAGTTGGACCAAAGTGCATGAGACCATTTAGGAATGTTCCGGCAGTAAGAACTAATTTCTTACATTTAAATTTAAATCCCAAGGATGTTACAACTCCGGAAATTGAAGGGACTTTAGATGAATCTTCATCGAATATCAGCTCTGTCACAACATCCTGAAGCTGAAAAAGATTGGGAAGTGAGTCTAAAACTTTCCTCCACTCATCTATGAATTTAGTTCTGTCTGACTGGACTCTGGGAGACCATACAGCAGGTCCTTTAGACCTGTTCAACATTCTGAATTGAACCGCTGTTTTATCCGCAATTATACCTGTCATCCCCCCCAACGCATCTATTTCACGGACTATTTGTCCTTTGGCAATACCACCTATTGCCGGATTGCATGACATCTGAGCAACCCGGTTAAGATCGGCAGTGATTAACAAAGTAGAAGAACCCATACGGGCAGCAGCAACAGCCGCTTCACATCCTGCATGGCCACCGCCAACTACTATTATATCATATTCAAATTTCATCTATCTCTTTGTAGAGTTTCAACGCCTCATCCTCTTCCTTCTCCATTATCTCTCGTTCTCCGCGACCATGATCATTTATGCCGCAAAGATGTAAGACACCATGAATAATAACCCGTAAAAGTTCCTCTTCGTAGGGAAGATGAATGAGACTTGCATTGTATCTTACAGTATCAGGAGAGATAAGAATATCACCTTTTAATACCTCTCCTTCGGAATAGTCAAAGGTGATAATATCTGTAAAATAATTGTGTCCCAAAAATTTTATATTACTTTTTAAGATATCCTCCTCACTACAGAACCGATATGAAATATCGCCGGTCTTGAATCCATGAAGAGAGACCACTTTCCGAATCCAAACTTTAATTTTACCGAAATCCAGTTTCGGCATTTCAATATCTTCTGTCTGAAAATCTATCATTAATAAAAAAAGTTGATAAAGGATAGCAAATATAATAAATATTATCCGAACAATCTAATTTCATCATAAATCCTCTTTCAAACCACTTTCTAAAGGCAAAATCATCTCCTTTAAATTTTTTTGCCTGATAATCTTATAAATATAAATGTAGAGTTAATCGATTTATTATTAAAGATTTAATACAGCTTCCCATTAAAGATAGGAGCATGAGAATTTGAAATTTATAATTTCCTGAGCAATTGTTAAAGAATTTCTGGTCGATTTTTCTATTTACAACCTTAAAGACGTACCCAATGAGTGGTTGGATTAAACCAAAAATTTTAGTATATTTGCGAAAAGAAAAAACTGATGAGTGTAAAATATATAGACCCTCTTTACGATGCGGGATTTAAACTTATCTTCGGTCGCGAAAAAATATCCGAACCACTTTTAAAGGATTTATTAAATAAATTGTTTGAAAATGATTCGGAACTAAATGATATAACGAGTGTGACCTACGTTAACAATGAACAACCCCATGAATATATCCATGGGAGAAGTTTACGTTATGATATAAGTTGTGTCACATCAAGCGGCCACAGATTTATTGTCGAGATGCAGAAAGCTGACATGAGACATTTCATGGAAAGAGCTTTCTATTATGTAGCCAGAAGTATTGCATCTCAGGGTCATAAAGGGAAGGATGACAATAATAAAGAATGGGATTTTTCTTTGGTACCGGTAATAGGCGTCTTTTTCTGTAATTTTTCAGTACGTGAACTTCCCGAAAAAGTAGTCTGTCATATTCGACCATGTGAAATGGAATCGCATAAACCAGTTGGCGACTATACACGTTATGTATTTATTCAACTTCCAAATTTTCTAAAAACAAAAGATGATTGCGATTCAGGATGTGACCAATGGATATATAATATAAAAAATATGGGTATGGAGCAGAATGTAGCATTTTCAGATAAAAATGAGGTGTTTAAATATCTCGATAGTATTAGTAGTGTAGCAGCCTTGTCACCCAACGAACGGGAAGAATATGAATCCCGACTCCGTTGGGCAAGAGATTATAATGCCGGAATGTCAACAGCCCGGGAATTAGGGTTTGAGAGAGGACTGGAGGAAGGAATACTCAAAGGTAGAGAGGAAGGAATACTCAAAGGTAGAGAGGAAGGTATACTCAAAGGCAGAGAGGAAGGTATACTCAAAGGTAGGGAGGAAGGTATACTCAAAGGTAGGGAAGAAGGAATCTCCACCGGTGAACGAAATATTGTAGTTAAGATGCATGGAAATGGGATGGATATTGAAGAAATTTCTAAAATCACCGGTATCTCAAAGACCACAATCCAAGAGTATATTAAGCAATAGTGCTTTCAAATAATTAAACGTACCCTTTTATAGTCTTTTCCATTAAATTATAATATGATTAGAATCGGTTTTGATGGTAAACGAGCCGTAAATAATATGACTGGTTTAGGAAATTATTCTCGTCTCGTGATAGAGGAGGTTGGAAAAAAATTTCATCATCTAAACCAACTTGAATCCATTGATAAATCATTACCGCAGAACAATGAATCTTTGAGGACTCATCCCCAGAGGGAGTACGGAATGTATATTTCTACACCAGCAGAAAACCTCAATGATAAAGAGAAAAAACCTATTTTCGTATATACTCAGAATTTAACAAATAATCCACGTCTTGAACCGATACGCCGTCTGCCTGAAGTACAGTTCAGATTCCCCCCGGCTATTGGATTCTCCGGAAAACTCTGGAGATCTTTCGGTATTACTAATAATATAGTTGCTGATAAATGTGATATCTACCATGGACTAAGTAATGAGCTCCCTCTAAATATATCATCTATCAAAGTAAAAAGTGTCGTAACGATTCACGATGTCATATACCGCCGATTACCATACTGTTATCATCTTACCGACCGAATTATTTATGATTATAAATATGGGAAATCTTGCAAAAATGCTGATAGAATTATTGCAGTCAGTGAATGTACCAAAAAAGATATAATCGAATTTTACGATATCCCGGAAGAAAAAATAGACGTTATCTATCAAGGTTGTAGCGATATTTTCAGGACAGATGTAAGCAAAGGGGATTTAATGGATATCAAAAAAAGACTATCCCTTCCTGAAAATTTTATAATTCAGGTTGGTACAATAGAAAAAAGAAAAAATCTGGAATTATCCCTCCGAGCATTAACCTCTATAGATGAATCAATAAATCTCGTTGTAGTTGGAGCCGACCATCATGGTTATAAAAAAGAAATGATAAGACTCTCTCAGAAGTTAGGCTTAGCACATCGGGTGATATTCATGGATAGGATTGACTTCCGTGAATTACCTCTTTTATACTCACTTGCAAAGATATCTCTATATCCCTCATTTTATGAAGGATTTGGGATTCCTATTTTGGAGTCTCTCGAACGTAATACCCCCGTCATTGCTGCCAAGGGTTCATGCCTGGAAGAGGCAGGTGGAGAGGGGGGGATATATATTGATCCGAAAGACCCTAAAGCGATGGCAGAGGCGGTAAACGCTCTGCTTAAAGATGACATGCTTTATCAGGAAAAGATTATCAAAGGGAAAAAACACGCTCTTAAATTCGACAACAATAAAATGGCTGACTCAATTCTGTCCACATACGCCAAAACGCTAAACCTCCCGTCTATCCCATAAATACTTTAAATAAGCCAATCAGATATACTTTAAACCTGCACACTTCTTTCCCTACTAATTCAAAATAATAAAGTAATAAATATTATTTATCACAAAAATTTCTTTCCCGGTTTGATTCTTTTAGCTAATCATCGGGAGGGATTAGCATGCCTATGCTTTTTTATATGAATTTATCTCAGACAATGATAAAAAAATTTAAAAAATTAAATTTGGATATGTAAATTTTCATACAAAATAACTAACTTTACAATCCAAAGTTAAGATGAGTGAAATGGAGACAGATGTATATCATATACCGGCATTACTATCCGAGTGCTTAGATGCCCTTAATATCAAACCCTCAGGAATTTATGCTGATGCCACATTCGGAGGTGGAGGTCATAGCCGGGCTATCCTCGCCAACTTGGATGAGACCGGTAAACTATATGGATTTGACCAGGATGCGGATGCCAGGATGAACATCCCGTCAGATGACCGATTTACATTTGTTTATTCCAACTTCCGGTTTATGCCTAACTTTATGAGATTTTATAATATTGAAGCCTTTGATGGGATTCTTGCGGATTTAGGGGTGTCCTTTCATCATTTCGATCTACAGGAAAGGGGATTCTCTTTCCGCTCCGATGCACCTCTTGACATGAGGATGAATCAATCCCAATCCCTTACTGCACAGATGTTGATTAACGAATATCCAGAAGAGAGACTGGCTTCAATATTCAAGTTGTTTTCCGATTTAAAACGACCGCGCGATATAGCTCGTATCATTGTTAAAAATCGGAATATCAATCCCATTTCCACAACAACACAATTTGCGGAAGCCATCTCCCCTCTCTTAAACCCTAAAAATATCAAAAAAGACCTGGCTCAGGCATTTCAAGCAATCCGGATTGAAGTAAATGGTGAGATTTCTGCACTCAAATCCTTCCTTGAATCTACCCCACAAATGCTTAAAGAGGGGGGTAGACTGGTAGTTCTTACTTACCACTCAATAGAGGATCGCATAGTTAAAAACTTTATGAAGACAGGGTCGATAACCGGTGAGGAATCCAAGGACTTCTTCGGGAGGACACTCTCTCCATGGAAAATGATAACACGTTCCCCCATCACTGCCTCAGAAGAGGAGGTGGAACGCAATCCCAGGGCCAGAAGTGCCAAACTCCGGGTAGCGGAATATGTAGGATCAAAAGAATGACAACACGTTCTATTATTTTCCAGGTTGCGATTAAACAATGTAAATTCCCTCAAACCATCATCCGATAATATTAAATGGCAAATAAGTCGATCAAAAATAAAAGCAACGACAAATCCCTAAGGAACGGGGAAGAAAAATCAAAAAAGAAGACCCCGACATGGCTTGCCGACTTAAGATATGGCAGGTCCGTATCTGTCGATCTATTTCGCAAAAATGCCTGGTTGCTCCTCCTTATCCTCACCCTCACTATTGCCTTGATGGGTTTGCGATACAAAACAAAAACAAAAATGGCTGAAATAAAATATCTGCAAAAAGAGCTCCGTCATGCTGAAAGTGAAAAGCTGAGAGAAAAAGCTGAATACATGTCACTGATTCGGGAAAATGAAATGCAAAGACTTGTCAGCGAGAAGAAACTCGGTCTTACCTTTCAAGACCAACCTCCATATTCCGTCAAGGCTGTAAACGAGTAAGTGAACGTTAAAAATAGTGTTTTTATAACTAAAACAAAAGTTTTTCAAAAAGATAATAACCTGAGAAATCAAAAAATTTTCACTACCTTTACCTAAATTTTCGAACCCTCACAATGACCGCCGCCAAACGCAATAACAAAAATAAAATTCTCCACAGATACGGAATCATCTCCCTGATGTTTCTATTACTTGCCACAGCCGTTTCGGTAAAACTTTTCTACACCACTATCGTCAATGCTAAAGAATGGAACGAAAGAGCTGAGCGCGACCTATCGAAAATGGACACAATCCTTCCGGAACGCGGAAAAATATTAGCTGATAATGGCAATATCTTAGCTTGCAATGTAAATGTCTACGACACAAAAATCGATCTCTCCCACAATAGTATCAAAAATATCAAAGGGGGAGTGCCCTGGGATGAGGTAGACCAGCTTGCTGATTCTCTCGACAAATATTATCCCCTGAGAAGCGACCTGCAAAATCTGGATGGTAAAGAATTTGAAGAAAACTCTTGGCATCATAAACTCAAAATCGAATTAGGTAAAAAACCTGAAAATCGGACTAAACGTCTTCTTGTCACAAAGAAAGGGACCCTCGAAGATTTTGAAAAAATTAAGACCTTTCCCTTCCTCAAAAGATTTATAAAGAAAAAAGGTTATCGTAACCCCGTCTATACCGAACTTCATTCCATGCGCTTCTACCCTTATGGAAAAATGGGACGTCGTTCAATAGGTCGTGTCAACGAACGCGAAAACCGGCAGATTCACGGATTCTCCGGTGTGGAACGAGATTTAGATAATCTTCTCTTCGGACAAACCGGCTTGGCAAAAAAAGTAACCCTTACAAGCGGAGTTGCAAACTGGGTGGCACAACCGGCAGTCAGAGGTTATGATATATATACTACCTTCGATATCGATCTCCAGGATATGCTCGAAGAGGAGCTGACCAACGTCTGCATGGATGCCAATGCAGCCTGGGGCACTGCAATAATTATGGAAGTTGCAACCGGCGAAATCAAGGCCATCGCTAACGTGCAACTTTTGAAAGACGGGACATACGGTGAAGCTCTTAACCGAGCTTACCGAGGTTTTGAACCCGGATCGGTCATGAAGCCTATTTCACTTATGATTGCATTTGAAGACGGATTGGTTAAATCGGTTAACGATATGATAGACTGCTCCCCTTTTCAACGCACCTCCGACCCACATGCTCCCTCGGTTAAAAGCATGAAGCAAGTCATAGAAATGTCTTCCAATACCGGTATTTCCCGGGTAATATTCCGTGGATATGCCCAGAATCCGGAAAAATTCTACGACCGACTGGCTTCAATAGGGTTCTTCGAACCTTTAGTAGCCGGTATTGATTACCGCGAACCCCCAAAAATGCGCCGACTCACTGAATATGCGTCCAATGGTAGACGAACCACCATGACCGAACGCCATCTTGACCTCGCACGTCAAGCTTATGGATATAATACCACAATCCCTCCCATCTACACTCTTGCAGTATATAACGCCATTGCCAATGATGGTATTTTTGTTCGTCCTCACGTGATGCGACGAATTTCCAACGGTATTATCGACTCGATAATACCCCAACAATATGTGCGTCCGAGGATATGTAGCGATAAGACTGCAAGAATGGTGAAAGAATGTCTCAAGGAACCGGTGTGGGGAAAACATGGCACAGCACGTGCCGTTCAGGATGACCGCGTGGTCATAGCGGGTAAAACAGGTACTGCTTATCCCATGCGTTCCGACTCCGGAGGAGGTTACGACACTTCCAGACGCAGATACGCATTCGCCGGTTTTTTTCCCTACGACAATCCTAAATACAGTTGTATGGCACTCATCCTCGCCTCTGCCGGAACCAGTGCCAACCGCACTTCAGGTCAGGTAGTGAAGAATATTGCCCTTAAAATGTACGCTCGCGGAATGCTCGATAATGTCTCCACTTTCACAAGGAATAAAGCCAATGACACCCCGGTCATGGTAAATTCAAAAAAAACAAATGTCTCTACACTCGCCTCAAAACTCAACCTCTCGAATATCAAAACCTTGACTCACAGCAAACCTCAGGCAAAAGGGATGATTCCCGATGTAACAGGGTATGACGCTCCCACAGCTGTAAGACTCCTCGAAAGCAGAGGATTGAATGTAACTATTGACGGAGTAGGGAAAGTAGTGGCACAGTCAATCCCAGCCGGCTCAACAATAAAAAAAGGTTCCAAGATTAAACTTACACTCAAAATATGACAACTAAACTCTCACAATTGATAGAAGCTATCTCTCCTCTCGAAATTATCGGGGATACGGATAAAAACATTATCAGTCTCCAAAGCGACTCCCGCAAAGTAGGGAAGGACAGTATGTTTGTGGCTGTACGAGGTGTTACCACTGACGGTCACCGTTATATCCCGGTGGTTGCAAGCGCTCATGTGGCAGCCATAGTGTGTGAAGAGATGCCGTCGTCCTACGAAAAAGGGATTACTTATATCCGCGTAAAAAACAGTGCCGAAGCTCTGGGAAATCTTGCCTCTGCATGGTTTGGATTCCCCTCCCGCAAACTAAAACTTGTTGGTGTCACCGGTACTAACGGAAAAACCACCACCGCCACCCTTCTATATGAAATGGCTAAATTTATGGGATATAAAGCCGGACTCCTTTCCACTGTATGTAATTACGTAATGGATAAAGCAATCCCAACTACCCATACCACTCCTGACCCCTTAACTCTGAACTCTCTTCTTGCTCAAATGGTAGAAGCCGGGTGTGAATATGCCTTCATGGAAGTCTCCAGTCATTCGGTTGCTCAGCATCGTATTGCAGGATTAAAGTTTCTCGGAGCTATCTTTACAAATCTCACTCGCGACCATCTCGATTATCACGGGACTGTGCTGAATTATATGAATGCAAAAAAAGGATTCTTTGACATGCTCCCCGAAGACGCATTCGCTTTGATTAATATCGATGATAAAGATGGTAAATACATGGTTCAAAACACAAAAGCCAAAGTATATACCTACTCCCTGCGCAATGACGCGGATTTCCGGTGTCGGATATTGGAAACACGCCTTGACGGGACTCTTATCGCTCTCAACGGACGCGAAGTTGAAACAGGATTTACGGGCAGATTTAATGCTTACAATCTTACTGCAGTATACGGAGCCTCTGTCCTTACAGGCTTCGCGCCCGATGAAGTAATCATAAATATGAGCCGTCTGATACCTGTGGCAGGTCGTTTCCAGACTATTACCGGTCCAAGGGGGGTCACAGCCATTATCGACTATGCACACACACCCGATGCTCTCATCAATGTTCTCGACACAATCCGCGAGGTGGTCGGAAAGAAGGGAGATATCATAACTGTGGTAGGATGCGGGGGCAATCGCGATCATGGTAAACGACCCATGATGGCTCATGAGGTTGTGCTTCGTTCGTCCAGACTTATCCTCACCTCCGATAATCCCCGTGATGAAGACCCGGATGCAATTATTGCCGATATGAAAGCTGGTCTGGATGAGGAGGAAAAACGTCGGTCCATCACTATTTCCGACCGCCGGGAAGCCATCAGAACCGCTCTTCACACCGCTCCCGATGGTGCTGTGGTACTGATTGCCGGGAAAGGACATGAAACATATCAGGAAATCAAAGGGGTACGCCACCACTTCGATGATAAGGAAGAAGTTAACTCCACCTTCTCTGAAATGTAAATATAATTTTTTGAAAATATATAACCCAATAGTAAGAAACTCAGAATGATATATTCATTATTTCAATCCCTTGGCAATGCTGACTTTCCCGGACACAATCTGATGGACTACATCACTTTCCGGGCAGGAATATCCTTTACGCTCAGTCTGCTGATTGCAATGATTTTCGGTGCCAGGATTATCCGGCATCTACAGAAAATGCAAGTAGGGGAGGTCATACGTGACCTCGGTCTGGAAGGCCAGATGAAGAAGACCGGGACACCCACGATGGGGGGAATTATCATAATCCTTTCAATCCTTATCCCTTGTCTGCTGATGGGGAACCTTTCAAATGTCTATATGATTCTCATGTTGATTGCAACAGTCTGGATGGGCTCCATTGGTTTTCTCGATGATTATCGGAAGATGAAATATCATAACAAAGATGGTCTTAAAGGGAAGTATAAAGTAATTGGACAAGTCGGTCTGGGGCTATTGGTAGGTCTCACAATGTGGCTATCACCGGATATAGTAATGAGTGAGAATACGGAAGTGATGAATATGGCAAGCCACGAAATTGAAGTGGTCCATTCCCCTTCTTTTGAAAAAACCCCGCAAACCACGATTCCGTTTGTCAAGAATAACAACTTCAATTACGAATGGCTCACTTCATGGATAAGTGATGAAAATGCAGCCCAAACACTTGGATGGCTGATTTTCGTATTAGTAGTCATAATTGCCGTTACAGCCGTTAGCAATGGCGCCAATCTTACCGACGGGCTTGACGGTCTTTGCGCCGGCACCTCAGCCATAATCGGGACGGCTCTCGCTATTATGGCGTATCTGGGTGGAAATATTGTCTATTCCAGTTATCTGAACATTATGTATATTCCGGGGTCAGAAGAGCTGGTGGTATATGCAGCGGCCTTTATGGGCGCTCTGGTCGGATTCCTTTGGTATAATGCTTTCCCGGCTCAGGTTTTTATGGGAGATACCGGCTCCCTTACATTGGGAGGTATTATTGCTGTGTTTGCTATATTAATCCGTAAAGAACTGCTGATTCCCCTCCTTTGTCTGATATTCTTTATTGAAGACCTGTCAGTGATTCTTCAGGTGGGTTACTATAAATATTCCCGTAAACGCACCGGAAATCCGGTCAGAATATTCAAAATGACTCCGATTCATCATCATTTTCAAAAAGCCGGAGACTCCTCTATAGTTTCATTACTTAACTTCCCACACCGTCCTATTCCTGAATCAAAGATAGTGACCAGATTCTGGATAGTGGGGCTTTTGTTAGCGGCTCTTACATTTGTAACTCTTAAAATTCGTTGATAATGTATTCAATAGGAGATATTTCTGATTTCAAAAATAAAAAATTAGTTGTCCTCGGAGGAGGCGAAAGTGGCGTAGGAGCAGCTGTGCTCGGATTGAAAGAAGGGATGAGGGTATGGCTCTCAGACCAGGGGACTCTTCGCGATTCTCACCGTGAGGACCTTATCCGCTTTAATGTCCCTTTCGAAGAGGGCAAACACACACCGGAACTCATATTAGACGCTGATATTGCTGTTAAAAGTCCGGGGATACCCGATTCTGCACCTATGGTGGCGGCTCTTATTGAAAAAGGGATACCGGTAGTGTCGGAAATTGAATTTGCCGGAGCCTTCTCTGATGCAAAAATGGTATGCATCACAGGCTCCAACGGCAAAACCACCACTACCCTCTTGACTTACCACATTCTCCGCAAAGCAGGTTTAGACGTAGGATTGGCTGGAAATGTCGGTAAAAGCCTGGCTATGCAAGTGGCAATGAATCCTCATCAATGCTACGTTATTGAACTCTCAAGTTTTCAACTCGACAATATGTATGCCTTTAAAGCTGATATTGCAGTAATACTGAATATCACGCCGGACCATCTCGACCGTTATGACCATAAGATGGAGAATTATACGGCTGCCAAATTCCGTATCCTGCAGAATCAGACAAATGACGATAGTTTCATTTACTGGCTTGGTGACCCCATAATTACAGAACAAATAGCTAAAATTCAATCGGAAGCTCAACAACTCCCCTTCAGCGACCATCCTTGCCAAGGTGCCAAAGCCTGGTTGGAAGATGGTATTGTACATTTCGACATTCCCGGAGATGTATGGGATATACCACGTGACAAACTATCACTCTCCGGATTGCATAATCTATACAACTCCATGGCAGCCGGTTTATGCGCGTCTGTCCTTAATATCCGCAAAGACACCATACGCGAGGCCCTAAGTGATTTTGAATCCGTGGAACACCGCCTGGAATTCGTGCGCAATCTAAATGGCGTAAGATGGATTAATGATTCTAAAGCTACAAATGTCAATTCCACGTGGTATGCTCTTGAAAGCATGAGGACACCAACTATCCTTATTCTTGGAGGTAAAGATAAAGGTAATGACTACTCAGAAATTGAAACATTTGTTCGTGAAAAAGTTAAAGGTATAGTCTGCATGGGTGTAGACAATTCCAAAATTCTCAACTTTTTTGACGGGAAAGTCCCACATCTCATCGATACTCACTCCCTTGAAGACGCAGTAAAAGCATGTTCCGAACTGGCACAAGAGGGTGACACCGTATTACTGTCCCCTTGTTGCGCAAGTTTCGATCTCTTCAAAAGTTATGAAGACCGTGGTCGCCGCTTCAAGGATGCTGTCAACTCTTTGTCATAAATTCATCTATCCACAAAATATGCCTAAAGCAGAAGAAAAACTTATCTTCAAACATACCGTTGATGGTGTGCCGGTAGATGCCGCTGATTTCAATCAACAGGAAAACCGGCGCAATAATTCACTCGAAAACCGTGCGGCACACACTATCTCCGAGAAAAAGAAACCGGCTAAAAAATTAGCCCGGCATGACCCTTACATCTGGGGAATATATATTTCCCTTCTCATTGTGTCGGTGATTGAACTCTTTTCAGCCTCCAGTTCTGAAATCAAGGGAGGTAATGTCTACTCCCCTCTGATAGGTCACTGTCTTCATCTTGCTATCGGACTTGGAATAGTTCTCTGGATACAGAATGTTCATTACGGCTACTTTGCCCGATTTGCCTGGATTTGTGCGATATTCTCATTTGTTTTGCTCCTGTATGCCTCGTTTTTCGGTCCAAGCATCAACGGAGCACAACGTGCTATCAATCTCCCCGGCTTCTCGCTTCAACCAGCCGAGATGGTAAAACTTACTGTCGTCGTGCTGCTCGCCACAATCCTCGGACGTAGTCAACGCCCCGGAGGTGTTTCTACCGGGGGAGTTATCTATGTGTCGGTCATTGTAATTATCTTTTCGGCTGTCCTTTGGGTTAATGGACTCACCAACACTGTCCTTCTGATGGGAGTCAGCATAGCGATGTTCCTCATCGGGGGCATTCAATGGAGAAAGCTGGCCGTGGTATTCTTAGTCTACGGATGTTGTGCCGGCATGATATATATGATTAAAGAGAGTCGTGAAAAAACTTCTCAATTTGAGCTCGTAGCTGCTAACGACGGGATAGGGAGCGAAATCCCCGAAGCTGAAGGAATAGGTAGGACCAAGACTCACGACAACCGCTGGAAAGATTTCTTTAATGGTGTAAAACCCACCGATACAATTAACGATAAGAATCGACAGGTATTTTATGCCAATATGGCACAGGCCAACGGAGGATTGTTGGGACATGGTCCCGGCAACTCTCGCGAAAGTGCGCGACTCCCTCTGGCTTTCTCTGATTATATTTATTCCATTATTGTTGAAGATACCGGATTCCTGGGAGGGATAGCTCTATTAATCCTTTATATATGTTTACTCGGACGAGCCGGCAGGATTGCTTATAAATGCCGGCGTGCTTTCCCGGCATTCCTGATTATGGGATGTGCAGTTCTGATTGTGTTCCAGGCGCTGGTTCACATGGCCATTGTCACAGGAATCGTACCGGTATCCGGTCAACCTCTACCTCTGATTTCAAAGGGTGGTACCTCTGTGTTAGTCATGTCTACCGCAATAGGTATCATGCTCTCCGTGAGCCGTTACGCCGTTAAAACTCCCGATAAAAGGGAGAATCGCGAAGAAGCTAAAATCCTGCCTGACGATATGTTGGCTCAAAATGCAAGTATCAACGACTGATGAAAAATAAGAAATACAGAATACTTATAAGCGGCGGAGGAACCGGAGGACATATCTTCCCGGCTCTCTCCATCGCAAACACTCTGCGTGAGCGCATAGATTGCGAAATTCTTTTTGTAGGTGCCGATAACAGGATGGAGATGGAACGTGTACCGGCCGCCGGTTACAATATCATCGGACTCCCTGTAATTGGATTTGACCGCCGTCACCTCCTCAGAAATATCTCGGTACTCCTCCACCTACGTAAGAGCTTGAAAAAAGCACGCGATATTGTTAAAGAATTCAAACCCGATATAGCTGTAGGAGTCGGAGGGTATTGCTCGGGACCAACCTTAAAGGCTGCACAACGCGCCGGAATACCCACATTACTTCAAGAACAAAACTCTTACGCCGGTGTCACTAATAAGCTTCTGGCTAAAAAGGCTCGCAAAATTTGTGTGGCTTATCCGGATATGGAACGCTTCTTCCCAGATGATAAAATTGTGGAAACCGGGAATCCTGTCCGTAAATCTCTCCTTCGTGAAGTCAAATCTCCCAAGGAGGCACGCGAAAGCTTCGGACTTGACGGGAAGAAAAAAACTATTCTCGTTATCGGAGGAAGTCTTGGTGCTCTGACTATTAACAAAAGTATCGAAAAAGGGATACGTGATTTAGTCAACGCAGGGCTGCAGGTTATCTGGCAGACCGGAAAATCCTTTCTTCCAAAAGCAAAAGAGTCTGTGAAAGATCTCAAAGGGGTAGTGGTGACTCCTTTTGTTTCGGATATGTCATCAGCCTACTCAGCCGCAACACTTGTTGTTTCGCGTGCAGGCGCAGGTTCTATAAGCGAACTTGAACTACTCGGAAAACCCGTAATCCTCATCCCATCTCCAAATGTAGCCGAAGATCATCAGACAAAAAATGCCGCAGCTCTCGCTGACCATAACGCTGCCATTCTTATTCCGGATGCTGAAGCCCCTGAAAAATTAACTCAGGAGATTATACGGCTTGCCGCAGATGACAGATTACTTCAACAGATGAGCCAGAATATTCGAACTCTGGCATACGAAAACAGTGACGAAAAAATAGTAGACGAAATCCTCTCTATCATCAAATCCGAAAAATGAAAAATATCCCTGAAAATATTTTCTTCGTTGGCGCCGGTGGAATTGGGATGGCAAATCTGGTGCGATACTTCATTAACAAGAATCGAAATGTGGGAGGTTATGACAGAACACCATCCTCCCTTACCGACGACCTGCAGAGAGAAGGTGCTAAAATCTTCTTTGAAGATGACCCGTCGCTCATCGGGGAATCTTTCCGGAATCCTGAAAACACTTTAGTGGTCTATACTCCCGCTGTTCCGGAATCTTCTGAAATTATGAAATGGTTTCGCAATAAAGGCTTCAGGGTTATTAAACGGGCTGCTCTCTTAGGTGAAATCACCCGTTCCTTGAAAGGAATCTGCGTAGCCGGCTCACATGGCAAGACATCAACTACCTGCATGATAGCCTGGATTTTAGCCAACACTCCTAATTCGTGCAATGCCTTTCTTGGAGGAATTCTCAGAAACACTTGCTCCAATCTAATGGTTTCATCACGCTCCCGATATGCTGTTATCGAAGCAGATGAGTATGACCGATCTTTTCATCATCTCTCTCCCTATATTGCCGTTGTCACATCCACTGACCCCGATCATCTGGATATTTACGGAGATGCCGAACATTATCGGGAAGCATTTTCCAAATTTACCTCCCTTATCCAACCGGGAGGTTATCTTCTGCTCCATACAGGAGCCATTCTCTCGCCTGCCCTGCAGAAGGGGGTGACCCTGTATAAATACAGCGGTCATGAGGTAGCAGCTCTGTTGGATGCCGGTAATCCTGAAGGTGACCGGCTTAAAGGTGACTGGTGGGCTTCGGACATAAAATTTAAACCCGGAAGACTCTTTTTCACTATTAATGGTCCTCAAGGTCTAAAAATTGAGGATATCGAAGCGGGAATTCCTGTTGAAATATATATCGATAATGCAGTGGCGGCTGCCGCCTCTGCTATCTTGGCAGGTGCCGGTACCGAAGAAGTAAGAAAAGGGCTTACAACTTTCCGCGGTGCTCGCCGCCGGTTCGAAATCTGGATGAACGGTGAAGCTCCGGAAGATAAGGGACATATCCTGATTGATGATTACGCACACTCCCCCAATGAAATCCGGGCATCTGTCAATTCGGTTAAGAAACTTTATCCGGGAAAGAAACTATCAGTAATATTCCAACCACATCTCTATACGCGCACACGCGATTTTGCCACCGATTTCGCCGATGCCCTTTCCGAGGCTGATGAAATAATAATGCCGGAAATATATCCCGCAAGAGAGGAACCAATCCCGGGAATAAGTTCTTTGACCATCCTCGACAATATTCGCACCCAGAAAATCTATTGTGAAAGAAAAGATTTGCCGAATCTGATAAAAAATCGTAACTTTGAGATTCTAATGACTTTGGGGGCGGCTGACATCGACCGGTTGCTACCTGAAATTAAAAGAATATTACAAAACAAAGATTGATAACCATCCTCCAAAATGGGAAAAACAATAGCAAAATGGACTATTCTGTTGGTACTGCTGGCTTACTCAATCAGCATGGCAATATGGGCTAACCAACAGGCTGCCAAACATATATGCAGCGGTATTGATATCAATATCCGCGGTGTTTCCCATGCCGACTCCGTAACTCGCCAAGGAGTAATGGAGGAATTGGCAAAATATCCCCATAAACTCAAGGGGGCCCCATTCAACACAATCAATACCCTTGCGATTGAAAATTATTTGAAAAGTTTCAGTAATTTTGAAGATGTGCAATGTCTTATGACTTCTCAAGGTAGACTGTTGATAGATGTGGTGCCTATGATTCCCGAAATCCGTGTATTTGACGGCAACCACTCTTATTACGTCAATAAAGATGGAAAAAGAATCTCTACAAATGCCGAGTTCTTCACAGATGTTCCGGTGGTTAGCGGTCATTTTGGAAAAAAATTACGCCCTGTGGATATCCTTCCGGTCACCCGCTTCATCGCCTCCGACTCCCTCCTGCGACAATTGGTTGGGATGGTCAGTGTGGTAGATAAGGATAATATTCTGCTTATACCACGTATTGACGGTCAAATTATTAACTTCGGAGATACCTCCCGACTGATTGAAAAAAGAAAGGCATTGCTCACCGCTTACAAGAACATCCTCCCCTACAAAGGGTGGAATACATACGACACTATCTCCGTCAAATTCAAAGGGATGATTGTGGCAACACGGCGAAATAAAGGACCTCTTCACCCGGTTACAATTTCCGAAGAGGATATTGACCCGGAAGAGAGCGCACTCCCAACAGAACAACCTACGATGAAGAATCATCAACCCGATAACTGAAATTTACGTTCCACGTCGGAATTTTATCATATATGGATCAGGAAAGATTAGTTGCTGCCATTGAAATATGCAGTTCGAAAATAATTTGCGCCGTCGGAAAATATAACGGCAGCGGTCAGCTCACCGTCCTGGCGGTTGAGCAAGAAGAGTGTAAGGATATTGTGAGACATGGCATTGTACGTAACCTTGAGGAGACAGCCCTTAAAGTCAGCCGTATACTGGATAAAATCCAACGCCGTCCTCATATCCAACCTCGTCGAATCACCGGACTTTTCGTGGGACTCTCGGGGATTTCCCTCAGAAGCATTTCTACTGAAGTAAAGATTTCTCTACCCGAAGAGCGAGAAATCAATGATGATATAATTGAACGGCTTAAACAGGATGCGCTCAAGACCGATATCGACAGTTCTCTGCAGATTGTTGATGTTGTGCCTCGGCTATATACTGTGGGAAAGAATGAGACATCCTCCCCGAAAGGAATGATCGGCAAGGAGATCAGTGTAATTTATGACATAATTGTCTGCCGACCTGAAATAAAACGGAATCTCCGAATAGCCCTTGAAGATAAAGTCGGGATTAAAATCGAAGGATATTTCGTCACTCCTCTCGCCACGGCCCATATCGTACTGAGTACTGACGAGAAACGTCTGGGATGCATGCTGGTGGATATGGGTGCCGAAACTACTGTTGTCTCGATTTATAGACAGGGTTGTCTCTATTATTTCGCCACACTTCCCTTAGGAGGAAGGAATATTACCCGCGACCTTATTTCTCTCTCTCTCCTCGAAGAAAGAGCTGAGGAAATTAAAATATCTTCAGGCAACGCTATGGCACGCAATTCCACCTCTGCAGTAAATATCAATGGAATCAAACTCTCGGAAATTTCAAATTATATAGTGGCCCGTGCTGAGGAGATTGTGGCTAACATAGTGGAACAGATATCTTACGCCGGCCTTAAGACCAAAGATCTGCCGGGAGGAATTGTCTGCATAGGTGGGGCTGCTCATCTTAATGGAATGACTGAACTCTTGGCCCGGCAAAGCGGTATGAATGTCAGAATGGGACATCTCCCGGACTATATTCATACTTCCGGAGTTTCCACTCCCCTATCCGATATGCTGCAGGTAGATTGCATTCTCTATGAAGGAGCCACTCTTACACAGGCTGTCTGTCTGAAAGAGCCGGTGCGCGAAGAAATTCCACATTCCGGTATGACTCCGGAAATTATTGAAGAACAGGAGGAGCTCGAGCTCCAAAAGAACTCTACCGATAAACGCAGAGAGAAAATGAGAGGATTTTTTGGCGTTCTAAATGACAGAATATCCAAATTCTTTGCAACTCCGGAAGATGAAGATGATGAACGTGACATGTTTGGTGATTAATTAAGATATTATGGATTCAAATTCCAATTCCAATATATTCCCTACAGGGATTTCCGACAGTTCTCAATATGAAGCTTCCTCCAATAATGCGATCATCAAAGTGATTGGCGTTGGCGGTGGTGGTGGGAATGCTGTCAATTATATGTATAAACAGAATATCCCGGATATAAATTTCGTGGTTTGCAATACAGATAAACAGGCTCTCGAACTTTCGCCGGTGCCCAATAAGCTCATTTTAGGGTTTAATATCACTAAGGGGCTCGGAGCCGGTAATGTCCCGGAGGTGGGACGTGAATGTGCTGAGGCCAGTGAAGAGGATATCCGTAATCTCTTCTGCGACCAGACAGAAATGGTCTTTATCACTGCCGGTATGGGTGGCGGTACCGGCACCGGGGCCGCTCCGGTGGTGGCCCGCCTTGCCAAAGAGTCCGGGATGCTTACAATCGGTATTGTCACAGTGCCTTTCCTGTTCGAGGGGGATAAGAAGATTGTTAAGGCCTTGGATGGAGCAGCCGAAATGAGAAAACATGTCGATGCTCTTCTGGTTATAAACAATCAGAATCTTCTTGAACTATATAAAGACCTCAATTTCTTCAATGCCTTCGGGAAAGCTGACGACACTCTTGCCAATGCAGCCAGAAGTATTTCTGAAATCATATCTGAAAAATGTTACATCAATGTAGACTTTCAGGATGTGAAAACCACCCTTAAAGATGCCGGGACAGCTATAATTTCCACTGCATACGGCGAAGGTAACCATCGCGTGTCGAACGCTATTTTCAATGCCCTCCATTCCCCTCTGCTCAAGACTCATGATATCCGCACATCACGCCGTCTGCTTCTGAAGTTTACCTGTTCAAAGGATTCCGAAAATCCCTTGCTCGCTGAAGAAATAGACGAAATCCGCCAATTCACTGCCAAGCTCCCCTCTAATATCGATGTAAAATGGGGAATCGCCGATAATCCGGAACTCGGCGACAAAGTGAAAGTTACAGTACTCGCATCCGGTTTCGACCTTACCCTCGATTCCAATGAACAGGAAAAGATTGTGATGGAGGGTGGTAATGTAGCCAAAAAGAAGGAGGAATGGCATCCGGCTATCTCTTCTGAAGAGGAAATAACTCAATCCCGGATTGAAGAAGTGTATGGTGCGGAAAAACGTGCAGAACAGATGCGCGACCTCGCACGTAACAAATACGCAGTCCTTGAGCCCTCTCAGTTCGATGACCCGGAGATTATGGCGATTATCGAACGCACTCCCGCTTATAATCGTGATCCGGACTTCAACGAAAGACTGAAAAATATTTCTGAAAATATTAATCCTCTTCAAGAAAAATCCTCTTCCGCCGACAACTCCGGAAACTCCAAAATTGTCTTCTAATATTGCAAATCATAAGCTCAAAAAAATATGGCTTCTACATTCCAAATGGTGGCTAAGACGTTTCAAGGTCTCGAAGATGTGCTCTGCGATGAACTCATCTCTTTAGGGGCTCAAAACGTTGAAATTGGACGTAGGATGGTCTCCTTTGAAGGAGACCTCGCACTCCTTTATAAGGCTAATCTCTGCTGTCGTACTGCACTGAGAATCCTAAAACCTATCTTTAAATTCTCTGCCTCCAACCCGGATGAGCTTTATGATGCCGTCCGCGATATAGAGTGGGAGAAATTTATGAGTCCTGATTCTACTTTCTCCATTGACTCTACTGTAAACAGCTCCGACTTCAACCATTCCAAATATGTCACATATCGCGTCAAGGATGGTATCGTAGACCATTTTAACGACCGTTATGGGAAACGCCCCTCTATCCGAATTAAGGGTGCGGATGTGCAACTCAATGTGCATATCTCCGATAACCGCGTCACCATCTCTCTGGACTCTTCCGGAGAACCCCTGTCAAAGCGAGGATATCGTGTGGAGCAGACGGCGGCCCCTATCAATGAAGTTCTGGCCGCCGGTATCATCCTCAAGACAGGCTGGCGTGGAGACTCCCTGTTTGTCGACCCCATGTGTGGCTCGGGAACATTCCTTATTGAAGCTGCTTTAATCGCTACCAATACCAATCCGGGTATTTATCGCGATTCTTTTGCTTTCGAGAAATGGCCTGACTTCAATGCCGGACTCTTTGATGAGATTTATAATGATGATTCCGAAGAACGTGAAGCTCCATATAAAATCAAAGGTGGTGATATAGATCCGGAAGCTGTAATGATTGCCCGAAAGAATATACGGTCTGCACGACTTGAAGATGCTATCGAAATATCTTGCCGGTCAATGGGGGATTGGCACGACCTGGATGAGGAGGGGATACTTGTGATGAATCCACCATACGGTGAACGTCTCCGTCCCGAAGATATGGAAAATCTTTATAAAAATATCGGGAAATGGCTTAAATCGGAATTCAAAGGATGGCACGCCTGGATTCTCGGATATAAGGATGAGCATTTCGATGCAATTCACCTCAAGCCATCTCTCAAATTCCCCATACTTAACGGAGCCCTGGAGTGTTCTCTGCGCGAATATGTGCTTTTCGACGGCTCTTATTCCGACTTTCGTGCTGACGGAGGTTCGGTGGCTAATAAGGAGTTCAAAAAGGTCTCTGCCGCTAAATCCAAGCATATTTCGGATAAGGAATGGAAAAACGAAACCCGAAAATTCAGTAAGGGTGGTAAACCCGGAAAACCGGGTAAATTCCACGATTTTAAAGAGGATAAAGATGATTTTCATCAACCGGGGAAGAAGAATTTCAGCCGCACCTCCAAGCCTGCACGCAATATTAACGACCGCGGACCATCATTGCCTGAAAGCAGCGAGATGAAATTCTCTAATTTCAAAATGCGCTCACGTAAAGGGTGGCGCAAGGATTCCGACCGCTGAAAACTATCTGAAACATGAAAGAAAAACTCAAAATACTCCTTATAGGTCGAGGGGGCAGAGAGGGTGCCTTGGCAGCTAAAATCCTTAAAAGTCCCAGAACTGAAGTACTCTTAACACTCCCCGGCGAGTACCCGGGAGCTATTCACAAGGATATAAGTTCGCTCGATTTTGAGAATATCTCTAATCTCGTGCAGAGGGAGGGCATTGACCTGGTTGTGGTAGGCCCGGAAGCCCCGATTGTTGCCGGCATTAAAGATGCACTCTCACCGCTGGGAGTGAAAGTGATTGCCCCAGACAAGGAATGTGCGCGACTCGAAGGGAGCAAGGAATTCGCTAAGGAGTTTATGATTTCCAATGCTATACCTTCCCCTCGATTTATGAGTGTCACTGCCGACACTCTGGATGAAGGTCTCGGTTTCCTCGATTCCCAGAATCCTCCCTACGTGCTGAAAGCCGATGGTCTGGCTGCAGGCAGGGGAGTCCTGATTATTGATAACCTTGATGAAGCGAAAGCTACACTCCGAACCATGATTGAGGGTCTTTTTGGAGATTCCTCCACCACCACAATCGTTGAAGAATTTGTAGAAGGTCCTGAATGTTCACTGTTTTTTGCCATCGATGGAGAAGACTATAAATATTTAGGCTCGGCAAGAGATTATAAACGTCTTGAAGACGGGGATAAAGGATTGAATACGGCCGGTCTTGGTGCCATCTCCCCTGCTCTTAGCAGTGAATGTGACTCCGTATTGGTGGAAAATATTGAGAAAAGAATACTTCTTCCGACATTGCGAGGTCTTAAAGAAGAGGGTATGGAATTTCAAGGCTTCCTATACCTGGGGGTAAAGGATGTGGATGGCGAACCGGTTTTGCTCGAATATAATGTTCGCCTTGGCGACCCTGAAACACAAGTGATTATTCCCCGGCTCCAGTCTGATATCGTAGATTTGTTTGAAGGAATTGCCGATCGCACTCTGGCCTTAAAAAAAGTGTCCCTCTCCCCTCTCCACTCAGCGGGTATTGTTCTTGCTGCCACAGGCTATCCTTCAAATCCCCGGAAAGGAGACCCCATTGAAGGGCTTGAAGCCGCTGCTCAATCAGGTGCCACTGTCTATACCGGTGCTGTACGGAAAGATTCATCCGGGCAACTCCTCACCGACGGTGGACGGGTAGTCACAGTTGTGGCTGTGGGGGAAAGTTCCCGGGAGGCTGCCGAAAAAGCTTATCAAGCAGCTGACAAAATATTGTTTGAAGGAAAATATTGTCGCACCGATATCGGGAGATGAACAGATACACTTTCGCCACTAAGGATCTTCTGACTGCCGGGGTCATAGCCCTGGCAATGATATTGGCTTCTCTGTTACTGTTTAAAACTCCCCAACCCTCCTCAAGTTTCGGCATCTGTCTCCCTTCTCCCGGACTCTGGCAACTATCTCCTACCCTCTCTCTTATACTTAACCTTACCCTCATTTTCGGTTCCGTACCGTTGCTGAGTCTCCTTAACAAGCGTTATATTCTCGTCCAGGGGGGGAGCATGTTGCTCACCATGACATATATGATCCTTCTTGCCGGGAACCCCTTCATAACCCTCTCTTTCAATACCTCTACCCTGCTTCTTATCGTGAATATCATCTCTATGGGAGTCTTGTTCGAAACTTTCCGGAAAAGGAATTCTACACAAGATTATTTCTTTATCGCAACGCTCCTTTCGGTTGGCTCCATGATGCAGTATTCCTTTGTTCCGATGATAATTGTTTACCTCTCAGGTGGGGCTATAATGGGTACACTGAAGATAAAGGATTTACTCGCTTTTATTATGGGTCTCATTGCACCATATTGGGTTGCGCTCGGTCTCGGTATCATTCAGGTTTCCGACTTCCGCTTACCGCAATTGGTAAATATTTTCACAGACAGCCATAGTCGTATTGAATGGCTCGTAATGATGATAGGAACGGGGATTGTGTTCCTGATATCGACCCTCCTGTCTCTTAATAATGCAGTAAGACTTTATGCCGGTAATTCCCGAATCCGTAAATGCAATAATGCCATGAATGTGTTAGGTTATCTATGTGCATTATGCATGATTATCGACTTCAATAATATAACTGCCTACCTCGCTTCTTTCTACCTCTGGAGTGCAGTACAAATTGGAAATTTTTTCTATTTCAACCGCATTGGTCATCCACACTTGTTGGCGTGGATTCTATGCGCACTCTACACAGTGCAATGTGTGTTGATTATTTTATAGTTTTTATATTGTGAGAATGCCTTATCTGATATGCGATGATGCTGTCCCTATGATGGAGGGACGTATTGAACCCCATTTCAAGGTCCGATATATGCCGGGTGAACTAATCTCTCCGGCAGATGTAAAAGATGCCGATGCTCTTATAGTCCGGACACGTACACGCTGCGATAAAGCCCTGCTCCGGGACTCCAAAGTCTCTTTTGTGGGGACAGCTACTATCGGGATGGACCATTTTAACCCTTCAGAACTCTCTGAGTTAGGAATTAATTTTACAAATGCTCCGGGTTGTAACGCTCCTGCAGTGGCGCAGTACGTCTGGTCTACCCTCCTTAGAGCCGGTTTTGATCCCTCGAAACATACGCTTGGCGTAGTCGGAAAGGGGAATGTGGGTGGTATCGTGGTAGATTGGGGAAGGAGATTAGGTGTCCGGACTCTCGTCTGTGACCCTCCTCGTAAAGATCAGGGTTTTACCGATGAGGAATATCTTCCAATCCGTGAACTCGTCTCAAAAGTGGATGCCATTACTTTCCACACTCCACTTACACACACCGGCAAATACCCTTCCTATCATTTGGGCAGTCACGACATCCTGTCCCAGCTTCCCAAGGGTGCAATTGTAGTCAACGCTGCCAGAGGAGGAGTGGTCGACGAAACTGCATTACTAAAATTCATGAAAACAAATAAGCTCACTGCAGTTATCGACACATGGGAAAATGAAACAAAAGCCCTTAACCCTACTCTCCTTAAGGAAGCTTTCATCGCCACCCCTCATATTGCCGGTTATTCCTTGCAAGGGAAACAGCGTGCAACCCGCATGATTCTCGAATTCCTTGGTAAACATTTCAATTTCTCCCCCGATACATCAGGACTGGAAGGACCATATTCTCCACCTGAAAATCTCACTCCGGAACTGATTCTTCACTCTTACGACCCGGCCCAAGAGATGCATGACCTTAGAACTTACCCCGGTGAGTTTGAACGTCTCAGAAATACATACCCGCTGCGCAACGAAACAGGAATTGAGGATGGGGAAAAATAAGAAATTTTATGTTGTATGGCGTGGCAGGAATCCTGGAGTCTATGACGATTGGAACGATGCACTGGAACAAATAGAGGAGTTCCCGGGTGCATTATATAAAAGTTTCAACTCTTCAGCGGAGGCCACTGAAGCGTATCGCAGGGTCATTAACACTGAAGAGATTAAAAACATGGGGCAACTTCTCGCTAAAATCGGAATGAAATCCAATAAATCCAAATCCCCCTCCTCTCCCCCGGCAGATTATATGTCAATCCCGGAAATCGACCTTAACGGGTGGGCTGTAGATGCCTCCTGCATGGGGAATCCGGGAATTATGGAATACAGAGGTGTGGAACTTATCTCAGGAAAAGAAATTTTTCGTATCGGACCTTTCCGTGATGCTACAAATAATATAGGGGAATTTCTTGCCATTGTCCATGCTCTCGCTTTAATGGCTCAGAAAGGTGAAAACCACACCATCTATTCCGATTCCGTATCAGGAATGGCATGGGTGAGAAATAAACGGATCAAAACCACTCTGAAACCCACACCCGCGAATGCCCGACTTTTCGAACTTATGACACGTGCCTTAACGTGGCTTAACACACACCAGTACTCTACTCCTATCAGGAAATGGCAGACAGAACTTTGGGGGGAAATCCCCGCAGACTTCGGCAGGAAATAATCGACATTTTTTCTTCTGAAATGGTAGGGGAGGTGGCGGTCGCTCCTATTGCTCCCATAGACCTGCCGGAATGGATACGGTATTCCGGCTGGCTTGAAAAGGGTCGTAATGCCGGGATGAATTATCTCCATAATCATCCTCAGATTCGAAAAGACCCGACTCTTTTGCTCGAAAATGCTACAACCATCTTTTCGGTTGCCTTCCCTTTCCGGTTATTTCCACCCTGTAAAGAGGTAAATATCGCCTCATACGCACTTGGAGATGATTATCATAATGTCATACGCCAAAGACTGGAAAAAGTCTGTCAGAAACTCTCAGAATGGCTCGTTGATGACTGCAGGCTACCTCATCCGGCACCTCATTGGAGAATATGTGTCGACTCAGCTCCTGTGAGAGAACGATACTTTGCCCTTCGTGCCGGGTTAGGGCGCAGATGCCGCAATGGAATGATTGCCACCGAAAGACTCGGGTCGGCTTTCTTCCTTGCTGAGATTATCTCTACAATCCCTGTTGAATATTTTATCGAAAATCCGGTTGAAAAAGCATGGTCTGCTGAAACAGAGACAAACGCTCCGGAAAAAAACGAATTTCATCTTGCATGTCTGGATTGCTCTCTCTGCTCAGATGCATGCCCCGGAGGGGCGATAATGGTGAATGGAGAAGTTGATGCTAACCTTTGTATATCTTACCTCACTATTGAGCATAAAGGGGAGTGGACGCAACATGGAAAAAAAGTAATGCAGACTCAAGCAGGCAAAAATACCCTCTTCGGCTGTGACCTCTGTCTGAGAATATGTCCGCTTAACAATGCCATCATGAAAAGAGCGACCACAACGGTTCCTGAATTCCAAATGAGAGATAATTATAAGGAACTGACTCGCGAAAAGATTCAGCAAATGAGCCCGGATGAATTTAGCAGCTTTTTCAGGAACAGTCCTATAAAACGCGCTAAATTGACAGGTTTAAAAAGAAATATTACTGAACGATAACGGATTTGAGATGTTATAACAGAACAGGGGTAACTAATGCCCCCGATAATATAAAGAATAAATGACCTATGGAAACACGAAAACATCTTTACATTGTGAGCTTTGCTAACAGTAATAAATATCGTTATGAATTTGATGCGCCTGCTAACGCCGAATCACTTCATAACTCCCTTGCATTTGAAAAATTAGAGAAACAACTGAATCAAAATCTAAAGAAGGAATTTCCTGAAGAACCGATAGCTTACTATACAAGCGCGCGTGTTGAGGAGATATCTCCGGATCATCGCGAAAAATGGTCTCAATTCCCACCTCTGGATGAGCAGGCACTGGCCACGATTGAAAAACTTCTTGCTAAAGAAATACGTGATCAGCTCGCCACACAGGAACTCAATTCAGACGCGCCTTGGAGTGATATAAACTAATAGATGTGTGAAATATTCAACGCGGTTTTTCAAAACCATAAAGAAAAATTAAATCTTACCGACTCATATTTCACATAACATCCCTATGTTTCAAACCCATCGTTAATTTAGATAATAAAAGCAGAAATATTATTAATAATATTTCTGCTTTTATTATCCTGACTCCTGATAATTCCTCCGGCTATTTACCGTTAGCTATCGAGACGTCTGTTTTTACCGTAAGTATCTCATCGGAAAGAATGGGAATTTTAGCTCTGACTATTGTTGATTTCCCTACAGTTAGTTAAGAAAAAACCAAAATAAAATGTTATTTTTGCAAAAAATATTTTCATGAAAAAATTCTTTCTTTCCATTATATCAATAGTTTTGGTCCTCAACGCCTATGCCTTGCGACTTGAACCTATAAAATTCGGAGATTTCAGCCAATGGGTCACGCGTAATATAAAGGAATCAAAAGTCATCGGCGGTAAAGGAAAAACATTATATGAAATTGGACCAACCACAACAGTTAACGGGAATATAGCTTATAAAAACAAAGGGGGGTCTCCATGGGCCACAAGTAATGTATATGCTAAAGTGTCAGGGGTAGTCAAAGGCTCCTGCGGAGTAACTCCGGCTGTAGTCAACGGTAATAAGATGGCAAAATTACAGGCAGTGATGGAGGAAGTGAAGGTTCTGGGGCTTCTGAATATGGATGTCATGGCTGCCGGCACTATCTTTTTGGGAGAAATCAATGAACCTATATCCTCAACCAAAGCCCCTTTCTCAAAGATGGAGATGGGTATACCATACACCAAACGTCCTGTAGCGTTAGTCTATGATTACAAAGTAGACATGCCCCCGGTTAATACACGTGTTAAAGCTACAGGGCTATCTTCCAAAAAGACTCTCCAGGGCCGGGATAACGCAGAAGTTTATGTCCTGCTTCAGAAGAGATGGGAAGATGAGAAGGGTAATCTTTATGCACATCGCGTAGGCACAGGAAGGGAACGCTATAATAAGTCCACCGGACTGGTCAAAGGTCATCAACTTAAAATCCAATACGGAGATATAACAAAAAAACCGGGTTATAAACCCTATATGGGACTTCTTTCGGGAAATAAGGCATATTATGCTAAAAATTCCAAAGGGAAGATGGTTCCTGTCCAGGAAGTAGGATGGGCACCGGAAAATGAGACTCCTACCCACGTGTTGGTAATGCTTTCATCGAGTTGTGGTGAACCGTTCGTCGGCACTGAGGGACTCACCTTATATGTCGACAATATAGCCTTCGGCTTCTAAGCTTCAGTGTGAAGCCGGATTTTCCGTAATTATCAGAATTATAATTTCATTGTTATGAATACAGATAAAGAGTTTGATAACTTGCGTCATCTTTTGATTCACAACCGCAGCACACGTCGATTTATTCAGGAAGAGAGGATTGAACGCACCGAACTTGTAAATATCATAGAATTGACCCGTTATGTAGCATCGGGGAGAAATCTGCAACCCCTGAAATATCTTCCGGTTTGCACGGAAGTGGAATGTGGCGCAATCTTTCCACTCTTGGCGTGGGCAGGTTATTATCAGGATTGGGATGGTCCGGAAGAGGGAGAACGTCCGGCTGCCTACATTATCCAATGTCTTGACACAGCACTTACCTCAAATCCGATGTGTGATGAAGGCTTACATCTGGAAGCAATCACCTTAGGAGCAACCGCCTTGGGTTACAACTGCTGTATCATTAAGGCTTTTAACGGTCCCGCTTTATGCGAACTCCTTTCTCTCCCGCAAAATCTCAAACCCACTTACATAGTTGCATTGGGAAAAGCGAAAGAGCATGCACGCCTTGTCCCTATGGAGAAAAACGATATCAAATATTTCCGGGATGCCGAAGGGATACACTGTGTGCCCAAACGTCCCTTGGATGAGATTATTATCAAGTGAGGAGTTAAGACTGAGAATAGATACCATGACCTACAAATATGATTATCTTATAATCGGTTCCGGAATAGCCGGAATGAGTTTTGCCCTAAAGGTAGCAGCCCAAAATAGAAAAGTGGCGCTGATTTGTAAAACTACTCTTGAAGAAGCCAACACATTTTACGCTCAGGGGGGTGTGGCAAGTGTCACAAATCTTGAGGTTGATGACTTCGAGAAACATATCCGGGACACCATGATCGCCGGAGATTGGCTCAGCGACCCGGAGGCTGTGGAGAAGGTTGTGAAAAATGCCCCGTCCCAGATAGCACAACTCATCGGATGGGGTGTGGATTTCGACAAAAAAGATGACGGAAACTTCGACCTTCATCGTGAAGGGGGGCACTCCGAATTCAGAATCCTACACCATGCAGACAACACCGGGGCTGAGATTCAGGAAAGTCTTGTAAAGAAAGTTCGTGAAAACCCTTATATAGATGTTTTCGACCATCACTTTGCTGTAGAGATAATCACACAGCATCATTTAGGAAAAATCGTAACCCGTCGCACATCAGACATCACCTGCTATGGGGCCTATATTCTAAATGAAGCCACCGGGGATGTCGACACCTTCCTGTCACGGATAACTGTCATGGCAACCGGTGGGGTGGGTGCCGTTTACACCACCACTACCAATCCACTTATTGCCACAGGTGACGGCATAGCTATGGTATATCGCGCCAAAGGAACAGTCAAAGATATGGAGTTCATTCAATTCCACCCCACAGCCTTGTTTCATCCCGGCGACCGTCCGTCATTCCTCATCACTGAAGCCATGCGTGGCTATGGAGCTGTGTTAAGGAATCTCGACGGATCGGAATTCATGCAAAAATATGATTCCAGGCTTTCACTCGCTCCTCGTGACATCGTGGCACGTGCCATCGATTCTGAAATGAAACTCCATGGCACAGACCATGTATATCTCGATGTAACGCATAAAGACCCCGAGGAAACACGTCGTCATTTCCCCAACATTTACGAAAAGTGCCTTTCTCTCGGCATTGATATAACGCGCGACATGATTCCCGTAGCTCCAGCTGCACATTATCTATGCGGAGGGATAAAAGTAGATTTGAACGGTGAATCCTCCATAAAACGTCTCTATGCAGTAGGAGAATGTTCCTGCACCGGTCTGCATGGCGGAAACCGCCTGGCATCCAATTCTCTGATAGAAGCGGTAGTTTATGCCGATGCCGCTGCTCATCATGCCTCTGAGATGATAAATGGTTACGACCTTCGCAACGATGTCCCCGAATGGAACCAGGAGGGAACTGTACACCCCGAGGAGATGGTGCTAATCACACAATCTATAAAAGAAGTGAACCAGATAATGGGTTATTACGTAGGTATAGTAAGAAGCGACCTACGGCTTAAACGTGCCTGGAACCGTCTGGATATCCTTTATGAGGAGACTGAGAAACTATTCAAGGTCAGCCGTCCGGGACGTGAACTATGCGAATTACGCAATATTATAAACGTTGCTTACCTGATTATGCGACAGGCAATGGAACGTAAAGAAAGCCGTGGTCTTCACTTCACTGTAGACTACCCTCATCCACAACTTGAAGATAAAAAATGAGAAAAATATTTCTGCCCATACTTGCTCTTACCCTGGGCTCAGTATTAATTGCCACCGGAAAAGATACTCCGCAGAAAAGTCATGATATGGCGTTTCAGCGCAACCTGTCTCTTTTCAATGCACTTGCCACACAATTAGAGAGGAATTATGTGGACTCCATACGCACTGATGAGGCTTTTAAAGCGGCTATCCAGGCCATGCTGAACACTGTCGATCCCTATACCGTATTTTACGACACGGATGAAAAGGAGTCTCTCGACCGCATGACTCACGGTTCATACGGAGGTATCGGTGCCTTTGTCCTCGAAAGAAATAATGACACTTACATAAGTGAGCCTATCGCAAATTCCCCGGCCCACATTGCCGGAGTGAAAGCTGGCGACAGGATTGTGGCTGTCGACTCTGTAAAAACTCATGGCTTGCCGGTCAATAAGGTCACCTCTATGCTTAAAGGGCAACCCGGAACTTCTTTCCGGCTTACCGTAGCACGTCCCTTCGTCGAAGACTCCATTCTGACTTTCAATATCACTCGTGAGAAAGTTCAGGAGAAGAGCGTACCGGCTTATCGTGTAATTGGAAACACCGGATATGTCGCCCTTAACTCCTTTATCGATAAGTCGCCGGGTGAAATTTCAGAAGCATTACAATCTTTCAAGGAAAATCCCGAAGTTAAGAATATCGTTCTCGACCTTCGTGGCAACGGGGGAGGACTGGTGGAGAGCGCTGTGGAAATCCTCGGCAATTTCCTCCCCAAAGGAACTGAAGTGTTACGTACACGTGGAAAAGAAAAAGGCTCTGAAAAAATTTACAAGACTACTCACAAACCAATCTTTCCTGATATTCACATGGCTGTGCTGATAGACGGAGGCTCGGCCTCGGCCTCAGAAATAACTGCCGGTGCGCTCCAAGACCTGGACAGGGCAGTCCTCATCGGCTCCAACAGTTATGGCAAAGGACTGGTGCAAGGTTCTTTTCCTCTACCATACGATGCAATTCTCAAAGTCACTATCGCTAAATATTACACACCGTCAGGCAGACTGATTCAGGCTCTCGACTATTCCCACCGCAATCCGGATGGAACTGTAGCACGCACTCCCGACAGCCTTACCCACGTTTTCCACACTCTTCACGGAAGAGAAGTGCGTGATGGAGGTGGCCTGCTTCCTGACAGTGTGATTGTGTGGCACCGTACATCACCTTTGCTTTACGAACTGGTAACAAAACATCGTATTTATGATTACGCCAACCGTTACGCCGCCACCCACCCTTCCATAGGCGATCCAATGACCTTTAAAATCTCGGATGACGAATATTCCGAATTCATAAACACACTCGATACTGTTGGCATCAAGACCGATCTTGCCGGAAGTGAAACCATCGAGCGTCTCCGCACAATTGCAAAGGAAGAGGGATATCTGAGCCCGAAGCTGGAGAGTCATCTTGATTCCCTAATCCCTCTCTTCAATCCGGGATTGCGTACGAATCTTGAGACACACCGAAAAGAGATTAAGGATTTCATCTCTGCTGAAATCGCAAGCCGGTATAATCTTGCCGAGGGGAGACTTCTCAACTCTCTGCCGGATGATGAGGCTTTAAATACCGCTATCGTAATATTGAACGATCCAAAATTATATAACAGGTTTCTAAAGCCTGCGAAAAAATAATTCTATGACCTTACAGGAAGTTGATGCCTTGTTTGCCACTCCGGTGCGCCTTGATGCCATACGCTCAAAACTCTCCTTGTCTTCAGGAAAGCGGATAGTACTGACCGGTTTGCCAGCTTCAGCTCCCGCTATGCTCCTCGGTCAAATCCCTGATCCCGGTAAGCCGATGGTCATCATCGCTGATGACGCTGAAGAAGCCGGTTATCTATTCCACGACCTGTCCCGGATTGCCGGAGAGGATGGCGTCACTTTCTTTCCCAGTGGATATAAACGTTCAATCAAATATGGACAGCCGGATCCTCCGGCAGGTATACTTCGCACCGAGACCCTCAACGCTCTTTCCAGTTCCAAATCTTTACGTTGGATTGTCACCTATCCGGAGGCACTTGCGGAAAAAGTCCCTCTACCTACCGATTTCTCCGATAAATCTATTTCCATTCGGAAAGGGGAGAACCGGCAGATGTCCCAACTTATCAATTCTCTTCTGGAATTAGGATTCCGGCAAACTGACTATGTATATGAACCGGGACAATTCGCACGCAGAGGGTCCATTCTGGATGTATTCTCCTTCTCCGGTGAATTGCCGTATCGTCTTGATTTCTTCGATACCGAAGTAGAAAGTATTCGCACATTTGACATTGAAACACAACTCAGTCGCGAAAGTATCTCGCAGGTATCCCTTATACCCTCAGGTGGAGGAACAACCGCTGAGGGTGTCTCTCTGATGGAATTTATTTCCAAATCCACCGTAATTGTCTGTCACAGACTTGCAAGAATCATTTCAAGAGTTAAAGAAGTCACTGAAGAGGAGTTCTCTGAATCTGCCATTATTGCCGAGGAAGGAGATTCTGAAGCTATGAAGAAACTTATCAATTTCAATAACTTCAGAGAAAGTATAGAAAATAAAAAAGTCATTGAATTTACAGCCGCTCCCGACCTCCCTGCAGATACCGTCCCGGATGTCCACATCTCTTTCAGTTGCTCCCCGCAGGCTCTATATCATAAGAATTTTGAACTCATCTCTGAGTCATTTACAAAATTTCTTGACGATGATTACAAGATTTTTATCCTGAGCGACACTCCTTATCAGACCGACCGCTTGCGCTCGATATTTGACGATCGTGGCGACAACATCCATTTTACCCCCGTCGACCGCACCATCCATGAAGGATTCTGTGACAACCAGCTCAAACTGTGTTTCTTCACCGACCACCAGATTTTTGATCGCTTCCACAAATACAACCTTCGTTCCGACCGAGCCCGCTCAGGAAAGATGGCACTGAGTTTAAAAGAATTGAGCCAGATAGAACCGGAGGATTATATAGTGCATATCGACCATGGTATCGGAAAATTCGGCGGACTTGTCAGGACTACCATCAATGGACGCGTACAGGAGATGATAAAACTCTATTATCAGAATGATGATATTATCCTTGTAAGCATTCACGCTCTCCACAAGCTTTCCAAATACAGAGGGAAAGAGGGTGTCCCTCCAAAAATCAGCAAGCTCGGCTCTGGGGCCTGGAATCGTCTCAAAGAGAAAACAAAAAATAAAGTCAAGGATATTGCCCGCGACCTTATACGTCTGTATGCCGCGCGAAAAAAAGAGAAAGGATTTGCATTCTCTGCCGACTCTTACCTGCAACATGAACTGGAGGCAAGTTTTATCTATGAGGATACCCCCGACCAACTCAAAGCGACACAAGCCATAAAAGGGGATATGGAGTCAGACAGACCTATGGACAGACTCGTGTGCGGCGATGTTGGCTTCGGCAAAACAGAGCTCGCTATTCGCGCAGCTTTTAAAGCGGCTGCCGATTCTAAGCAAACCGCTGTTCTCGTTCCTACTACTGTCCTGGCCATGCAACATTTCCACACTTTCTCCGAACGCCTGCGAGACCTCCCTGTAAGAGTGGAATTCCTCTCACGTGCAAAAAAACCGAAAGAGGTAAAGCAGATTCTGGAAGATCTCGAAACCGGGAAGATAGATATCATCATCGGAACTCATAAATTGATTGGCAAATCAGTAAAATTTAAAGATCTGGGACTTCTTATCATTGATGAGGAACAGAAATTCGGAGTCGCAGTAAAAGAGAAACTTAAGCAGCTCAAAGTCAACGTTGACACCCTGACACTAAGCGCTACACCCATCCCCAGGACTCTCCAATTCTCCCTCATGGGTGCCCGCGACCTAAGCTCTCTTAATACTCCCCCCGCCAACCGTCAACCGGTTCTAACTACCGTATGCGGCTTCGATGACGATATTATTAAAGAAGCTATCAACTTCGAACTTAGTAGAAACGGTCAGTTATTCTTCATCTCCAATCGCATCGAGAATCTCACCGAAATTGAAAACCGCCTGAGAGCTCTCATCCCGGGAATTCGAATTGTTGTGGCTCATGGTCAGATGCCTCCCGAAAAATTAGAAAAAGGTATCATCGATTTTGCTAATCACGATTACGATGTGCTCCTCTCCACAACTATAGTGGAGAACGGGATTGATATGCCTAATGTCAACACCATTTTAGTTAATAATGCCCACCATTTCGGACTCTCCGAACTCCACCAGCTCCGCGGCAGGGTAGGGAGAAGCTCCCGCAAAGCTTTCTGCTACCTCCTCGTCCCTCCGGGCTCACCGCTAACCCCTGTGGCACGCCGCCGTCTGCAGGCTATTGAAAGTTTCTCCGATCTTGGCTCGGGAATACATATAGCCATGCAGGACCTTGACATAAGAGGAGCAGGAAACCTGCTCGGTGCCGAACAGAGCGGATTCATCACCGACCTCGGATATGAAACTTATCAAAAAATTCTCAGAGAATCGGTAATTGAATTAAAAACCGAGGAATTCGGTGACACTTTCGAAGAGGTCAATGATTCCCCCGAAGAGCAGGAATTCGTAGCCGATTGCGTGATAGAATCCGATCTGGAACTTCGTCTTCCACCGTCATACGTGCCCCAGGAAAGTGAGCGAATCTCCCTCTATCAGCAACTTGACAACATGACTCGTCTCGACAACACTGAGCAGTTCCGCGAACATCTCCGCGATCGGTTCGGACCATTGCCCCAGGTGACTGAAGAATTAATAAAAGTAGTGCCTCTCCGGATTGCCGCACGCCGTCTCGGCATTGAACGACTCACCCTCAAAGGGGGTAAGGCATACCTATATTTTGTTGAGGAAAGCAATAAAGCCTACTATATGTCACCGGCGTTCGGAAGAGTGCTTAAATTTCTTCAAGACAATCCATTACGCACAAATCTGCGTAATTCTAAAGGTAAAAACTCAATCGTTATCAATAATGTAGCCAATGTGTCGGAAGCACTCTCAATACTGAAGAGTATGGAAGCATCCGACCCAGTACCTACCCACTGAAATTTTTCTTATGAAGTCAATTTTATACATATTATCACTCTGCTCTATAATATTTCTGAATTTTTCAGGTGCTTCAGCGCGCGTATATTCGCCACTTCCGCCGGAACTCGACGGTACGATGATGCCCTATGATTTCTCATCGGTAGTAAAAATGAGTGTTCCAGACTCTCTGACCCCATTCCATATCGAATATATTGCCCGTCACGGAGCACGATACATTAGTTCCCAATCTAAAATACTTAAACTCAAAGAACGTCTTGTAAAAGCAAATAAAGAAGACCTGCTTACCAATCATGGAAGAGATTTCCTCTCTTTTATCCTGTCCATTGAGAAAGCATCAGAAGGGAAATGGGGAGCCCTCTCTCAGGTGGGAGAGAAGGAGGAGGTGGAACTCGCAAGATTTTTCTCTGCCGAAGGTCATAATATCATCGAAAACGGGAAAATAAACGCCATTTCCTCTCTCATACCTCGCGTTGTGGCTACTATGTACACTTTTAATGCAACTCTCAATATCCTTCAGCCCGGAATCGATATTTATTCCCTCTCAGGACCTGTCACTTCACCACTCCTGCGATTTTTCGACACCGATAAGACATATTACGATTGGCTGCATCCCGACAGTATCGCGGCAAATAAAGCTGACTCATGGGTAGAATCTCTAAGAAATTTTGAAGAAACCACCTTACCCGTCGGTCCATCTTCCCGACTATTCAAAAACGCCCTTCCCAAAGAAGAACTTCAGAAAATATCTGCCCAAATGTATGGGGTTCTTCAAAGTCTGAGAGCTACAGCTCTCGGCATACCCACCACCCAATGGTTCACACCCGGAGAATACCGTGCATGCTGGGAATGCTCCAATGCCGGACACTATCTCAAGCGGAGTCTCAACTCACTGACCACCATCCCCATGCAAGCCGTGGCTCCCCTCATGATTAATATAATAAATAATGTGGACTTAGCAGCGATTTCTCAAAATTCTACAAGTTATAATGCCAATCTTATGTTCGGTCATGCCGAAACTCTCCTCCCTCTGGCTGCTCTGATGAATCTCCCCGGAGCCTCAGCCCTTCCTCTCGACCTGAACCAACTTTCATCAGTATGGAAAGACTATGAAATTACACCCTTAGGTGCTAATATCTTCATGACATTCGCACGACACAAACAAACCGGTATGATTTACGCACGGGTTTCTCTCAACGGAAAGGAAGCTAAATGGGAAAGCTGGCATGACATTCGCGCAGAGTGGCTGGAAAGAATTGCTGCCTTTTCTTTGAGGGATGAATGAACGATGATGAATATATGAATGTTATAATAGGAAAATTAACTATTAAAACACCTGAATTATGGCTGACAACAACGCTGCTGTTACTGACCTCTTGGCTAAAGCTAAAAGTGACCTTGCCGAGAATATGACCGATCGTGGTATCGGAGCTATGCTCTGGGATCTTGCAACCGCCGGTTTCCCCTATTTACCCGAAATTGAAATCCCCTCGGAGAAAGACACCGAAGAACCGGAAACTGTAGGGGTTATGGGAATTTATAACTACGAAGGTGAACTCTATTTAATTGAGGAAGGAATATCAGGGGTAGATTTCGACAAATTTTACAATTCCGACACTGAAGCTAAACCTTCGATTATAACTTTATCACCCGATTCAGCCCAAAAAACTTTTGGCGACCCCAAAGAGAGAAAAGGGTTCAATCCCGGTGGCAATCTCGAAGAATGGCTTGCAGTCGCTGACTGCTATTTCCAGGCCCTCGCCGAAGATTAACCATCCGGAATATTTACCGACAGGGAATCAATCTTACTCAAAGACTCACAGAACCGTAAGATATTGATATATTCACATTATTTAACTTTAGTGTGCATGACTTTTGCAGTCTTGCACACTAATTTTATCTCCGGATTGAAAGTCGAGGATTTTCACTATATTTGCATATTGATTAATGCGCAAACTCGGACAAATAGACCTCTCAATACAGATTAATCTTATATTCAATATATTAAGTAACTTCCATCTGGTAGTAAAAGGATTGGTCACCTGTCTGTCTCCCAGGAAGTTTTCTTGTTTAAAATGAGTAAGCCATATCCAATACCCACGGAATCCATGCAGGCTCTATATGAGCCATTGCTTGGGTACATGTATACTCCATCACTTACTGATTCGAGCAATACCAGCATGCTTTCTCATGACCCGGTAAGTCAGATTTCTCATTCTGCTGAATTATCCATTAAGTCCGGGGATGGTTCTTTTGTAGCATTAAACCCGTTGACTTTTGTGGCAAAGGGAGATTGTCTTTCTAAGATGTCTACTATCCCGGATCATAGCATAGACCTGATTCTGACTGACCCCCCCTATAATTTAGGGCTATTCATGAAAAAGAGAGGCACCAATCTCAAAAAACTCAGAGCTAATCACTTTTCGGGGCAACGTTGGGATGATTTAGACTTTGATGAATGGACACAACAGATGGACATTTTCCTCAGGGAATGTCACCGTGTATTAAAAAAACGTGGGAATCTTATTATTTTTATGTCCATTATCAAGGCAGAAACACTTATCTCTATTGCAGAGAAGAACCACTTTTATTATAAAACCGTAGGTATCTGGCATAAAACAAACCCTATGCCACGTAATATGAATTTGCACTTTATAAATTCTACTGAAAGTTGGATATATTTTGTAAATGATGCCACTACCGGAGTTTTCAACAATGGTGGAAAACCGATTCACGATTTTATCGAAACATCAACTATAACACCCAAAGAACATAAGCAGGGCAATCATCCTACTCAGAAGCCGGTTGCATTGATGAAACATTTCATAGAAATATTATCAAATCCCGGCGGCATCATTCTCGATCCATTCATGGGAAGTGGGAGCACGGGGGTTGCCTGTGCCGGTTCTAACCGAATGTTTCTGGGAATTGAATTGTCCGAAGAATACTTTAATAATGCTTCAATACGTCTGCGATGAAAGTAGCTGATTTATTTGCGGGAGTAGGTGGACTTTCTCAAGGGTTCATTAAAGCGGGTTGTTCTATTGAATTTGCGGTTGAATTTGATAGTGCAATTGCTGAAGCATATAAAAAGAATCATCCTCATACCACTGTCTATAATGCAGATATATCTACATTAGACACCGTGTTATTAAAGCAGAAGCATCCTCACATTGACATTATCATAGGGGGTCCCCCGTGTCAAGGTTTTTCACAAAAAGGGAAACGCTTATCTATAAATGACCCCAGGAATTATCTCTTCCAACAATTCGTGAGATTTGTAAGAGACTTCAATCCTACATATTTTGTGATTGAGAATGTCCCGAATATCCTTACTACAAGTAAGGGATTTTTTAAGGACGAAATTATTAAAGAATTTGAAACTCTTGGATATTCCGTTAACTGCGGAATATTATGTGCCGCGGATTTTGGTGTACCCCAAGACCGTCGCAGAGCGGTTTTCATAGGTAAAAAAGGGGATGAGTCAATTTCTCTACCCCAACCCAATGGAAAATCTACTACAATAAAAGAGGCTATTTATGATTTGCCTTTTATTGAGTCTGGTGAAGGAAAGGAAGTCAGTCAATATATTGTTCCCCCTTCTACTGAATATCAAAAGAAATTGCGCGGCTCCTCAAATATACTTTATAATCATGTTGCCACCAAACATTCCAAAATCGCTTTGGAACGCTTAGCTTTAATCCCCAAAGGTTGCGGTAAGGAAGTTTTACCGCAAGAACATCACACAAAATCCATATATAGTGGCACTTGGTGCAGACTTTTGGAAGATGGGATTGCTGCTACAATCACTACTCGATTCGACACTCCATCTTCTGGAAGATTCACTCATCCGGTTCTAAACAGATGTCTTACTGTAAGAGAAGCGGCCCGAATTCAATCATTTCCCGATAATTTCAGATTCTATGGCAATAAAATGAGCCAGATGAAGCAGGTCGGTAATGCCGTGCCTCCTCTATTGGCTTATGCCATAGCTCTCCAGATCACGTCTAATTATAACTGTTAATATGGCTAAATTCCCCCATCAAATAAAAGAAGTTGCTGAAATAGATTATAAACTCGGCATCAAGTCTTCATTAAATAAGATTGCCTCTGTAATAGGATTAACTTATGCTCTTTTTAAAGTTAACGATAAACATGCACATTTAGAATATTCCGAGGAGTATATAAATGATGCTGGGTTAACGAAAATTAAACTAAAAGACTCATTGCTTGAAAAAATTGTTTCCCTTTTTCCAGACGTAAGAGAGGATATGATTGCAGCTAATCCACTTGTAACCGTTCAGATTGAGGCTTTACAGGTTGGATTACAACTTATATATAAATTAGCAAGAGTTTCTTTTGTTGAAGAGTTTTCTTCCACCATTGAAAGAACCGGGGGAAATAGATTTTCCAAACAATTAGATTTTGGAACAAACATCTTAATCCTTGATTCTTTATTAAGTGCCTATAATCAAGAACAGGTCACAGAGGAGGTTGCTAATTGGATTAACAATGCTCCTTCCTCTCATGGGAATGTTATAAGTGACAGCATTAGGAAAATATGTGCTGTTTTTTCAGAGGATGTCCTTTCAAAAATCCGCACCCCGGAAGGTGACGAGATAATCTTCAAGCAGCAAGGAATTTACGAACGTATTTTAGAAGGCGAACACGTTGTAAGTTCCGATGCAAAAGAGAATGTTGGTCCATTCAGAGTTTTTAGCAGCATTTTCAAAGAAGGAATGCATCCTTATATTGAAAACTCTGATGGCTTATTTGCAAGGGGAGGGGAGAGTACTGAACTTCAGGATTATGCTTCCATGGTTGAGAACACCTCCATGATGCTACCAAAGCGTACAGTTGTAACAACCGAAACTGAAGTTGAATCTTCTGGTCAATTCAAAAATAAAATTCTGGGAGGTCCTCTCCAAGTAATTTACTACGGAGCACCGGGCACCGGCAAGTCGCACCAAACCGACGAGTTGGTAAAATATGATACTGAAAATAAATTCCACCAGCGCACCACGTTCCACCCTGACAGCGACTATTCTTCTTTTGTAGGTTGCTACAAACCGTCAAAGGAAGATAATGAACTTACTTATAAGTTCGTGGCTCAGGCTTTCTTAAAAGCATACGTTGATGCCTGGAAGAATCCCACACATCCCTACTACCTTATTATTGAAGAAATAAACCGAGGTAACTGCGCTCAGATTTTCGGTGACATCTTCCAGCTTCTCGACCGTCGGGACGATGGTTTTTCCAAATATCACATCACAACTGACACTGATATTGAGACTTATCTTAGAGATGAAGCCTTCAGAGATTTCTCCGCTGATGCATTGCCAATCATTTCCGGTATCAATACGGAACAAATTGTAAACGGTGAAATTATGCAGTTGCCAAGCAACCTGCATATTTATGCCACCATGAACACGTCTGATCAATCATTGTTCCCCATTGACTCAGCTTTTAAACGCCGATGGGAATGGGAGTATAAACCCATCGAACAGCCGGACGACCCCCAATTCAGGGATTGGAAGATTGTTACAGATGACGGAGCCGCTTATGATTGGTGGAATTTCCTAAATGCAGTCAACGACCGCATTTTCGAAACTACCCATAGTGAAGATAAAAAGATGGGATATTGGTTCACAAAAGCAGATGCCCGGAAACGCATCTCTCAGAAGAAGTTTATAGGTAAGGTGCTGTTCTATCTCTGGAACGATATATTCAAAGATTATGCCCGCACTGAAAGTACAGTCTTTAAAGTATTTACAGACAAGGAGAAGAAAGACACAGAAGAATATACCTTTACCGACTTCTTCCGTTCTGAGGGTGTCACAGAACGCATACACCGCTTAATGCTTACCCTCGATGTAGAACGGGAAGACTTAAACGACACGTCTTCGATTAGTACTTCCTCAGATTCTTCATCGCGATTGAGAATTTTAGTTGGGAACCAAAATGTCAGCCTACGTAGAGCGTTTTATGAGATTATCAATCAGATGATAGCAAAAGACCCTTCTGTTTCTTTTGCTTCTATTATACAATCTGCAAAAGATAGCGGACTTCCCAAACGTCAGTTTGAATCTCTTTTCCTTAAAGAGGAAGATGAACAGGTTTGGCGTGCTTCACATCATAATGATTCCAAAATTGAGGAAAGGTACCTTTTTAATGACCCTCTCACATCAGGAGACAATGTGAAGTTCTACATATCTGGTCAGGGTTGGATCAATAGCCCTGAATTGATTAAGTCTATATTGAAATTTGCTAATTCAAACGATATACAAGTGCAAATACAGAATGAAGTTGCTGATTGAAGACCACAAGTATAGGGAAGAAGACGTGACCATTGATGGTGTACGCATATTCCCTTTTGAGGCTGCGGATGACGGCTACGTCAAACTCAGCCAAGTGGGCTATTTCTTCAATACAGCACTTCCTGTTCCGGACTGCGTTTTCATGCTCCCTAAGGTTATCCTTGATGAGCAAGGAAAAGTTTTTGGGAAATACTCGCCCGAGACAATCATAAATCTTGACTCATCGTTGAACGAAAAGAAAATCTCTCAAGAAGAGAGAGACTTTCTTTATGGCTTTTCGGTCTGGATTTTTCGTGCCATAGCGGAGTTTCGGCGTCTTAATAAAGACACCACAATAACACGACAGGAAGCAATTGCGGCTATTGACAAGACTCATAGAACCATAGAGGGAACATGGCTTGAACTTTTGCTCGCAATCCTGAAGTGTTGCGAAGAAAACCGCGATTTCTTCATGTTTGTAATGAAGAATCTTCACTCCGGATATAATAGTATTAACTGGCGCAAGACAATTACTTCACAGACTGCATGGATTTCCAAAGGGAAACCGATGTATCTTGACCTCGTCAATCGTAAAAAGCAGATAAACTTCGATGAAGAACTGCTCGTCATCTTCTTTTCAATAGTCAAACATATCTGCGATACATACGGCTTTAGCGCAACTCTAAATTGTAATTACGAACTTATAACCGGCGCACGGTTCTCTCAATATCTGAAAGGTTACGGATGCACTCGGTTAAGACAGATAAAATATAAATATTTCACTGACAAAGCCCTTGAAATATGGAGGTTGTGTTATGACTTTTTCGATCGCGCCTCTCAGATAAATTCAAGCCGGGAGCTAAAAGAGTACCTCTTCGCTACTTCCTTCCATAATGTATTTGAAGCAATGGTCGATGAACTCATCGGAGGTAAACACCTCCCTGCCGGTCTTAAAAAACAAAAGGACGGTAAGATTCTTGACCATATCTACCCCTACAAAGCATTGGTAAATCCCGACAAGGACATTTACTATATTGCAGACTCCAAGTATTACCGCACAGGTGCAAATACTCAGGGAGAGAGTCATTTCAAACAATTTACCTACGCCAAGAATGTAATACAATACAATCTTGACATCTTGCTCAATAACAACCGGAGTAAACACGAATGGGCTTTCCCTTATCGTGATCCCCTCACTGAGGGCTACAATATTACTCCAAACTTCTTCCTCTCAGCAATAATTGACGGTGAAAGGCTGGGGGAATATAATGTTTCACATCTCACTCACATTGACAACGACTATTCACGTCAATTTGAAAACAGATTGTTCGACCGAGACACCCTTTGGCTATCTCATTTTTCGGTTAACTTCCTGTATATTCTCTCTTTGTATGCCTCTTCTAACGAAAGTGCCAAAAAAGAATTCCGTGAAAAAACGCGTGAACGCTTCCGAAAGGCTATAATACGGCTTCTGAATTCTAAATACGAGTTTTTCCGCTTCACTGGAACAGATAAGGATATTAAAACATTTGTTGACTCACACTTCCGGGAATTATCCGGTAAAATGTTCCATTTTGACAATACCCTCATTTTGGCTCTGGAGAAAGGACACCCGGACTCACAAGAATTATTCGAAAAACACGCATCTGTTTTGTCAGAATATTCTCTTTCTTAAAATTTTAACAGTTCCCGGTGTCAATTGTTAACTCATTCACCCTCCCCGGACACTCCGATTGAGACGTGATGTTCCGTCGCTTCAATTATATCTATCCTTAATCAGAAGTTTTAATTGTTTGGATTTTTACGGATTTTGATAGTTTAATTGTTTGGATTTTTACGAAATTATGCATTTTAATTGTTTGGAAAAATAAAAATATTATCTTTGCAATCTGGAAAAGACACTGATAATATGTATTTTGAGAGAATAATAGATAACTATCTTAAGGAGTGGTCAGAACGAGCTATTAGAAAACCCGTTCTTTTGCGAGGTGCCCGACAAGTTGGAAAATCCACTGCAGTACGTAATCTTGGTAAATCATTCGATAATTTTATTGAGATCAACTTTGAGAAACAGCCTGAATATAAAACTCTGTTTGCTGGAAATTTGCTGATAGAAAGAATAATTTCCCAAATATCAGCACTTTCAAGCCAACCAATTATTCCCGGTAAAACGCTTTTATTCCTTGATGAAATTCAACAATGTCCGGAAGCGATTATGTCTTTGAGATTCTTTAAGGAAGATATGCCTGAACTACATGTAATTGCCGCCGGCTCCCTTCTTGAATTTGCTTTAGAGGAACTTCCTGCCTTTGGTGTAGGAAGGATTCACTCAATGTTTATGTATCCGATGACATTCGATGAATTCCTGCTTGCCAATGGACAGCAACCACTTATAAATGCAAGAAATCAAGCAAGTCCCCAAACTCCACTTCCTGAACCATTGCATGACAAATTGGTGGAATTTATTCGCAGTTATATGATGATTGGAGGAATGCCTGAAGTTGTCGCAAAATGGGTTACCTCTCACGATTACTTGCAATGTCAGGAACTTCAGGATGATATACTGATAGGATATGAAGATGACTTCCCAAAATATAAAAAGAAAGTTGATCCAAAATTGCTTAGATTCACACTAAGGAGTGTAGCTTCTCAAGTTACCCAAAAGTTTTCCTACTCAGAAGTTGGGAATGGGTATCGAACTGATGAAATCAAGAAAGCATTAGAAATGCTGATATTAGCCGGAATCTGTGTTCCTGTCACAAAAACCGATGCTAATGGACTCCCATTGGGAAGTGGGGCTGATAATGCATATAGAAAAATTTTAATTTTCGATCCGGGAATAATGCTGCGTCTGTTAAATATGACTTTAGGCGATATAAGCGCTCTTACCACAGAAATTTTAACAGAGAGTGCTTCTTGTTTAGTAAATAAAGGTCCAATGGCTGAGTTAATAGCAGGACTGGAAATAGAACGATATTCTGTCCCCAATATCAGACATGAATTGTATTATTGGGCGCGTCAGGCAAAAAATTCGCAAGCTGAAATTGATTATGTCAAGAGCTTCGGGCGTGAAATAATTCCTATTGAGGTCAAGGCAGGTCAAAGAGGAGGGATGAAGAGCCTTTGGATTTTTATGAGGGAGAAAAAACTCATTAGGGGGATCCGGTGCTCCCTTGAAAATTTCGGTTCATTTGAGTATAAAGATGCAGAAGCAGACAATGCCATCCGAAAGGTTTCTATCTGTCCCTTATACGCAATTTCGATGCTCAAAGATATTTTAAGATAGAATAGATATCTTCCTTCGGTTTCAAAAAATTTAAATATATTATTTTTATTTTGTTTGTTAAAAAATTTAATTATATATTTGCACCGAATTAATGGTTTTTAATTCGAGACATTGTTAATAAGAGGCGTTATGTCTTCTGCTTGTACGGATAAAGCGTAGGAAACTTACATCCA
>CAZDWB010000015.1:0-50603 GCA_964509225.1 uncultured Sangeribacter sp.
TGAAGTTAAACCTTATCACGCCGCTGGTGATGGTTTTCTTTGGGAAAGCGTGAGAGTTGGTAATCGCCACCTTACCAAAAGAGGAAAGCAATCAACGCTTTCCTCTTTTTTTTGCATTAAAAGTTTTATAAATATAGTCGAAGTTAAACCTTATCACGCCGACGGTGATGGTTTTCTTTGGGAAAGCGGGAGAGTAGGTAATCGCCACCTTACCAAAAGAGGAAAGCAATCAACGCTTTCCTCTTTTTTTGCATTAAAAGTTTTATAAATATAGTCGAAGTTAAACCTTATCACGCCGATGGTGATGGTCTTCTTTGGGAAAGCGTGAGAGTTGGTGTTACCATCCGAAGTAAGCCGACTTGAATGTAGAAGTCCATAATTGGTTATTAGTGGATTCCGCTGAAGAAGTGAGATATTACCCTTTATTATGAATACTTAGAATATAATAGAATCAGATCTATTGAGAATTATTGCATTATTTCAGAAATATGATTAATTTTGCGATTGCAGACCAACCGTCAGAAGCCCCGGTCCGGGGACTACGAGGGTAGGGATGTAACTTAAATACATAAAAAAGCGTTTATCCGCGCTGATTCTTGACTGCTTGAAATGTCTCGCAAACTTTCTACTCATGTCAAGGGTTGAGCAACGGTAGATGCCCGTGGATATGTAATATTGTGCATTCGGCCCAATGCCTTGTGAAAGGCATAGCCGAACGCTATTTTTGCATATACGAGCGTGGGCTTCTGACGTTGCCGTCCGACATGAGTAAGGCAATGCGAGAAGCCTCAAGCAGTAGGATGGCAACAGATACAGATTCCTACGCTTTTTTCATACCCCTCCAAACTAACCGCCAACGAGAGGAAGACCGCGGCAATATCATCCCTATATGTCAAACTCTTACATTAGTCCTTCCTTAGATCATCGAGATTTAGACCTATCCCAAATCGACGGAATCGCTTTAGGCCTGAATATCACCAACTCAGTTAACGAATTTATAGAAAAATATGGTGAAGAAGCCTTGACTGCAGCCAATATTATGGGTTTCGTGCAGCGTGCATGGCGGCTTAACAAAGATAGAGCAAGCAACGCACGGCTTATCTTCGCATATTATCGTACAGAAGAAAAGCGCAGAAAAATTATCGGAGTCTTCACATCCGGACGCGACAACAAAGATGACCAAATCATCGGTGAAGACAATTCTGAAGTAGTCAGCAAATTGGATCAATTTGTAAAATCCGACGAAGATCATCGCTATATATTCCTTGCCGAACCATGTGAGCCGTCAGAATGGAATAAATACATCAATCGCTATCTCCCATCGCCCAAGAAAGGTGAGGCCAATCCTGTGCGATACTACAACGAGCCGGAATAAATACTCAAAATCAAACAACCATAAACAAATAACCAAAAAATATCAAGTAAATGAAAAAACTTTTACTAATGATGCTCGGAGTGCTGATGGCTCTCCCGGCAATGGCTGACAACGTAATAGTTACCCAATTCGACCAGTACTTCGAGTATACGTACGAAGGGCAGACCATCAAGTATAATGTGATAAGCGAGAAAGACAAGACTGTCCAAACGCGAAAATCAGGGTATGATACTTTATGGGGATGGTGGGGTGGAAACAAAGTCAGCGGTGATCTGATACTCCCCGACACAGTATATTTCAACGGGGTTGCTTATACATTAACCAAAATTGGTAACGGTTCTTTTCGCCAATGTAGCGGTCTGACATCAGTTACTATCCCCAGCTCGGTAGAAACAATCGAAAGCAGTGCCTTCAAAGAATGCACCGGGTTGACATCAGTTACTATCCCCAGCTCGGTAGAAACAATCGGAAGCTATGCCTTCTCTGAATGCACCAGGTTGAAATCAGTTACTATCCCCAGCTTGGTAGAAACAATCGGAAGCTTTACCTTCTATAAATGCACCGGGTTGACATCAGTTACTATCCCCAGCTCGGTAAAAACAATCGACAGTAAAGCCTTCTGTGGATGTAGCAGGTTGACATCAGTTACTATCCCCAGCTCGGTAAAAACAATCGGAATGTGTGCCTTCGAAGAATGCACCGGGTTGACATCAGTTACTTTTTCCAATTCTGTCAATACTATTGAAAACTTTGCCTTCTACGGATGTAGCGGGTTGACAGAGATTATAAATCTTAGTGAATCTCCCGGAACAATGAGCCCATCTGAATTCAAAGCGTTTTATGAGACTGTAGAATTGAAGATACCGGGAAATTTGGTGGAGGAATATCTCATAACAGACTGGAGCTTCTTTAAAAATATTAGTATAATCGACTCTGAAACTGCTATCGTGCAATATTCAGATGGCGTGCTGAATTATCGTCTTATCCCTGCTTTGAATAATAATGGGGAAAATCTGGCGGTCGTTATAAAAGGGGATTATAATGGAGAGATAGCGATTCCGGAGAGATTCTCTTATACTACTCCGCAGGGCGACAATGTACGATATTATGTAAAATCTATCGGCTATCGAGCATTTGCGAACTCTGCCATCAGCAAGATTGATTTCAACTCGCGTATAAATCTTAATAGTATTGGAAATGAAGCTTTCCTAAATTGTAAGGGTCTTTCTTCCATTACCATTCCCTCTACTGTTGAATTAATCGGCCAAGATGCTTTTTACGGTTGTAATAGCCTTACAGAACTGAAGATTCCAAACTCTGTGAAAACAATTGGTACCAATGCTTTTTACGGTTGTAACAGTCTTTCTAACACCGAATTTGCGAGTATTGAGTCTTTGTGCTCGATTGATTTTGAGAATGAATATGCCAATCCATTGAGTCAAAGCCGCAAACTCTACATAAATGGAGAAGTAATAAGGGATGTTGTCATTCCCGAATCTGTGTCTACTATCGGAAATTATGCCTTCTACTCGTGTGAGAGTCTCTCATCCGTGACGATAGGTAAATCCGTTTTATCCATAGGTGAATCAGCTTTCCGGTGCCTTTTCCTTCATGAAGCCCATTTTGCAAGTGTTGAATCTCTATGCTCTATCGAATTCAAAGATGCCTATGCAAATCCCTTATATTATGCTAATAAGCTTTATGTAAATGGAGAAGAAATAAGGGATGTTGTCATTCCCGAATCAGTGTCTACTATTGGGGATTATGCTTTCTATAATTGCAGTCAGATTACTTCCTTGACAATCCCGGAATCAGTCAGTACTATTGGGGATTATGCTTTCTATAATTGCAGTCAGATTACTTCCTTGACAATCCCGGAATCAGTCAGTACTATTGGAGATTATGCTTTCTATGATTGCCGTCGGATTACTTCCTTGACAATCCCGTCAACTGTCTATCAAATAGGATCTTATTCCTTCTCTAATTTGAAAAAACTCGAATCATTATATTTCTCTGTAAGTAAAATTGGAACATGTGCATTCAGCGAATGCACAGGGCTAACTTCAATAAAATTGGGTAACAATGTGCAGGTGATAGATCCTTCGGTTTTTAGAGATTGCACCTCCTTGTCTGAACTAACTATTGACGATGGAGATACTCCCATTAGTTTATCAGGCTATTGGTTGACAGGGATTACAAAACTCTATATGGGTAGAGAAATCGATATTAAATATTAATTTATTGATCTTAATAATGAAAACATATATATCATCAATAATCGCCTTATTCACTCTGATTCTTATGTCAGTGTGTCCTTTCCAGGCTAATGCCTTTACTTATCTCGGTGTAAACTATTTAAAAGATGACACAACAGAAACAGCTACTGTAGCCTCAAATGAATCGGCCACCGGAGATATAGTCATTCCGGATCAAGTCGAATATAACGGATATAAGTATACTGTTACAGAAATAGAATCCAGAGCCTTTTCCTCTGCCAACATTACTTCAATTAAATTGCCGGAAAGTATTGAGAGTATCGGTTCGGAAGCATTCCGTGACACTAAACTGACTGAATTGGTCATTCCCAATTCTGTTAAAGCAATCAACAGCCGTTGTTTTGCGGATTGTTCGAAGTTGGAAGTACTGCAATTAGGGAAAAAAGTCCGAACTATTTGGGGTGATATTTTTTCGGGTCTGTCTTCTCTTAAAGTGGTAATATCCCTTAATCCAACACCTCCGACCGTAGAAGATACAAGTGGACCTACAACTACCGAAGCTGCTCTTTATGTACCTAAATCGGCTATGTCTGCATATTCATCAACCGGAATATGGAAGGATTTCACAAGAATATACACAACGGACGACCTCCCACCTGTTTTGAGCGAAACATCAGCATTTACGAATCTGAGCCTTCTTACCGTCGGCAATTCCGTAAAGAAAATTTCTCCTTTAGTATTCTGGAAGTGCAATCTTCTTTCTTCTTTGATTCTTGGAAGTGGATTAGAAGAGATAGGAGAGCAATCATTCGCGGAATGTCAATCCCTTGAAGAGGTAGTGTTGCCTCCGGCAGTCGAAAATATCGGTGCTTTAGCTTTTGCCAACTGCGGCAAGTTGGACAATATCATCATGGGTGCTAACGTGAAGACTATAGGAGAGAAGGCCTTCGACGGGTGTCCGGCTAAAAAAATATATATTACAGCTCAGACTCCGCCATTGGCTCCCAATACCACTTTCAGCAATTATTCCGGCAACCTTTATCTTCAGGGTGAGAAAACAATTGATGTATATTATGACGCTTATACCTGCTGGGACCGTTTTAACGGATACGCTATGATTGAAGCAACCGATATAGCAATGGATAAGAAACCTATTGCCGGAAAACCCGGAAATAAAATTACGCTAAAGGCAACGGTTCAGCCCGAAGATGTCACCTTACCACAGATTTACTGGTACTCCACAAATCCGGAGGTAGCCACTGTTGATCCCTACGGAGTCGTCACTATCATTTCCCCATTAAGCGAAGCCTTGATTTTAGCAGAGGGAGAAGATGACGCCAATACTTGCAAAATCATTGCGCGCACTCTTTATGCCGATGGTCCCGTAGCAGAGGTGGAGATACATCGAACCGAAGGTCTTTCAGAAGCTGAGAGCATAATCCTAAACGTTGAATCCCTTTCACTCATTGTTGGCGATACTGCTCAACTGACTGCCACCATCTTGCCGGAGGATGCCGCCGATAAGTCTATCGTCTGGACATCAAGCAATGAGGAAGTGGCAACGGTCGATGCGACAGGCCTTGTTACCGCATTGACAAAAGGTTCAGCCGTTATAACAGCCAAATCCGCAACTCCGGGCGTGCAAGCAACCTGCCACGTGACAGTCAACGATCAGTCAGGCATAGAGAGTATCTTAATTGATGCCGACCGAAGAGTTAATGTATATAACTTGCAGGGTCAGCTGATCAAGCGCGAAGCTACTGCTGAAGATATGAAAACTCTCGAACCGGGTCTATACATTATTGATGCTAAGAAGGTAATGATCAAATAGACTAAAGCACCCAGATAAACGTTAACCTCCCTATCCATGCGTCGCATGGATGGTTACGATTAGGTAAACGACACCTTACCTAAAAGGCATCCATATTTGGGTGCCTTTTTTCTATTAATCAAATCTTATTTATATTCCTTTATCTCGAGGTTAAACCTTATCACGCTGCCGGTGATGGTGATGGTGAAGGATTGTAGTTTGTCGGGGATGATTGTTTTTGGGAATTTTTATCAGAAGGGGGTGTGACGGTATGTTGAGGGTGTCTGACCTGTGATATGCTTGAAGTATTTGCCGAAAATACTCTGATCTTTGAAGTTTAATTCCTGCGATATTTGTTGGATGGTGTGGTCTGTGGTACGCAAGAGTATCTTGGCTTCTAATATTACATAGTTGTCAATCCATTCGCCGGCGGTCATGCCGGTTATACTCTTGATGATGGTGGAAAGATGTTTCGAAGTTATACATAGTCGGTCTGCGTAGAAGTTTACCTGTCTGTTTTCTCTAAAATGTTCACTTACCTCGATTATGAATTTTGCCATAATTTCCTCTTTACGAGTTCTTTGGAGACGTCCCGTTTCGGAATTCTGACATCTCTGGTCGAGCATATAGAAAAAGAGAGACTGGAGTAATGAGGAGATTATGTTTTTTCTGAGGGCTCCTGTTGGTTCGTTGAGTCTGTGTCTGATGAATTGCAGATATTCGAGAACAGTTGTTGTTTCCGTTTCGGAGAGTTTTACTACCGGTTCTGAGCGGTGTTGAATTAGAAGGGGAAGAAGATCGGATAGTTTGGGAACTACAGTCTCAATTAACTGGCGTGAGCAAGCCAGGATTCTGATTTTTACGTCATGGTATGGTTTTTTAAACCAGAAATAGTTTCGTGGCTGAATTACTATCAGATAATCTTTTTTAAGTGAATATTCTTTAAGGTCGATGCCAATGGTACCTTCACCTTCTGTTACAATGGCTATAATCAGAGAGTTGGAGGATTGGGGAGAGTCGCTGATTCTGGCAGGGGTGAGGGTTGCATCGTAAATGTTGATTTGACCGGCGCCGATTTGATTGTTTGTGATATCGGATATTTCAGGCAGGGAGATTAACGGGGTCATAAATATTGGTATTTAATAGGAGGAATCAGTATTTTTGGAATAATTGGATTTTATGAATTTTCTTGCTAATGCTCTTGGGATGAATGATAGGTGACGGGAAACCGCGATTGCTTTTCCGTAGTGGGCAGCCATGATATGGAAGCGTTCCATGAGTGAAGCTTTTTTATTTTTATCGGTAGTGCCATTTTCGAGAAAATCAATAGTTACTTTATGGAGATTGATGAAATTGTCAGGATTTGAGGCAAGTATACATTTGATTGTCCAGTCGTAGTCGGCTGAGAATCGATATTTAAGATTGAACAGGGGAGCGATTTCTCTTCTCACCATAAATGCCTGGTGACAAATTAACATTCCGTGGCTAAAGGATTTGAATGTGAGTTTTTCGGGAGCTGACAGATGGCGCGGACGAATAATGTTTCTCTCTTTGTCGACAATGACTGTGTCGCCATATATAATATCCGGGTTGAGGATTGCTTTTTCAGCGTAAGAGGAGAGGGAGTCGGAATCATGAAATGAATCCCCGGCATTTAGAAATAGGATGTATTTCCCTTTTGCGAGCTTTAAACCCTTATTCATTGCATCGTAAAGACCATTGTCGGGTTCGGAGAGGATTCGGGGTGGGTTAGTGGGGAGAGTGCGTGCGATAGTTATAGTTTGGTCAGATGATGCACCGTCAATGACTATATGTTCGAAATCCCGAAAATCCTGTGCGTTCAGGGAAAGAATTGTTGCCGGGATTTCTTCAGCTGCATTATATGTGATTGTAATTATCGAGATTAGGGGAGAATGAGTATCCATGACAGAAAGTGATGGAGAGCAAGTTTGAATTATAAGTAGTGACAAAATTACAAAAATTTTGTGAATCGGAGTAAAGGGATAGAAAGAACTGCGATTAGGCAGGGAGGGTTATTTATACTAATTACAAATTAGAGGTTAAAGGGTAAGTTTATTTGGTAGGGAAGATTAAAGGGTTTAAATTTGCATTGAAAAGAGGAGCTGAAAGTTTCAAGGAATATCGGAAACGACAGCTAAAAAGAGAATTCAAATTTATTAATAACAATAAAAACTCTAAAACAATGGCTTACGTAATTACAGACAACTGCATCGCATGCGGAACATGCGAATCAGTATGCCCGGTAGGAGCAATCACTCCCGGCGACATCTATCACATCAATCCGGATGAGTGCATCAGCTGCGGTAGCTGCGCTCAGGTATGTCCTAATGATGCTATCGTCGAAGGGTAATATTATCCGGATAAAGGTAAAAGAGGGTTATGTCGGTTGGCATAACCCTTTTTTTATAATTTCTGCTTTAGAAAAAATTATTATTTTCGGTGGAGGGGTCTTTAGGGGTAATTTTTTAGTGCTTATATTTGGAATGGTATTGAATAAAAGAGGAAAAAAGTCAAATTATTTGTTTAATTTTGTGAGGTGGAGATAAAAGATGGTCTTCTGATAAAAAACTGCGTACTGAAAGAATTCTGAATATTCAGATGTGATATTTTTGGAATGTATAAAAATTGAGGATCTTTTTTTATCATTAAAATTTTTTGGATATGGAAAAAGTAGATGTAAAGATTATCAATAAGAGTCATCATCCGCTGCCGGATTATGGAACTACTGAGGCGGCGGGCATGGATGTAAGAGCGTATTTACCTGAGGGGAGTGTTATCCTTCACCCCGGAGAGAGATGTTTGATAGGAACCGGTTTATATATGCAGTTGCCTTCAGGATATGAGTGTCAGATACGACCACGTTCAGGACTGGCACTGCATAACGGAATCACAGTATTAAATTCTCCGGGGACTGTTGATGCTGACTATCGAGGAGAGATAAAGATAATCTTAGTAAATTTCGGGCAGGAGGATTTCGAGATAAAGGATGGGGAGAGAATTGCGCAGATGGTGATTAAGCAATATAGCCATGTCAAGTGGGTAGAGGTTCACGAGCTGGATCGTACCAAGCGTGAGTTTGGCTCCTTTGGACATACAGGAACTAATTAAGAATAAATGGAAAGGAAAAAGGGATGGGAATAAAATTATCAAAAGAATACAGACCTTGGGAAGGAATAGAAAAATAGAAATCAGAGGGAACAGGGGGTTGAGAATTATAATGCCCCTTGTAATTTTAATCTGTTTACTTTCGGGAACTGTTCTCACGGTTTCCGGGGAGCGTGATTCGCACCGGAAAGAGATGCGTAAGCATGCCCGTCATCTTTTTCTGGAGGGAGTAAAATATGATGCAGAAGGTAAGATGGGAGAGGCATACGAGTATTATAAGCGCGCCTTTCAGGTAGATTCCACCTATCCCGATGCCGGATATGCTTACGGCATGTTGCGTCTTTCCTTACCATACGAGACCGGGGATGATATTTCACCACTCAAAGCATTGGGATATGTTTCCAAATTGGTGCAGGAATATCCGGGGGATTTTTTTTGTAACACCTCCTATGCTTATATGGCCGGAATGTTGGACACGTTGTCCGAGACAATAAGAATATTTGAGAATTTAGATTCACTTTACCCGAATAAGACTGCTACTTTGCTGAATCTCAGCGAGGCCTATATGTCGATAGGGGATACTAAGAAGAGTCTGGACGCCCTTGACAGATATGAGCGGATAGAGGGGATGTCACCGGCGTTAACTTTAAGGAAAATCACGTATCGTCTTCATGATCGTGACACAACAGGGGTGCTTGGGGAAGTAGACAGGTTGCTGGAGTCTAACCCTAAGAATGCCGGATATGTATTAATGAAGGGGAAGGTTTTTGATGTGCTCAATCAGCCGGATTCCGCTTTCAGATATTATAAGGAGGCAGAAAAGCTTGACACCTTGTCGGGAGAGATCAAGCAGACACTCGCACGTGCATATTTGAATCAGGGAGATTCTGTATCATACGATAATAAGATGATAGAATCCCTGCTGAGTGATGATTTGGAACTGGAGGCGAAATTGCAACTGACAGCAACCTATTTACAGAAGATAATTACCGACAAATCGGATATAAAGCGAGGTGATAGGATTTTTGGTGCTTTATTGGAGCAGTATCCACATGAATCGGCGATTTTATCTCTTTCAGCCCGTTATAATGCAGCGAAAGGGGATTTTGATAAATCAATTGAGGATATAAGCTACGCTATAGATCTGGATAGTCAGAACGAAGGATTGTGGCGAGACAAGATGCTTTATCAGATGAATGCCAAGGACTATAAGGGGGCTATGGCAACTTTCAAGAACGGAGAGAGTATTCTGGAAGAGCCTATGGGAGAAGGGACAATGATACTTTATGCTTCCGCAGCCCAGGAGGGAGGAGACACTGATGAGGCTCTTGCCACTTATACAAAACTGATTCAAGGAATTGTACCCTCGTTTAGTCTTAACGATTCGATAGTGGACAAGACTCCTTTGCGACCGTTGGATTACAATAGCTTGAACCGGTTGTCGGTATTTTTTCAGATGGCGGCAGACGCTATGTATGCGGCAAACCCCAAGAGAATGAAGGATGCATATCGCAATTATGAGAACGCACTTTTCATCAACCCCGAAAATGACCTGGCATTAAACAACTATGCATATTTCCTGATAGAGGAGGAGAAGGCTCTCCCCGGAACGGAACTATTTGAGAAGAGTAAGAGGATGAGCAGGAAATCATTGGATATCGATGATCAGTCCTTGACATATCTTGACACTTATGCGTGGATATTATTCAAGGAGGGTAATTATGAGGAGGCATTGGATTATCAGAAAGCGGCTATGGAGAAGATGGAGGAAGATGGGGTTCCGAATGAGGAATTTTATTCTCATTTTGGAGATATTCTCTTTAAATGCGGAGATGTAGATGGAGCGGTATCAAATTGGGAGAAGGCACTCGAACTTGATCCGGAAAATAAGATATTAAAAAAGAAGATTTCTCAACGTCAATATTTTGAATAGGAGTTAAAGGTATGAGCAGTAAGAATATCTTTAAAAGATTATCATACTTGTTGTTTTTTTTACCTGTGTTGTGTGTTATCCTCGGTTGGGGAACAGATGTACGGGGTGCAGAGCCTTTGGGAAACAAGGAGAGGGAAGAGCTTCTCAAATCGGTAGTTAAGGATTATTCCAATTGGGGGAAGATGGAGATAAAGGGTAAATTATCCACGCGGCTCCTTCCTGTGAAGGCCAATGTCAAGATATTTATGGAGAGGAATAAGGCATTGCAGTTCTCCTTCTCCGCCCCCTTTGTAGGGGAGGCTTTCCGTATTGATTACACCACGGATTCTGTAACGATTGCCAATAAAATCAAGCGGGTCTACACAAGATTCGGCACAAACCATATAGATGAGGTTTATCCCGGTTTCCTTAGTGATTTACAGTCAATTCTGTTGGGTAGGATTGCGATAATGGGCAAGGGGGATTTATCACACCGGGATTTTAAAAATATGCTGGTGTATCCTGATTCAGTCTCAATGGGATATATGGTGATTCCTGATGCCAGACTGCAACCCGAATTGTGTAGTTACGGATATTCAGTGACCCAGGATGGGGAACTCCGGTCAATGGCAATCAGTATGAATAATACTGATAATATGTTTGCTACAGAATTTCAGAGAGAGGGTAAAGCACTGGATTTATCTCTGGCATTGTCCTTTAATAACCGTACCACCACAGCAGAGCTCGCACTTGATGCTCCTAAAAACGGGGGAAAGAAGATGGAGCCCTTTAAGCCGAATTCAAAGTTTAAGAGAGTTAAGATAGGTGAGGTGTTCAGATTTTAGACCCTATTAGGTAAATGAAGCAGCAAATTCGACATATTATAAAGAAAGTGGATTTAAAAAGACTGATTCCGATAGCCTTGGGATTAAGTATGATTATGTTCTTTCCAATGCAGGCAGATGGACAGAATTCCACAAAAAAGAGATCAGCCGGGAAAGTTGAGAACAGTAAGACGACCAGACAAACTGCTTCTTCCGGAAACACAGGAAAATCAGGCACTAAGGTCTCAGGCAAAGGAAAGACCACTTCATCTAAGCGTAAGGGGAGTGGAAATAAGAGTGGAAGCGGAAAGAGTAAAAAGAGTGGAACCACACAGTCGAAGGTTACCTCCGCTGACGTGAAGCGTCAGCAGGAGGCTACCCAGAAGGAGATACAGCAGACTAAGAAGAAGATAGCAGAGAATGACAGATTCATCGCCAAGGGTATTGCGGAATTACAGAAACTTGAGGGGGATATAGATGAATCAAGAAAGGAAGTCGGACAGATAACAAAGCGCGTCAATATGCTGAGCAGTAATATTGATACGCTTGAGAAACGAATCGGGAAGGAGGAAGCGCGCCTTAAGAGGATGAGGGAGGATTACAAGAAGGCTGTAAAAAAGATGCGACTCTCGGGCAGACGCAATTCTACTTTGTCTTTCCTCTTTTCATCACGTAGTTTTGCCGAGGCGATGCGAAGGATGAGATATCTTAAGGATTTTTCGATATGGAAAGAGGAGCAGTCAGCGGAGATACAAAAAACCGTTAAAGAACTTAAGACCCAGCGGGAAGCACTATCTCTCGCCAAGAGAGAGCATGGGGTGGCACTCCGGAATCAGCTTGCAGCCCAGCAAAAACTTCAAGCACAACATACTGCACAGGATAAAGTGGTAGTAGAATTGAAGCGAAACGGGGAAGCGTTGAATACTCATCTTGCCAAGAAGCAGGCGGAAGCGAATAAATTAAAGAGCCAGGTGGCTAATCTGATAGCGCAGGAGGAAGCACGCCGTATTGAGCGAGAGGCTAAAGCAAGGGCAGAACGAGAAGCTAAGGCTAAGGCAGATGCTGAGGCTAAAGCAAAGGCAGAACGAGAACGTTTACAGGCTGAAGCTGCCCGGAAGCGAGAGAGTGAGTCAGTAACAAAAGTAGAGCCGGACAAAGGGAAGACAGCTTTTGCGAAGCGAAAGAATCAGGAGGAACCGAAGGTTCCTAAATCAGAAAAGAACCGCAAGGAGGAAACATTAGCAAAGAATACACCCCAAAAGGAACAGCAGCCGCAAGGTGCGACTGATATAAAGAGCAATAAGAATAAGGGTGATAAGAATTATGCCGAAGCCAGAAAAAGGAAGCCACGTTCACAAGGGAATGTTTTGAAGGGTGCTTCAACCCCATCTTCAAAAAACACAGCTACGACTACAGCATCAGTAGCCACAGGTGATTTTGAAAAGATGCAAGGTTCCCTACCTCGTCCTGTGGCGGGTTATTTCAAAGTTACAAGTCCGTTTGGCCGGCAGCAATTACCCGATTTGCCAGGGGTTGAATATGATAATCCGGGCATCGATGCCGAAGTTGGGAAAGGAGCGGCGGTGCAAGCTGTTTATCCCGGAACAGTGTCGGCGGTGTATGTTCTCCCGGGTTTCTCTACGGTGGTGATATTGAATCATGGCACCTATTATACGGTGTATGGGAATATAGCGTCGGCAAGTGTAAAAGGGGGAGAGAATGTGAAACAGGGTCAGAAACTTGGAAATCTCAGCATCGATAAAGATGATCCCTCACATAGCACTATTCATTTCGAGGTGTGGAAAAAGCGTGATAAGCTCAACCCTATGAAGTGGATAAAATAGATTCTCCAATCCTTATAAAATTTTCAACATGGACTCAATGCACCTTGAACGATATAATTCCACGAAGAAAGGGGAATGGGATAAGTTTGTGGATGAATCCCGCAACGGAACGTTTCTTTTTAAACGTGATTATATGGATTATCATAGCGACCGATTCCGGGATTGTTCTCTGATGGTCTATAAAGGTGGGAGTCTGCGTGCCCTTTTGCCCTGTAACATTACGGAAGAGGATGGAGTCAGAGAATTACATTCTCATCAGGGGCTTACATACGGGGGATGGATTCTACCTACCGGTCACCTCAACGGGGAGGACGTGGAGAAACTATTCTCTTTATTAGGGATATTCTGCAAAAAGGAGGGTATTATCGGGGTGGATTATAAATGTCTGCCGGATATTTATGCGCGTGTGCCGTCCGAAGAGGATAGGTATGCGCTTTTCCGCCTTGGAGCTGAGAGGGTAACGTGTGAGTTATCCTCGACTATCCGTCTGTCAGAGAATCCCGGGTTCAATACCCTTCAACGGCGCCATCTCCGCAAAGCGGAAAGAGAAGGTGAGAATTTGGAGGTGAGGATTTTGGAAAGTGATGAGGAGCTCCGGGAATTTTATGGTATGCTCCAGAGTTGCTTGCTGACACGTTACGCTGCGGCACCGGTGCATACTTTTGAAGAACTGCTGCTTCTTTATCGAAGATTTCCTGAAAATATCCGTTTTGTCGGTTGCTTCTCCGGGGAAAGGATGCACGCCGGAGTAGTGCTTTATATCACTCCCCGTGTAGTACACACCCAATATATCTGCTCTACTGAGGAGGGGAGGAAGAAAGGTTTTCTGTCTTTCCTGTTTGAGAAGGTAATAAGTGAGGGAACTGCCGGCAAGGAATATTTCGATTTCGGGACCTCAAACGGAGCGGGAGGATTATTTTTGAATACCGGATTATTACGTCAGAAATTTTCACTTGGAGGGACGGGTGTTGTTCATGAGCGGTATTATGTGCGCAATTTTTTTCGCAATGAGATAAAGGAATAGAGACCTGATAGAATGGCACCTGTACCCATCATGGAATAGGATAGGTAGTCAGAGTGTATGAGGGATGCGCCGAGGACAGCACCGGATATGATAACAGCGAGCAAGGATTGGATTATTGCCTGGGAGCCTAAATGAAAATCGTACAGTCGCCGGTTAACGATACAATAGATGAAGAAACAAAGCGAGCAATCGATTATCAGCGCATAGCTCAATCCTAAAAGCCCGAAAAAATAATAACCCAGATAATTACATATCAGAGTAAGGACATTGCACCCGACGGCCTCAAGCCAGAAGAAAATCTTTTTATTGTCTTTGGCGAAGGTGATGTAGCCTAAAGGGAACATCAATGCTTTAATCACCACCCCTAAGCACATGCACCGTATAAGGGGGATAATGGAATCGAAGGAGTCGGAAAGGAGAATTTTTACAGCTAACGGGGCAAACAATATAAGCAAAGATAGAAGAGGAGTTACTATGAATGCTATGATTTCCAATTGCCGGTTTACGATAGTCTCCATTTTTTTGTTGTCAGCTGAGGCTTGTGAAAGACGTGGGAAGAAATCGATGAGCATGGCAGTGAAAACAATACCGGCATATTGATTGGTGAGGGAGTTTGCTCCCTGGAAGAGACCGACATCTGCGACATTACCGAGAGAGCGGACAAAGAGGTTTGTAAGGTAAGTGACGCAGGAGCCGAAAAGGTCACCCGCCATAAGGATGAAGCCCATTATGATGAGTTTTTTTACCAAAGGCTTTTCGGAGGTCCAGATGAATTGAGCCTTCGGATTATTTCTAAGATTTTTTCTAACGCTGATAAGGAAGGCGAAAAAGGTGGTGGCGGAGATTGAAATCATGGCAGGGACAATGCCGTCATTACCAAAGAAATAATATAAAGGGACACCGACACACAGTCCCGCAATTGCACCCAGCAGAGATGCGCGGGCAATACGCTTGAGATCTTGAAGCCCCTGCAGAATTGAGTAAAGACCGTTGCCTGCTATTGTGAATGCCACCATAAGGGAGAGGAGCATAAATTGCGGGGAGAATTTTTCCGAGCCGAAGGTAATTTTGCTCAGGGGTTCGGAGAAGAAGAAGCAAAGCAAAGCACCGATGAGGGCGGTAGCGGTTAAGAGACGTTTTAAGAGAGAGATGAGAATCGAGAGACGATGAGGGTCATCTTTGGTGGTGGAAACCTCTTTGACAATGGCGATATTAAGCCCAAAAGATGCAAATTGTGAGATGGTAAGGGATAGGGAATTGAAAAGTGCGTTTATACCCATTCCGGCCGGACCGAGGAGAATTGCCACGAATTTACCTCGAATGAGGGTGATGAGCATCTGATAAAGCTGCACACCCCCCAAAATAGAAGTAGACTTAAGTATATTCTTATAAGAGTTGGAATTCTCTTTACTTTCGCTCATGGCTAAATTTTAAATCACGCCAAGCACCCCTTGGCAAACATAACAAAACGCATGCACGTCATTCCTTCCCCGGGTATGACTCGTTGGAGGGAGTTAAGGCAGTAGTGATTATGACTTTATTTTAATAATAATAAGTCCTTTCGCTTTTAATTATCGTGAGATTAACTCCTCCGGGGAGAGAGGGATAAAATAAATTCAAAATTAAGAAAAAGTAGTGAATGTTCCGAAAAAATCCTTATATTTGTCAATCTTTAATTTTTCGTTTTTTAAAACGTGAGGTAATTGCGTTTTAATCAATATTGCCGAAATGGTAATTAGATAATACAGTCATCCATGAGAAATATAGAGGGAAATTTGGAGGAAAAAAGGGAGAAACCGGTGTTGGGAATCATCATACCCTGTTATAATGAAGAGGAGGTGATAGAAATAAGCAATAAGGTTTTGCAGAATCTATTAAGGAGGATGATAGATGACGGACTGATATCAGCTAAGAGCTTTATGCTTTATGTTGATGATGGCAGCAGTGACAGGACCTGGAGTATCATAAGTGGTCTCAACGAAACTTATCAGAATGTCGCCGGTTTGAAATTATCAAAAAATGAGGGACAGCAACCGGCGTTGATAGCAGGGATGGAAATGGTCAAGGACCGATGTGACGCTATGGTGACGATGGATGTAGATTTACAGGATGAGCCGGAGGCTGTCATAGATATGGTGAAGGATTACAGAGATGGTGCGGAAGTGGTATATGGCGTACGGGACAGTAGGGGAAAGGACACATGGTTTAAAAGGGAGACAGCGTTAGGATTCTATAAGATAATGCAAAAACTCGGCACCAATACCATTTATAATCATTCGGAATTCAGATTGATGTCGCGAAGGGTAGTTGAGGCTTTGTTGAGTTTTCCTGAAAGGAATCTCTATCTACGTGGATTGATTCCGATGATAGGGTATAAGCAGACGATTGTGAAGTATGCAAGGACTGAAAGAGCAGCAGGTGTGACCAAATACTCAATCTTCAAGTTGATCAATCTTGCGATTAATGCCATCACATCACTCTCGGTGCGTCCCGTAAGGATGTTATTTGTAATAAGTCTTTTATTCCTTTTGGTGGCTCTGGGGATATTGATTTATGTCTTGATAAATCATTTCAATCATCGGGCCATTGAGGGATGGGCATCGATGATGCTTTCTATTTGGTTCTGTTCCGGGGTTGTCTTGCTCGGTCTGGGAATAGTGGGAGAGTATGTGGGGAAAATATATACTGAGGTGAAACAACGTCCCATATATTTTACTGACACTTTCCTACCGCCATCCGGACATAAAGAGGATTGAAATCTTTTAATTTCAGAAAAGTTAAAGAATCTCCCTTTTCATTAATGTAAGGGAGAGAGATAGCGTATATCACCTCATTTTTCCCTTTGAGGTCTATTATCTCATATAACCCTTCATTACTTTCAGGGGCAATTTTCATGGGAGCTATCACCCCTTCGGGATAAGAACCGATAGGTGCGGAATGTAGATTAGCCGGTATTATAGCCGGGAATGTTTTATTTTCCATCCCGGGAATATATTTCATCCCCTCCTTAAAGGCCCTGAAGGAGTATGGAGTGGTCCATTCACTCCGAACCGGCATATACAGAGTAATCCGGGGGCAATCTTGTGGCTGGAGATTGTCGTAGAAGATAGAGCCATGTTTTGATTTTAAGATTAGGGATATTATTTCCCTATGTTCTTTAAGCAGACGATGCTGGTAGGTGATTGTGGCTGCTGACTGGACTACGATTCCGATAAATATGGCAATGGTGATAAGTTTATATCCTTTATGCTTTTGTATATGTCGGATACTATACGCTATGATGATAATAGCCATAAGATTCGACAAATAACTCATACGTGGAGTATGATTGAAAACCAGACTCAAGGAGCCGGCAAGAATCATGGTTATTAGGGGAATGATGACAATTTCAGACTTAATGAAGGAAATTGTCTGATTCCGGAATTTGGGGATGGCAATTCTTACGGCGAAATATGATACCAAGAGTAATGGAAGGATATAATCGATCAGCAGGGATGGATTTATACGATATGTGGAAATTTCGGATGTCCCTCGATTAAGTAGGGCCGGTGTCATTAACGGGAGAAAACCCATTATGGAAAATAGGGAAAGGGTAAACCACCATCCGCAGGGGAGAGTCTTCTTATTAAGGAGCGAAATCAGCGAATAACCCCAAAGACCTCCTGCAAGGGGTATTGCAAACCCTTCATGGAACAAGGCCGCCGGGAAAGCGGAAATGAGCAGGAGTAATAGATTAAATTTCGATGTTCGGCGGAGATAGCGTAATATAAGGTATAGGAAAAGTAGGGCGAAAAAACCGCTCCAAATATAATTCAGGGAGTACGTGAGAACGAAGAGCGAATTTCTCCAGGGAAGGAAAGCAATCATCATTCCCCATATCCAGATAAGTAAGGAAGGGGAATGCTCCTTACCGGTCCCATTGGAAAGGGAGAGTATTAACCTCATTGAGCCTATTATAACCAAGGCATTAAATATAGGAAAGAGGAATCGGGGAAGTGAAGTTGAGAAGAGGATGCCAAACATGTTTGACAATCTTATGTTGTCGTTGACAGCACCTGCTGAGAAATATTCAGCTATTCCGGTCAAAGATATGGCTTGATTCCCTTCCGTCGCATCGAGATAACCGGTCCTGAAGACCCAATCATCCAATTGCAGGGGGACCATCGAGGATATGAGAGCATATATTATGAATCCGAGCAGATAGATGAGGGGTGTTAATAATCGCTGGAATCGGGATTTAGAACCGTTAAGAGAAAATACCCCGTTGAGCCATAATCTGCAATATTTGATAAAAGAATGTTTCTCATGTTTGGAAGCACGGACGGCATGTGCTATCATCCTCAGAAACCAGGAATGGGGATGAATCAACGTCATCATTGCTCCTTTACCGGCTATGAATTCATCGGAGTCCCCAAGACGTTCGGATGTAGAAGGGTGGTCATGAGATACTATTGTGTGCGGTATGAAAACACCATTCAATCCGGCGGATATCAGGTCGTTGATAAATATATTCTCTTCACCTGCCGGGAAAGTGCCCCCGACCCCGAACCGATTGTCGAAACTGGCAATCAGTTCCCCATTCATATCCAGAAGGCTTTCACGCCGAAGTGCAATTTCGATGCTGGAGATGTAATACCCTTTAGGTGGAACGGCAAGGTTGAAAGAATGATTGGGATAAGAACGAGAAGGGGTTTGGGAATCCGAATATTGAAAAGTTATAATATCGGCGGAGGGGTTCTTGTCGAAAGATTCGATTATGAAAAGAAAATTTTCTGAAGTATAATGCAAATCATCATCGGCAATGAGCAGGAGAGGAGCGGAAGCAGCCCGGAGTGCATTATTGCGGTTGGCACTCAGACCGGTAGTGGGAGTCTTAATAATGGTCAAGTCTTCACGAATGAGATAGTCCGGTAAGGTGATGCCATCGCTTTTCTGCCAGGAAACCAGAAATTGAACTCCCGGTGTGGGTGGATAGGCCTCAGGTGTGATATTTAGTATACCGTTGCCGTAAGTGGCGACAAGAACCTGCAAGCGAGTTTTGACAAAAGAATCTTTCATTATAATAATCTTACACCCGGAGTCCGGCATGCCTGCCGGCGAACATCTCTGTAAATCTGTTGAGACAAAGTTAGTGATTTTTAAATAATTTTCATAATATGTATTGGGGTAAATTAAAGTAAAAGAGCAAGAAGAAAAGTTTCAGGGGTAAACCCGAATTGAGAAGAAAAGGGTTAATCAATGATATGTATGGGAATATAAATTCAGGAATGTCTTCAAGGAGCATTTAACGCTTAAAATTACTCTCAGTTGGAATTTTAATAAGATAAAATTATTATATTTGTAACGTAATGGATACAACTGCAGTAAATATCCCCACCAATGGGGCTGATATGACCATAATAGTTCCGGTTTTCAATAGGTCAGGTCTTGTTCTCCGTACACTTGACAGTATTAAGGCACAGACTTATCGTCCTATTCGTCTGATAGTGGTGGATAATAACTCTACAGACCGCACACCGGAGGTGCTTGTGCGCTGGAAGAAACATAACGAAGCTCCGGATTTTCAAGTAGATATATTAACTGAACCCGAGAGGGGAGCAGCACGTGCGAGACAGCGGGGATTTGATTATTCCCGGAGTGAATATGTGATGTTTTTCGATTCGGATGACACAATGGAGCCGGGTCATGTGAAGCGTATTATGGAAACGTTTGCAGCACACCGGGATGCAGACCTGATAAGTTGGCGGGTGCGACTTCATGGATTGAAGGGGAGGATGCAGGTGACCCACGGTTCAGGTCATCACCCTGTCTTTTCCCATCTTGTACATAGTTTGCTGCGAACTCAGGGTTATGCTGTGCGCAGGGACTACTTTCAGCGGCATGGTGGATGGAATACGGAATTAACCGGCTGGGATGACTGGGAATTAGGAGTCCGCTTGTTATTGGGGAGTCCCAAGATGGTGAGTTTAAAGGAAATTCCGGTGGATGTTTATTGCCGGGAGGATTCCATAACAGGTGCTGATTTCAGTTCCAGACAGGGGGAATGGGAGCGAGCTCTTGACAAGGCGGAAGAAGCGGTATTGAAATCTTCTGTAGATTCGAAAGAGGGATTAGTTCGCTGGATTGCTTACAGGCGGATAATTCTTGCAGCTCAATATAACAAGGAGGGGAATATCATTGCAGTCACGGAACTTTTAAAGCGAGTCAGAAAGGATTCTAATCTAAGCGGATGGCGAAAATGGTTCCTCCGCATGGCATTTACCTACACCAGCCGAGGGGGTAGAGGTATCGGACTCCCGGCACGCTGGGTATTATAATTCCCGAATATAAAAGTAGAGAGAATTAAAAAAGCCGATGGGTCATAATAGGTCATCTTCGGCGTTGATATCGGAACTCGGTATCGGTCACATACTTTAGTATGCTCCCTTCTGTCTCATCCCCAGGGTCTTGTATCTGACCCATTCTTACAAACTTTAGAGGGTGTATCAAAATTTTTATTTTGATACACCCTCTAATATTGTAATAGGGGAGATTATTTTCGACGACGTCTCACAGATTTAGTTGCGTTGGAATTCGAGGAGTTAGAAGAAGATTTCGCCTTTGTAGAAGCACGTTTTTTTGTTGTGGTTCTTTTTTTGGTCGAAGAAGTGGTTTTCTTAACTGTTTTTGTTTCATTAACCTTTTCTTCCACAACCGTTCTATCCGGGAGAGTGTCACCGGCAGCGATTTTCTTAGCTAATTCCGCTTCTCTCTCCTTCATGGCAAGGTATTCCTCGCGAGTAGGAACCCAAAGGTTCTTACCATACTCACGCAACCGGCGGTCAATGCTATCCTGGGCATGTTTGCGGTCATCCTCATCGGGGAACATCTGATTCATCGAGAGATTTCGCAAATTGGTGGTTTTATATATATCACCGTCATACATTCCGAGATTGAAGTAATCATCGAGACTATATTGAGGGAGATTATTATCATCGGAGAGGAAAATATATTGTTGGGCGAGGAAAGGCCGGAGAGCATCAAACTTCACCCAAAACATGGGATAGCGTGCTTCGCCACCAAAATCCGAAGTGCGGTTAAGCACCGGACAGATTGCTTCAACACGTGTCTTCATCTGATTAGAGCGACGGTCAAACTCCCATTTTTCCAGAATGTAATAGTTGAGCACCTGTGCTGTGGGAACATCGGCTTCTTCAATCACATATTTAGCGTTTTTACCGGAGCCGGTAGTGTTGTAATAGATGCCGAATCTATCGAGCATTTCCGGGATATTAACTTGGTATTTGTCGGTAAATACTTCTCTTCCGTCGAGATATTCGTAAGCCGGAATGGAACCGTCTACCACCCCTTTCATAATAATACGGAACAAGTTCATTTGCCCGTCAATTACATCTTCGGGGAAGTAAAGAGGTTGGTTTTTCTCTTTCTGGAGGTCGAGTTGGCGATAAATGCGCCTCATATATTCCAAATCGGCGTCATGGGTTTCCTTATTTTCATAGAACCCTTGCATACGCTGAGTGACAGTTGGTCCGGCATCTTGATTTTTCTTTTCGCGTTCTGAGCGACGGCGTACACCACCGGCATTCTCCACCTGAGCAGATGGGGTGAAAGTGGCGAAGCATATCGCAGCCACAGCTGTTAGAGGACCAAAATATCTATATATCTTCATCTTGCGGTATATAATCGGTTTAAGAAAAGAGGAGAATCAGCAATTTATCAATTAAGACCGACCTCCATGGGAGATATGTCGCGGGTAATTCCATCAGGTCCTTTTGCCTTAACATTGGAAATGAAGAAACTTTTCCCTGGTTTCAATTGTTTGAAACGTTCCTTCTGACGAGGTGAAAAATGAGCACCGTTTGAATTTTCCGGCATTGCATTTCCCATCGAGTCAAAGAAAACGGTAGTAAATGAAAGCACTGAGTATGTAACATTGAGGATATCATCATCAATAGCTGCCCCGAGACCGTCGGCTGCCATAAGTGCGGCTTTAGAGATACGCTTTGGAGTACCTTTGTAATGGACCGAGTTGCCGGAAGCATCACGCATGGCGATGTATGGTGTCGGGTCGGGCAGCTTACGCACCCGAAACTTCATAGAGCCAACCTCCGTGCTTCGTCCTTCGAGTTGAGCCGTAACTGAAATCACAGACTCCGAACCTACTTTTCCCGGGCGAGCTATCCAGTGGTCACCGTTACGTGTAAGGGAACCGTTTGTCATAGAAGCTTGAATAGCTGTCATGGGGACTCCGGGGACGGAGATAGAGATTGGATTGTCGATTCCGGCATAAAGCACATTCATCATCGTTGGAGAGATTGTAGCCATAGGCTCCATTACGGTGTATGCGGATTTGAAAGGTCTGCGTTCGATTGAGCCGTCTGGGCGGGGCACTTCAATATAGCCGGAATATTCATGAGTGCCGGTTGAGCCGGCAGTGAATTCATAAAGTCCGGAGGGTGAGTTGAGTTTCGCACCATTGACAAAGATTGAGGGACGTTGAGTGGTGTCAATTGCAGCAAGTACGATACGGGCTGAGTATTTGCCGCCTCGCATAATCATTGTGGAATTGGGAATAACGTAAGCATCAAGTGAGTTTACACGAATGTCTCCGATATCAACATTATTAATGAGATTTGCGAGAGCTTCGGATTCAGCCTGACGTATATCATTCTGAATCTTGGTGAGCATAGTGACGGCAGCCACAGCCGGCATATTCTCAAAGGTTTTTTCTTCCCAGGAAAGAGGGGAGACGGTGCCGGGGGTCTTTTTAACATCCACATTAAGCATACTTATGACCGCCTTGCGTTTGTTCTCATCGGGAATCAGGGATGAAACATAGTCGCGATATTCAATAATTTGAGAACGAAGTTTTTTGCCACGCAGGGAGGTAGGATTAAGCATCACAGTGGCGGAAGCTTCAAGGTCATCGTTATTGATAATATTGTTGTAATCACCTTTTTCACCATCGGCTTGCCGGGCAATCATAGTTTTGAGTGAGTCGATAGCGAGATAAAGGGAATTGGAGCGGTTGTGAAGCTCAACCCCTTTATTGTACCAAGGACCGGCCTTAGCCGGGTTCTGTTCGTAAAGGTCGGCAAGGTAATTGAATTGTATCTCATTTTTAGCCGACATATTGAGGTTGGTGCGGGACAGACCTTCCTGCACCTGAGAGAAACCATTTAAGACATCGCTGGAGACATTGAGTGCCAACATGGCGGTCAACACGATATACATCAAGTTGATCATCCTCTGTCGGGGCGACATTCTGGCTACATTATTACCACCTGCCATTAGCTTTCAGTTTAAAGATGATTAAGCCTCATTTTCAGGATTGGAAGCGAAGGGGTTGGGTTGAGAGACTCCGCCACCCATCATGGGGTTGTTCATATTGATGGTCATTGCGGTGATCATCTTTTCATAAACCTGATTCAGTTGTTTCATGTATCGTGCCATCTTTTCAGTCTCTTCGCAATAACGTGAAGACTGTGCGGCAGATTTCTCATACATGTCGCGAATATCCTTCAAGCCACGTCCCACACGGTCGATTGCTTCAAGCTGTGAGGAAACGCTTTTGAGTTGAATCTCGTAGATAGTATTAAGTCCGCTGAGATTGCGGTTGAGGTCTTCCATTCTGTCTACATATCCTCCGGCATTGGCTTCAAGCGCGTCTGAATTTCCGGAGATAGCCTGGTAAGCGTTAAGCAGAGTATTGCTTGCCGCATTAAGGGCTGCAGTAGTTTCTTGAAGTTGAGACATTTGATCAGCGATTCCAGCCATTCGGGAGAGGTATTCCTGAGTAGCGGTGGTGAGTTCAGCCATTTGTGACAGCTGGTCGCTGGCAGCAGCCATTTTCGCAATGCTTTCCCGAAGAGAGTCGGTATCTTCCTGCGATAGATTAACTCCGGCGGGAATCCCTGCTTCAGCACGGGCTACAGCGGCTGAAGGTAAAGATTCATCATCCGTATACCCCCCGGAAGAGGCACCATTGATGATGATTCCGCCACCTCCGCCACCCGAGAAATCGGGACGGTCTTCAGGATTATGGGAGTCAAGTGCCGGGAACACCTCTTCCCATGCATATTCTTTCGGTGGACGGTCAAATGCGGTGAGGATAAACATCGCAATCTCCGTACCCATACCTATACAAAGAAGGGTGGAACCACCGGGAAGGTGCAGGATTTTGAAAAGTGCACCCCAAATTACGATAGCTGCACCTATAGAATAGGCGAAGTTAAAGAAACGCTGTCCCTTCTCTCCGTGAAGGAAACGTTCGATGACATTGCCGAATTTTTTTATTTTTCCCATGGTTGAATTGAAGTTGTCTGAACTGTGTTATATTAATTTATGTATATGAATGAAGTATCCGTAGAATAGTCAGACAACTTCATTTTTTCTTCTTTTGAGTGCCTTTGGCAAAACCGATCTGTGAGCGGACATTACGGAATCCGATGTATGAGCGCTGTTCGTTCTGATATTCCCACATACGGAGGTCAGAGCGCAGATTTTGGGCCACATCTTTCCAAGAACCACCTCTCACAATTTTCCGCTTCATCTTGTAAGGATCCTCCTTAGCCGCATCATAACGATATTCAGGATTCAGGTCGGAAGTCAGTTTGTTGAGACTTTCGGTATAGGCAGTTGAGGTCCATTCCGACACATTACCTGCCATGTCGTAGAGACCGAAATCGTTAGGTTTAAAAGTGCCTACTGCAGATGTTATGACATGACCATCGCGCACGAAGTCACCATCCATCGGTTTGAAGTTGGCATAGAAGCAACCGCGTTCATCGTAAGGGAGGGTTTCTTCCCAGGGATATGCACTTTCAGAGTTTCCGGCGCGGGCCGCATATTCCCATTCAGCTTCGGTAGGGAGTCTGAATGGTTCCACATATACTCCCTCTTTGCCGAGTGAACGCCGCAGATAGTCGGTGCGCCAATTTGAAAAAGCGTTGGCCTGTTCCCAGCTTACTCCTACCACGGGATAGTCGTTATATCCGGCGTGTGAGAAGTAAAGACGGGTATAGGGTTCGTTATAGGCGTTTTCGAAATCGTTGATCCAGGCAGTGGTGTCGGGGTAAACGTTTACGATATACGTGTTAAGGAAGTCGTAGTCGCCGGTAAGGGGACGAGTGATGGTTTCACGAATGATCTCGCCATTTTCGGCCAGATAAGCAGTGTCCTTGGAAATGGTAGGCAGTTCTGTGGGCACCGGTTTATCAGTGTTATACTCCCTGCGGGTCGGGTCGAGTCGGTTTTTACGTTTGGCAGCTTCGGTATGATTGAAGATTTCATAGCGATAGTTAAGCTGTGTAGGATCGAGTTCCCGGCGACCGGTGATAGGGTTGGTGCGATAGACACTTTCGATGGCGCGAGCTTCATCCTCATTGGGGTTTCTCCAGGGGATGGGTCGATTCCAATTGAGATAGGGAGTGATAGGATTTCCTTCCCTGTCTTCTTCAATTTTGAAAGCCTCGTTTCCACCGAAAGATGGGTCGGCAAGTCGTTCGCGGATGATGGAATCGCGCACCCAGAAAACGAATTGTTTATATTTGGAATTAGTTACTTCAGTCTCGTCCATCCAGAAAGCATCTACGCTGACGCCACGGTTGTTGGCGGAGATTCCGGCTACAGAATCATCCTTAGCGGGACCCATGCGATAAGCGCCACGGTCAATAAGGACCATGCCGTAAGGGGTTGGTTCAGCAAAAGATGAACCACCGACTCCGGTTACTTCACCACCGGCGCTTCCGCCACGGGGAGCCATGCAAGAGGAGAGGGCAGAGAGCATCATCAGAATGGTCACTGCCATAAGAGCCTTCGGCAGGTGTGCCCAGGAAGTAAGGTGTTTTACACTATAGAATGGTATCTTAATCATAACGCTACATTATTCGAATGGAACGGTGTTTGTTTTTATTTTTGCCGGAAAAGTCAAGTTTTAATTGGTAACCGGCTATGAGTTCGTGGCTGCCGGAACTCCCCTTTGCGATTGCGGAAGTGGGATAGTCATAGGCATACCCGATGAAGAAATTTTTGAATTCAGCACCTATCATCACACAAATTGCATCATCCCATCTGTAACCCAGACCGACACTGAGGAACTTGTTGTAGAGAGCACGCATGGTAATATCGGCGGAAAATTGTGAGAAATCAGTTCTGACCGATAGAGAGGGCTGCAATTCAAATAACGTGTTTTTTAGGGGAATATTGCCGAAACCTGCAAAATATAAGATTCTGGGCACTTCAGTTTCATATTCATTGGACTCAGTGGATTCTGACCCTTCAATCGACATATTCAATTTGGGATTCAAAAGATGTAATCCTGAAATTCCCAGAGAGAAGTATTTGTGTGTATAGGATATACCTGCCGAGAGGTCGAAGCCGTTACCGGTGAGGTCCTGAGTGGGGAGGGAAGTATCTGTTCCTTCATGATAGTCGTCATTGTCGGGTATATAAATGTCCGAGCCCTTGAATTTTGAATTAAGGTAACCCCCTTGAACGCCGACACTCATCTCCCCCTTGAGAATTTTGAATTTGTAAGAGGCCTGGATATTGATGTGCAGGTCGGAAAAGAGACCGTAGGATTCCTGCATTGCAGTGACTCCGAGTCCAATGCGTTTTTTTCCGATTTTTATCGGAGAGTCGGCGGTTGCAAGAAAGGACTTAGGGGCATTGTGAATTCCAAGCCATTGAAGCCGAGCTCCTCCACGGATGCGGAGATAATCTGTAGAACCTGTAAATGCCGGATTGAAGTAGGTGGGCATCGCCCAATATTGAGTGAGTTGCAAGTCGCTTTGAGCTGCAACCGAGAGGGAGAAACCGAGAATTACAGTGACGATTATTAAAAAGCGTTTCATGCGGCTATTCGAAATAGAAAGTTAATACAATCATATTGGATTTCACTTTCTTAAGACTCTGAGTTATTTTAAAGGTTTCCGGGTCTTCATCCAAATCGGGGCGATTGTGGACGAGGATGTCGGTGAGTCCGAAACAAAATTTAATTTCAGGAATAAATTTGAAGAAAGGGAGATAAAAGTCACAACCAGCTCCAACCGTCAGATATACGTCTGCAGTGTTAAATTTTAAATATTCCGATCTTTTCTTGCTAACATCGAAAGTGGCCATGATTCCACCGGTGACGTAGGGTCGGGAGTTGTGATATCTGTCGCCGGAGATTTTTAAGTCAAATGGCGCTACTACGTATGCACTTTTCACTTCCTGTCGGGCCGAGATAAGTGCTGTGCCGTTTGAAACTGAGTTGACATCAATCATCTCTACCGACTTCGACCCGAAATACATTCCGGGAGAGAATCGGAGATTGAAATATTTATGAAGTCGGAGGTCTCCTAAAACGTTGACACAAAATCCCGGTGACCATCCGGGCACTTCAGCCACCCATTGTTGTCCATCGGGTGTGAGGAATCCGTTGTGAGTGAACTTGAGGTCCTGAAAGTGCATTCCCACCGAGAAGCCGAGGTGGATTCGTTTCTGGTCAGCGTAGGGACGATTCAATATTTTATCACCCGGACGTGCGTAAGATGTGGCAATGCCACACAAAACCATCATCAACCCCATCAAAATCTGATGGAGCCGGTGAAATGAATTTCGGGTGTAGTGTTGTTTATTCATTGATTGTTGAAGTCGTTCTGTAGTTAAACGTATTTTTGCGGTGCATTATTTCAATTTGTTTGTTAAATTTGTGGTCAATATGGATTGGAACAGTTTGATTAATGATAAAAGACTCGGGATGGAGGAATTCCATGATTCGCGTCAACATATAAGAAGTGACTTCCAGCGAGACTATGACAGGTTGGTGTTTTCCTCGCCGTTTCGCCGACTCCAGAATAAGACACAGGTTTTTCCTCTTCCGGGAAGCATTTTTGTGCATAATAGATTGACACACAGTCTGGAAGTCTCTTCCGTAGGACGTTCGATGGCCAATACTGTCTATCGCCTTTTAGGGATGACCCGTTCTCTCTCTGCTGAGGAAAAAGATAAACTTGCCAACATAGGGGATATAGTGGCGACAGCATGTCTGGCTCATGATTTGGGAAATCCCCCTTTTGGACATAGTGGAGAAAAGACTATCTCCACTTTCTTCAGTGAAGGAGAGGGTCAGGAGTTGCAGGGAAGTCTCAGCGAGAATCAATGGAATGACCTGGTGAATTTCGAGGGGAATGCAAATTCTTTTCGTCTTCTCACTCATGAGTTTGTTGGGCGAAGAAAGGGAGGATTTGCTATGACTTACAGCACGTTAGCCTCAATTGTCAAATATCCCTACAATTCATTGTATGCAGGAGAGAAGGGTAAATTCGGATTTTTCGATTCTGAAAAGGAAGTTTATGGCAGAGTCGCTGCTGAATTGGGAATCCCACAGTTCAAGGAGGGATTTTATCTTCGACATCCGTTGGTATGGCTTGTAGAGGCTGCCGATGATATATGTTATCAGATTATGGATCTTGAGGATGCTCATAAGTTGGGTATCCTCCGCACTGAGGAGGTGATGGGATTGATGCTTGGTTTTTTTGACAGGGAACGTAAGGAATCCATGAAGCGGAGTATGGAGCGGCTGGAGGATCCTAATGAGAAGATAGGGTATCTTCGTTCCAATGTGATTGGAGCGATGGTGGATGAGTGTGCCCGAGTGTTTGTAGAGAATGAAAAAGATATATTGGCAGGTAATTATCATGCTACTTTAGTGGGAGATATGGCGGAACGTTTACGGATGGCTTACTCAGCTTGCTCGGCAACGGCTTATGCCAAGATTTATAATGCACCCGATGTAGTGGATATCGAGATTGCCGGTAATCGAATTCTGACCTATCTTCTGCATGAACTTATGGAAGCAGTGTTGCATCCGGAGCGAAATTTTTCAAAATTATTACTTGAGAAAGTGCCGAGACAATACGATGTTCATTCACCGGATTTGTATGGCAAGATTCAAAGTGTCCTGGACCACATTTCGGGTATGACAGATGTATATGCACTTGATTTGTTCAGAAAATTGAATGGTCACAGCCTTCCGGCAGTTTAGGGAATAAATTAAATAAAGATTTAACTTGGAGTAAAATATATGCGTAAGACAATCTTTCTGTTGTTTTTATTTTTTACCGGATTTGGTCTTGTCAGGGCTGAGAAATATCCCGCAAATCCTAATATCGCAGACCGGCATCATTATGTAGCGGATGAAGCCGGGGTTCTTGAAGCTGCTGATATAGATAGAATTAACGATATGTTGTGGAATCTAAGGAATTCCACAAGTGTAGAGATGGGTGTTGCGATTCTGCCAAATCTCGGAAGGGAAGAGATTCAACCATATAGTGTAGGTTTATTCCAGGATTGGGGTCTTGGAAAAAGTGATAAGGATAATGGAGTGCTTCTTGTTGTGGATATGGGTGGTAAAAAAGCCTTTATCACAACAGGATATGGAGTAGAGGGAGTGCTGACGGATATGTTATGCCGTCAGATTATAACTGAAAAACTGGTTCCGTTCATGCGAGAGGGGAGACCGGCGGAGGGTATTGAGAATGCTGTAAGCACTACTGTGGGAATTCTGGAGAATCCCCGGAATGCGGAGGAACTCATGTCCCAAGAGGATGATATATACAATCAGGGACCGAAAGCCCTTGACAAGACTACATTCTATAATTTTATCCTGATTGTCGTTCTGGTGATAACGGCGAGCGGAATAGTGATGTTCATCGGGGATTTACGTAAAAGTCGAAAAGAGGATGTATATCACAGGGCGAAATTATGGCGTTCGAAAAAGGTGGTTTACTGGATATTGGTATTTTTTTCGGCCGGGTTACTCTTACCCTTCGCGATAATAGCCGAATCGCTCTATCACAGGAACCGGAACAGAAGAATTAAGTGTCCTACCTGCGGGCATAAGATGAATAAACTTTCAGAGGAACAGGATAATGAATTGCTGAGCAGTTCGCAGGATCTGGAGGAGAAACTTGGAAGTGTGGATTACGATGTGTGGGTATGTCCTGAATGTGGCACGATAGAACGTTTCCCCTTCCGTGAAAAACAGACTACTTATACCGAATGTCCTGCATGTCATACTGTTGCAATGCAGCTTGTAAGTGATCGTGTGATTCGCCCGGCAACTATACATCATGGAGGGGAGGGTGTGAAGACTTATAAGTGTCTTTTCTGTCATCACACGGAGGAACGGAGATATAAGATACCGAAGAAGAATAATGACGGAGCGTTGCTGGCAGCCGGAGCAATCTTAGGAGCGTCTTCTCGTGGTGGAGGTGGATTCGGTGGCGGCATCGGAGGAGGTTTCGGCGGCGGAAGCACCGGTGGCGGCGGAGGAGGTGCCGGTTGGTAAGACGCTACAAAACAGCGAGTGGTGTTTTATACCAGCATCGCTATTACATAGGCGATATAGCAAGCAACCAGTAATCCCCCTTCAAGTCGCGTAATGGTTCGGTCTTTGTAGTATCTGGCGAAGAGCCAGAATAGGAAACATGCAGCCGTTAGGGTGAGCAAATCGAAATTTCCAATCCCCCCGAAAGGGATGGGGTGGATGGTAGCGGCTACACCTAACACCATGAAAATATTAAAGATATTGCTTCCTATAACATTTCCGAGAGCAATACCCGGTTTCCCTTTAATGGCAGCCACAACAGAAGTCGCGAGTTCCGGGAGGGAAGTGCCGGCGGCTACTATTGTGAGCCCGATGACCGCATCGCTTACCCCCAAAGCCGAGGCTATCCCGGAGGCTCCATCCACAAATCTGTCGCCTCCCCAAATCAGTCCCGCTAAACCTCCGAGAATATAGATAATGGATAGGAACAGGTCCGGATTTTTTTTGTCAGCTGAAACACTCTCCGGCTGAGATGTATGTGTGCCGGAGTCTATAGCTTGCGTGCCGGCAGACTCAGGGATGGAAGGTTTGGTCTGAGTTGCGGTGGAATAGGTATGGCGCATAAAAATCATAAAGAACAAGAGGAGTATGATTCCGTCAGAACGGGAGAGAACCGGCGCAGAAGCTCCGTTGAGAAGAGGGGTATTCCCCATCACAAGAAGCACAATTGCTGACAGAAGGACTAACAGAATATCTTTTGACATTAAAGATTTATCAATTGACATCGGTCGGATAAGCGCTGTCACTCCGATTATTACAAAGATATTGAAGATATTGCTGCCCACAACATTTCCAATAGCCAACCCGGCATTACCTTTTATTGCGGATATTATGCTCACCACAAGTTCCGGGGCTGATGTGCCTACGGCAACAATAGTCAGGCCTATGATTAAATCGGAAATTCCTATACGTTTGGCTATTGCGGATGCGCCGTCAGTGAGATAGTTGGCTCCGAACAGAATCAGGGCAGCCCCTAAAATCAGGTAGAAGATGTCAAGTAGCATGTCTATATTAGATATAATTTGATATGGTTGATTTGAAGCGGCTGAACGCTTGTTTCATAGCTTCTATGCCGATGCCAGAGTATTACGGCTTTTAAAAGAAACATATCGAAGAGATAGAAAGTTTTAATTTTTCCAAAAAAAGAGGAAGGCTTGTTGCGGATATTTGAGGAAAGAATTAAATTTGTTGTCTATAATGGTTATCAAAAATAATTAATCTGATGCCTGCCGATTAAAAGGGATAAAAGCAGATAAAGGGGGGAATGAGCTTAATCGGGGGAGGAACAGGATTTGATGGTTAAATAGAGAGAAGATTAAAAAGGATTAAAGGAATGAGAAAGGGATTAATGTTGCTTATGCTCCTTGTGGTTTTGGGAGTCTTTTCCGGTTGTAAGGAGAAAAAGGGAGAGAATGAGCTTGTGCTTGAAAGTTACGAATTCGGTGTCATTGCACGTGACACAACAATTACAGATGCTGAAGCCGGAAAGTATGCTTTGATTCAGGTAGGTGGAAGTGGAATGATGCCGGTTGCCGGGGAGGATGCTGCATTACGTCAGTTGCGTGACAGCCTTGAGCGACTTGCCATGGTAAGGTTTGAAAATGGAAAGGCTTTACCTCGATTGAGTCGGGAATTGAAACAGGTTGAAGAGAGCGGAGAGGAAAGTGTGCGTTATTTGATGGATAATCTCTCGATTGTCTTACTGACCCCAAAACTGGTAGTGTGGGAGGATTATGTTGATGAATATGATGGGGGAAGTCATGGGATGCAATGGCTGAAGTATCTCAATTATTCCCTCCAGGATAGAAAAATATTGACTCTCCGGGATATTATAAAACCCGATAAGATGCCGGAACTTAGGGATATCCTGGTCGAGCAGGTCCGGAATAAGGAGGATCTGCTGGTAGAGGCATCTGATATAAACATCCCTGCTCAATTCCGGATTACTACCAATGGAATTGAGTTTGTTTGGGAAATATATGAGATAGCACCGTATTCCGCCGGATTTGTTCGTACCGAGGTGTATTGTTATCAGCTCGAACCATTAATGACCGCACGGGGACGCCGTTTCTTCAATATATAGCGGAAATTTAAGGGTTGACTTAATTTTGGAATGGTTAGGAATACATAAAAAAATTGTGTAAATTTGCATTTCCGTAACATCGGGAAATCGTTTTAAATGGCTTCAGAATATGGAAAAAACCGATAAATTACTTGCCGAAAAACTACTTCATATCAGTGCAATCATGCTTCAGCCTGAAAGTCCGTTTGTCTGGGCTTCAGGGTGGAACTCACCAATTTATACCGATATTCGGAGGGTTCTCTCTTATCCGGATGTCAGGAATTTTGTCAAGGTTGAGCTGAGCAGGGTAATTCTTGAGACTTACCCCGAGGCAAATGCCATTGCCGGAGTAGCAACCGGGGCAATAGCAATCGGAGCAATCACAGCTGATTGTCTTGGTCTGCCATACGTCTATATCCGTAAAACACCCAAAGACCACGGACTTGAAAATATGATAGAAGGGAATCTCCGACCCGGAAGTAAGGTTGTTGTGATTGAGGATATCGTATCTACGGGTGGTTCTTCCTATAATGCGATTGAGGCTATCAGAAATTCCGGATGTGAGGTGGAAGGGATTGTAGGGTTGTTTAATTTTGAATTCCCTTCGGCTATCAAGCGTTTTCGTGAGGAGAATATCCGATTGGTATCCCTCCTGACGTATTCGGCTATGATAGAGGTGGCAAGTGAAATCCATTACATCCAGTCTTCCGATATCGAAACTCTGAAGGAGTGGCGTAAAGACCCGGGAAACTGGACTCCGAAACTCAACTTCTAATTTCTAATATTATTAAGATGTCATCTATTAAAAGTGATAAGGTAGAGCTGAATTATTCAGCGGAAAAGGTTTTTGACAAGATTTCCAATCCCGAGAATCTTAAGGCGCTTCTTCAGAAGGTGCCGGATTCAAGTATTCCCGAAGAGCAGAAGAGAACATTGGAACAGATTGAGGTGTCCCAGGATAGTATAACAATTCCAGCAGGACCTGTCGGAGCCATGACACTGCGGGTTACCGAGAGGAAACGACCGGAACTGGTGCGTATGGATACAGAAAACTCACCTGTCAGTGTAGCGTTGTTGCTGCACATCTACCCACAGAGTGATGAATGTTGCAAGGTCATGGTGGAGATTGATAATATCCCCAAGATGCTGGCCATGATGGTAAGTGGTACCTTCAAGAAGATGTCTGACCAGTTTGCCCAACTCATTCGTCAGATTCCGTTTGAATAATAGGGGGGAGTTGCCTGATAGGTAAAGGGATGAAATTTGTTTGGATGTGGGTTGTGCTTCTCGCTATCATAACTACGGGGTGTGAGACAGCCAAGGATGACCGAATCCCTTCGATGCCGGTAAGTATTGATCTCACCGGACAGGGTATATGGAATACCTGGGGTGTGCATGGTTATGGGGATTCAAGGCGTTTCATACTGTATAAAAGCAGTGGGCAGGCAGTAATAGAGCCGGCAGGATTCAATTATGCCCAGAACGCGGCGACGGGATATGGAGGAGTGCTATTGATAGGTGGTATGGATCCCTATACGGGTGAGCCCAATGTTCCTTTGGCATACGATTTATCATGCCCGGTGGAATGTTCGCCAATAATTCGTGTGAATATAAACCCGGAGAATTACACCGCAGTGTGTCCTAAGTGCCATTCGGTTTATAATGTGACCGATGCAGGAGGGGCACCGATTTCCGGAGAGGCAGTGGCAGAAAAATATCGGTTGCGCCGGTATGCTTGCATTCCGGGGAATCTCGGAGGTTACTTAATTATTAATCAATGAGTCTGATAGAGAGTATATTTTATATGATGTGGCGTGGGATGGCAATCGGAGTACTGATTTCCGCTCCCATGGGTCCTGTAGGTATACTCTGTATTCAACGCACGCTTGACAAGGGGCGTAAGGCGGGTTTTTATACCGGTATCGGAGCTGCTCTTTCTGACTTATTTTATTGTGTGCTGACCGGGTTCGGTCTGTCGTTTATCGAGGACACTTTAGAACGGAATTCCTCGATAATACAACTTGTGGGAAGTGTTGTCCTTATCGCCTTCAGCATATATTTATTCAGAAAGAATCCTACAAGTCAGTTGAAGCGCCCGGCGGAGATTGATGTGTCGGCCAAAAAAAATATTCTGGGGGGATTTCTGTTTACCTTTTCCAATCCGCTGATTCTATTCTTAATAATAGGATTGTTCGCGCGTTTCAATTTCCTAATGCCTGAGATAAAGGTTGGACACTATCTTGTGGGTTATATTTTTATATTGCTTGGTGCTTTAGGATGGTGGTGGGTTGTAACGTTTTTTATAGATAAAGTTCGTGCCCATTTCAATCTTCGTTCGATGTGGTTGATAAACCGGATAATAGGTGTTGTAATATTGATTTTTGCAGTTGTGGGTATCGTGAGTGCCATAATGGACATGACCGGAGGTTCGGACAGTCATGCACGGCGTATAAGTATGAATACTCCACAAAATATTGTCAGGGCTGATGAATTGGGCTCATCGGAGCCGGATAATTTTTGCATAAAGTGGAAAATAGAACTGACAAAGGGTAAGGAATGGTACTGGGCTTTCCGGGATGAGATGGGGGAGGATGTGGCGTTGTTTACGTTTTCTCTTATCGACAAGGATGATGGAATTTCGGTCAGTCCTGCGCTCCGGGTGGATGGTAAAATAAACGGAGAGTCTATACTTACCGGAAGCGCGACAGAATTTTTGAGTCTGAATCTAAGTCCGAAGATGAACTATATTGAGATATTGAAGGATGAAAGAGGCTGGCAGGTGTCTGCCGGCTTCTATTCGTTAAGTCCGATATTGATTCTCAATGACAATAGGAAGGTGAAATTTGATTCCTTAGAGATAGGGACACCAGTCGGAGGAGAAGTAAAGGTTTATGACTTGACTTTCGAGACAGAGGAAAAGTGGATAAGAAACCCCAAAAGGGATAGTGATTTCGATTCGTTGGCATTGAAAAGTTACATTGACAAATCGTATGATCTTATGGAAGGTTATTGGCGGGTATTTGACAGAAGTCTGGAGGAGGACCTGATGAGACTGGGGGGTGATTATTTATTGGCGATAGTTAAGGATACGCATGGAGGGGGAGATTATAAGATATTGTATCTGTCCGGTGGTAATGTCAATGCCGGAAATTGGGAGCCCGGTGATATTAAGGGAGAACTACATTCCACGGGATGGGATGGAATATGGAATCTGGTATGGTATGATTCCATGGGTCGACCTCTGAAGAAGGATTTGAAAGCTCAAAGGATTGAACTCAATACTTTGTTTCTTCAATTTCCGTATCAGAATTCAACTTTAAGATTGCAAAAATTAGAGAAAGAGAATTAACGCAAATGGGAAAGAAGATAGTATTTCTGACGGGTGCCACTGGTACTATGGGTTCTGAGGGGATGAAGGCAATAATGCAACATCCCGATAAATTATATCTTCGTGTTCTGGCCCGTCCCACATCAAAAAATCGTAAAAAGCTCGGTAAGTTAGAGGAGAGCGGCAAGATTGAAGTGGTGTGGGGTGATTTGACTGATTATGAGGCAATCCGCAAAGGAGTGGATGGCGCGGATTTTGTGCTTCATGTCGGAGGAATGGTATCTCCCGCGGCAGATTACTATCCAGAAAAGACAATTAAGGTCAATACAATAGCATGTCATAATATCGTAAAGGGAGTAAAAGCATCAGTCAAAAGAGAAAGTGTAAAGGTGGTGTATATCGGCTCCATTTCTCAATATGGTCCGCGAGTTTCTCCTTATCATTGGGGTAGGACAGGAGACCCTCAGTGGCATGCAGCCGGGGATATGTATGCCTTTTCCAAGATACAGGCAGAGAGAATAATATCGGAGGGGGGATTGAAACATTGGGTGTCGTTGAGACAAACGGGCATTTTAAGTCCTTCGTTAGTAAAGAAGGGGAGTGACCCGATTACTTTCCACGTTCCTTTACGTGGCGCTCTGGAATGGGCTACGGATGTGGAGAGCGGTAGATTGCTGGCGAATATTTGTCTCACTGATTTACCTGAGAAATTCTGGAATAGGTATTATAATCTTGGGAATGGGGATGGTTATCGCCTTGGGAATTATGAGTTTGAACAGCTTATATTGAAGGCTATGAGTTGTCCGCCGGTTGAGAAGGTTTTCTCTCCGGAGTGGTTCGCTCTGGACAATTTTCATGGTATCTGGTATGAAGATTCAGATCTTTTGGATGATTATCTGCATTTTCGTAGTGGAGACACTGCAGAGGATTATTTCGAGAGATTTGCTTTAAGCCTGCCATGGTATTTCAAACTTGCCAAGCTGGTACCTTCCGGAGTAATAAAGGGGGCAATGGGGATTATAGCCCGTAAACGGCCCACCGGTCCGCTTTCATGGTTTAAAGATGGTAAGGAGGATAAGGTGAAGGCAGCTTTCGGCAGTCGCGCTATGTACGCTTCAATCCCGGATTGGGCAGGGTGGAATTTAGATAAGCCCTCATGTGAGAGGATTCATTTCAGTCATGGGTATGATGAAAACAAGGATGAGTCGGAGCTGGATATTGAGGATATGCGTCAGGCGGCTGCTTATCGAGGAGGAAAGTGTCTCTCTGAAAAAATGACGAAAGGGGATATGCAAACACCTTTGGACTGGGAATGCAGCGAGGGTCATCGCTTTGAACTTAGCCCTATGGCGATTTTGAAAGGTGGTCATTGGTGTGAGAAATGTTTCAGCAGAGATGCTGATTATGCTTATCTGGCACAAAGAAATCCCTTTTTCGCACAGGTATATAATCCTGTTAAGGATAAGCCATGGTTGAAATAGAAAATATAGATAGAAAATTATAATTGCGAATCAGAAAAATTATGAAAATCGGAAAATTAGTGGCAGCTGTTGGAATAGCTGTGATGACAGCAGGCGTCGCTACAGGAGCGACACCGGTCTATCTGAATGTGAAAGCACCGATAGAGGAGAGGGTTGAAGACGCACTCTCACGAATGAGCAGAGATGAGAAAATTGCATTAATTCACGCGCAATCAAAATTTTGTTCGCCGGGAGTGAAGCGTCTGGGGATTCCGGAAGTGTGGGCAACTGACGGACCACACGGAATCCGGCCGGAGGTGATGTGGGATGAATGGGAACAGGCTGGATGGACTAATGATTCCTGTGTAGCTTTCCCTGCGCTGACATGTCTGGCAGCAACCTGGAACCCCTCATTGGCATCGGAATATGGAAAGGCACTCGGAGAGGAAGCCCGGTATAGAAATAAGACTATAATTCTGGGACCGGGAGTCAATATCTATCGAACACCCCTTAACGGGAGGAATTTTGAGTATATGGGAGAAGACCCTTGGCTTGCATCAAAGTTGGTCGTCCCTTATATTAAGGGTGTTCAGGAGAATGGGGTGGCAGCTTGTGTGAAACATTATGCCCTTAATAACCATGAAAAAAACCGTCACACCACGAATGTCATTATAGATGACCGTACTCTATATGAACTCTATCTTCCTGCATTTAAAGCGGCAGTTCAGGAGGGGGGAGTTTGGACACTGATGGGCGCCTATAATCTATATCAGAATCAGCATTTGTGCCATAATCAGAGAATGCTCAACGATATCCTTAAGGGTGAGTGGGGATTCGATGGTGTCGTTGTAAGTGATTGGGGTGGAACCCATGATACGGCAGAGGCGGTGAAGAACGGTCTCGACCTGGAGTTTGGAAGTTGGACGGATGGTCTTGCAAACGGCTCAAGCAATGCTTACGATAATTATTATTTAGCCAATCCATACAAAGACTTGATTATCCGTGGTGAAGTAGGTGAGGAAGAGCTCAATGATAAGACCCGAAGAGTGCTGAGATTGATTTTCCGTACTTCAATGAGTGGAAATCAGGGATTCGGGTCCCTTTGCAGTGAGGACCATTATGATGTGGCACGCCGGATAGGAGAGGAGGGTATTGTGTTATTGAAAAACAAAGGGAATGTACTCCCTGTTGATGTTGAGAAAAATAAAAAGATACTGGTTGTAGGAGAGAATGCTATCAAGATGATGACGGTAGGGGGTGGTTCCTCCTCGCTCAAGGTTCAACGTGAGGTGTCACCTTTGGATGGAATCCGTAACTTGGTTAAGGATAGGGCAGAAGTTGGATATTGCCGGGGATATGTTGGTGACGTTACCGGGGAATATAATGGTGTTACCACGGGTCAGGATTTAGCTGATAATCGTTCGGAAAGTGCTTTGATAGATGAGGCGGTAAGTGCTGCTAAAAACGCGGATATCGTGATTTTTGTCGGTGGTCTCAATAAGAGCGCAGGACAGGATTGTGAGGATTCCGACCGGGAAGGTCTGGAGCTCCCCTATAATCAGGATAAGGTGATAGAGGCGCTGTCAAGAGCAAATAAAAATCTTATAGTGGTTAATATCAGTGGTAATGCAGTTGCAATGCCCTGGGTGGAAAAGGTGCCGGCGATTCTGCAGGGCTGGTATCTTGGTTCGGAGACTGGAAATGCTCTTGCAAATGTCTTGTTCGGTAAAGTGAATCCTTCGGGAAAACTTCCCATTAGTTTCCCGGTGCGTCTGGAAGATGTGGCTGTGCATGCTGATGGGGGGAATTATCTCGGAGTTAAGCGAGAGGATGAGGATATCCGGGATGCGGAGTATTCTGAGGGAATTTTTATGGGGTATCGCCATCATGACATTCATAACATCAAACCACTGTTCCCTTTCGGTCATGGCTTGAGTTATACTGATTTCCGTTATGGAAAGGCGCAAATCAGTGCTCCCGTAATGAATGAGGAAGATAAGGTCGAAGTGCGAATTCCCATTACAAATATCGGTCAACGTGCCGGAAGCGAGACTGTGCAGCTTTATATCTCAGATATAAAAAGCAGTGTGCCGCGTCCTGTAAAGGAACTCAAAGGATTTGAGAAGATAAATCTCGCTCCCGGTGAAAGCAGGGAGGTTGTCTTTACTATCGATAAGGATATGTTGGGTTACTTTGATGCAGACAAGCATGAATGGGTTGCAGAACCGGGAAAATTCGCGGCATTGGTTGGTGCTTCTGCCGGGGATATCCGTAGTAAAGTAGAATTCACTCTCGAATAATTATAACCGGAGATAAAATGAATAAAATATTTGTATTGCTGATGCTTGTGCTGTCGAGTATCTATTCGGTTAATGCCAAAAAGGGAGATGAGAATCCCCGGTTGTTACAAAGTAAAGGATTTGTTGGAATCAGGGGTGTCGATCTGGTGACTCCAGACGGAGAAAAACTGTTTATTACGGGAACGAATCTTGGAAACTGGCTTAATCCCGAGGGGTATATGTTTGGATTTAAGCGCACCAATTCCGCCAGGAAAATCGATGAGATGCTCAGAGAATTGATTGGACCGGAAGAAACAGATGTTTTCTGGGATAAATTCCGTAACCGTTATATCACGCGGGCTGACTTGGAATATATAGCTTCCACCGGTGCCAATACTGTCAGATTACCTTTTCATTATAAACTTTTTACTTCTGAACCCTATATGGGTCTTATTGACCCGGACAAAGGGTTTGAAATGATTGATAGTGTTGTAGGGTGGTGCCGTGATAATAATCTTTATCTCATTCTGGATATGCACGATGCGCCGGGAGGACAGACCGGGGACAATATTGATGATTCCTATGGATATCCATGGCTTTTTAGAAGTGGAAAAGCTCAAAACCAGTTTTTAGATATATGGTATAAAATTGCTGCAAAATATAAGGATGAACCGGTGGTGCTCGGATATGAACTGTTGAATGAGCCTATAGCACATTATTTTGATGATAAGGATGAGCTAAACGAAATGCTCGAACCACTCTACAAACGTGCGGTGGCCCGGATAAGACTGGTTGATAAGAACCATATCATCTTGCTCGGTGCACCACAATGGAACAGTAATTTCGAGCCGTTCAGGGATTTTAATTTTGATCCTTTGATAATCTATACATGTCATAGATACGGCGGGGATGCTACTCGGGATGCTATCAACAATTTTATAGGATTCCGGGATGGTAGCGGTCGTCCTATGTATATGGGAGAGATCGGGCATAATACTGAGGAATGGCAGTCTGATTTTGTGGATGTGATGAAAAAAGCAAATATCGGATATACTTTCTGGCCATATAAGAAATGCAAGGATTCCTGCATGATGGGAATCACGATGCCTGAAGAGTGGGAAACTGTAGTGGCTTATAGTGAAGGTCCTCATGCCACATTTGAAGAGATAAGGACAGCCGGTCCCGATAGGGAAAAGATACGTAGGGCGCTCGATGTCTATTTGGAAAATATATGCTATGAATGCTGTATCCCTCAGAGTGGTTACATACGTTCCATGGGTCTGACACCTCCGGCCGAAGCTGTTCGATAGCTTGGAGGAGTCTCCATTTCTTCTCCGCCGGTAACCCTTATCATTCCAAAGGTATCCGGGATTTTGTAATTATTTTTGTGAATAAAGTGTTTATTTCCTAATTTTTTGCTATCTTAGCAGTTAGAAGGTGTACTCTCTCACAGTTTTATGTGAAGAGACTTAACTTTGGTACACCTGACTCATGGTTGCAATAATTAATGCTGAATCTCGGAGAAATTAAAATGGTAAGATATGAATGATAATCAAAGTAAATATTATGTCGGAATAGATATCGGTGGTACAAATACGGCTTTCGGAGTGGTGGATTCAGAGGGTCGCATAGTTGTGAAGGATAGTGTTCCGACAGTAGTGTCCGGAGAGGATGCAGAGATGTTTATTGTCCGTGTTGCTCAAAGTGTCAAGGCTTTGATTGCTACAAGTGTGCCCGGCAAGGAAATTTCAGGTGCCGGTGTTGGAGCACCGTGTGTCAATGCAGCAAGCGGGAATATTGAGGGTGCTACGGATTTGCCCTGGGCTTCTCCTGTGCCTTTGCGTTACTTGATGGAGAAGAATCTCGGGATGAGGGTAGTAGTTGCCAATGATGCGAATGCGGCCGCGGCCGGTGAAGGTGCTTACGGTGCGGCCCGGGGTCTTAAGAATTTTATGATGATAACCTTGGGTACCGGAGTCGGAGGGGCTGTGGTGTGTGATGGGATTCTACTGTCAGGAAGTCGTGGAATGGCTACGGAGCTGGGTCATATTCCGGTTTTCTTCCCTTCGCAAAGGGAGTGTGGTTGCGGACGGAAAGGGTGTCTGCAGACTTATTGCTCCTCCAAAGGGGTGATAGCCACGGCAAAGGATTTGCTCTCTCAGAATTTGCCGCAATACCAGAATTCTCTTTTATATGAGATCCCTGTTGATAACCTGACTCCGAAGATTATATTTGAGAATGCGCAGAGGGGTGATGCCCTATCAAGGGAGATTTTTCGATTTACCGGGGAGGTGCTCGGAAAGTCGTGTGCTCATTATTGCGCTTTCTGCGATCCGGATGCAATAGTTTTGTTTGGTGGTGTAGCCAAAGCCTGGAAATATCTTTTACCCGCTATGCGTGAAAGTTTTGAACGAAATGTCCTTCATCTGTATGGACATCGTGTGGAGATATTGGTCTCTTCAATGCCTGATGCTGACGCAGCGATATTAGGAGCAGCGGGATTAATCCATCTGTCTGAAAATTGTGGATAAGGAAATGAAAAATCTAAAACTTGAAGTTTGTTGCGGCGATCTGAGAAGTGTGATTAGTGCTTCTGAGGGGGGAGCTGACCGTATAGAACTATGCAGCAGTCTTGAAACGGGTGGAGTCACACCATCAATCGGTGTGATAAAGAGAGCGGTCCAATTGTTTCAAGGTCCTGTCAATGTCCTTATCCGACCACGTGGGGGGGATTTTCTTTATAATGACGAAGAGAGAGCCGTCATGGCTGAGGATGTTAAAGCTGCTGTCGAAGCAGGCGCGGCAGGAATTGTGATAGGAGGATTGCGTGAGGATGGAACTATTGATATGGATTTATTACGACTTATGATAGATAACTCCAGGGGTGTTCCCGTGACTTTCCATAGGGCTTTTGATATGTGCAGGAATCCAAGGGAAAGTCTGGAAGCGGTCATAGCTGCCGGATGTGCACGTGTCCTGACCTCCGGTCAGGGTGCTTCAGCATCGGAGGGGGCTGGTTGCCTAAGGGAATTAGTGACACAATCCAATGGGAGGATTGTTATTCTTGCCGGAGGTGGAGTTAATTCAGGAAATGTGACAGACCTGGTGAGACTGACCGGGGTGCAGGAGGTGCATGCATCAGCTAAAAAGTTGGTGATGAGTGAGATGATGTTTCGTCGGGACGGTGTGAGCATGGGTAGTCCGGATTCAGATGAATATAGTGTGCTGACAACGGATGCTGATGAAGTGAGAAAAATTAAGGAGGAATTAAAACATTTTAAATAGGATGTATCGCATTGCATTAATTATCACCCTATTAATAGGGTGGTGCAACATGTCATATTCATTTGAGTTACCTGATGATTTCCGAAGTAAGGCGTCAGGAGATACGGCTGAGTATCTCACATGGATATTCAAATACTTACCGTTGCCCGATTATATGGGCTATTCTCCGGATTTTTATCTTGAGAATGTAAAATTGTCACTTCAATCCCGTAAAGAGATGCCATGGGGCAGGATGGTGCCGGAAAGGGAATTTCGCCATTTTGTCCTTCCTGTGAGGACAAATAATGAGAAGTTGGATGAAGCTCGTGCTCTATTTTACCCTGAATTAAAGAAGCGTGTAGAGGGGAAGGGGATGAAAGATGCCATTCTGGAAGTGAACAGATGGTGTCGGGAACGAGTTACGTATGCACCATCGGATGGGAGGACAAGTAATCCGCTCAGCACTATGAGCCAAGCTACCGGGAGGTGTGGAGAGGAGTCCACATTACTCGTAGCTGCTTTGCGTTCGCTCTGCATTCCGGCCCGTCAGGTTTATACTCCGCGTTGGGCTCATACGGATGATAACCATGCCTGGGTAGAGGCATGGGCGGATGGTGAATGGTACTTCTTGGGTGCGTGTGAACCGGAACCGGTTTTGAACTTAGCATGGTTTAATGATCCGGCTTCTCGTGGAATTCTCATGCATACTAATGTCTTTGGGGTGTATGATGGACCTGAGGATGTGCTGATGAGTCATCCTTTACTTACCCGAATTAATGTTACTTCCCATTACGCTCCGGTTGAAACTTTGAAGGTTAAGGTGGTTGACATGAAGGGGAAACCGGTGGAGAATGCGAATGTGCGGTTTTGTATCTATAATTATGCAGACTTTTATCCGGTGGTGGAACACAAGACAGATAAGAAAGGACTGGCGCAGATACACGCCGGAATCGGAGATATTCCTGTCTGGGTATCAGACGGGAAACGTTATGGAATCGGAAAGGGTCGACCGGGGGCGGAACTGAAGATAGTGCTCGATCATGAACAAGGGGATGAATGGGAGTTTGAGATGGATATTGTGCCCCCGAAGGGTAACGGGAAGAAACCGGTCGTGACTCAGGAACAGAGATATGAGAATAACAAGGCAATAGCAAACGCTGACAGACTGAGAAGAGAATATATCTCAACATTTGATACTTCTGATTCGTTGCTTATTCTTTCCCGAGGGAATCATAAAGTAATCAAGAATTTCCGGGAACATGCCGGAGATAAGGCGGATAGCATATTGAATACTCTTTGCGAAAAAGACTTGAGAGATATCCCGGCTGAAGTGCTGGATGATGTTTTTCATTGGATGCTTTCTCCGGAAGGGAGTTGCTTCATGACGTGTGTCGCTCAACAAGATGAGGATATCGTAAATTCCTTGCTTAATCCACGTGTGGATGCTGAACCATTGGTGCCTTACAGAGGTTTCTTCAGCGATTGGATTCCTGAAGATGTGAGGATTGCTTCAAGAATAAATCCAGATGTCTGGGTAAACTGGATCAGGGATAATATTAAGGTAGATAAGGAACTTAACCCTAATGATTTGCTTATGGATCCCATAAGTGTGGCAAAGGGCTTTATGGCAGATGACTTTAGCCGGGATATATTTTTTGTGGCTTCTTGTCGGAGTATGGGCATTCCTTCACGTCTGGATCCGATAAGTGGTGTACCTCAGTATTTTATCCTCAATTCTGACGATAAAGAGGGCTCTAAATGGATGGACGTAAATTTCAACAAAGAGATTCACAGGGATAATGGAAACAGTAAGGGGAAGCTAAAGCTTCTCTTTACTCCATCAGTGAGAAATGAGGATCCGGAATATTATATGTCTTATTCCTTAATCAAACTTGATGACGGAGTTGGTACGCAGCTGGAATTTGAAGCTGGGGTTACTGCATCATCAATGAGCGCCGACATGCCTATTCTTGATGCCGGGAATTATCTGCTTCTTTCGGGAAGACGACTTGCGGGGGGAGAGGTGTTGGCAAAAGGTAAATTCTTTAATATTCAGCCTGGAAAGACTTCGGAGGTGACCTTAGATTTGCGTCATGATGAAACGCGCCTGGAAGTGATAGGAGGATTGAATTCGGAATCAATCTATCATAATCCGGCTTCAAAGGATGATAGGTCATTGCTTTCCACAGTGGGACGGGGATATTATATCCTTGGAATAATTAAGCCTAACAGTGAACCTTCAGCGCATATTCTCAATGAATTGTCTGCACTTGGAACCAAGGTAGGGGAGATGGGTAGGAAGTTGATTATTCTCTTTGAAAATAACGAAGATGCCCAACGTTTTGACTCTTCTTTATTCCCTGATTTGCCTGAAGAGGTGGTGTTCGGAATTGATAAGGATGGTGAGATTGGGAAAGCACTTAAGGAATCACTGCATCTTGAGCCGAATTCGGAAAATGTCTTTGTGATTGCCGATAGTTTCAATCGGGTAGTCTTTGTGTCGGAGGGATATTCTATCGGACTTGCAGGACGTCTGCTGGATAATGTCCTGAATCTCAATAATCAGTAATAAACAGTTTTATGAGGTTACTTCATACCGGAGATTTGCATCTTGGTCACAGACTCTATGATTATGACCGTCAGGAGGAACAGCAGCAAATGCTGTCGCGATTAGTGGAAATTGCGTCTCTGACAGTTCCGGATGTGATGGTGATGTGTGGGGATCTCTTTCATACATCTCATCCATCGACACAGGTTCAACGTATGTTTGCTGATTTTATCTTAGCCTTGCGGGAGTCGGTGCCTGGTATAAAGATTGTAGCCATTGCAGGGAACCATGACAGCGGTAATGGTGTGGAGATATTTCGAACCCCATGGAGCCGCCTTGGGGTGGAGATGGTTGGCATGTTGGATAGAATGAATCCTGACAGCCATATCATATCTATCCCGGATAAGGGGTGGGTAGTGGCTCTTCCTTACATTCATACGCGAAATTTGCCGGGTGATTTTATGGAGAATCTTTATGCACGGTTGGAAAAGTTAAATGTAGATAATCTGCCGGTGGTTCTTGCAGCTCACACTACAATTGCCGGTTGCGATGCTACGGGGCATAATGACGCAACACCGGTATCGGTGGGTGGTATTGACACTATGACTTTGGAGGAGTTGGGAACGGGTTATGATTATATTGCCTTAGGTCATATTCATAGACCTCAGAATCTGTATAGGGATAAGAAATTAATTGCCCATTATTCCGGAACCCCACTCCCTTTGAATTTTGATGAGACTTTTCCTCACACGGTGACTCTTGTAGAGATTGACGGCAAGGGATTGGTAAATATAGAGGAGGTGGAAATTATCCCCAATCGTCCGTTGGTTACCATCCCGGCGAAGGGTTTTTATCCTCTCGAGGCGGCTTTGCTCAGACTTGCGGAATTACCGGATGACCTGGATTGCTATGTAAGACTCAACGTAGAGGTGGATGGCTTTCTTCCGGGTGATGCCATGCGCAGGGGGAAGGATATTTGTGAGAGTAAGAATTGTAAGTTTTGTCTTATAAATACTCATAGGAAGGGTGATGAAAGTGCAGATGAGGCAAGGGTGTTGAGTGTTAATGAATTTCGTGAAATAGAGCCGTTGGAAATTGCTTGCCGTTATGCTAAGGATATTGGAATGACATTTGACGGAAGGTTGAAAGAGCTGTTTATGGATGCTACCCGACAGTTAAGAGAGGAGGAAGATGAAATTTAAGGTATTGACTATTCATAATCTTGCGTCAATAGAGGATGCAAAGATTGATTTTTGTTCGGAACCGCTGAAAGATAGTGATATTTTTCTCATTTCCGGACGTACAGGAAGTGGAAAGACTACGATACTCGATGCGATTTGTCTCGCTTTATATGGAACTACTCCTCGAATGGAATATACTTTTATGGAGGGGGAAAGTCAGGAGGAAGACCAGGATCTTAAAATTTCGGACGTCAGACAATTACTGAGGAAGGGTAGTGCCGAGTGTCTGGTGAGATTGCTTTTTACGGGTAATGACGGAGTTGAGTATGAGGCTTCGTGGGGGGTGTCTCGCGCAAGAGGGAAAATCAGGGGACGTCTGCAGAAAAAAATGCGTACGCTTCTCAATTTGAAAACCGGAGAATTACTTAATAAGGATAAGGAAATTGCGGCGGTTGTAAATGGGGCGGTCGGTCTTGATTTCCACCAATTCTGTCGTACAACAATGCTCGCTCAGGGAGAATTTACCCGCTTTCTTAATAGTAAGGACAATGAAAAGGCGGATATTCTGGAGAAGATTACGGGGGTGGACATCTATTCCCGTATTGGAAGTAAAATCTATAGTATCGCCGGGGAAAAGGAGAGATGTTGGATGGATGCTTCGCTCGCCGTAAAGGGTGTGGAGATACTGAGCGATGAGGAGAGAAGGTGTGTGGAGAAGGAAATAGAATCCACGATGTTGGAATTGCATGAAGTGGAAAAATTGCAGATTCTAATTCGGGAGGAGATAATTTTTCAAGAACAGTGGGAACGGCTACTTAAGAGTCTTGAAGAGACTAAAGAGAGATTGAGACAGGCTCAGCTGCAGAATGATTCTGAAAATCACAGGGAGATTCTGAAGACTTTGGCCGATGTGCGCCTAACGGCTCCTGCTCGCCGGTCTCTTGTATCGAAACGTGAGACAGAGTTGGTCTTGAAAGGACTGGAGGAGGAGCTGGTTGCCCTGAATGACAGATTTAAGAATGGTCTGAGAGACCTGGAGAGATTAAAACGCTCTATATTTTGTGATGAGGAGACGCTGAAAAGAGCTGATGAGTCGTTGGTGAGCTATCAGCCAAAGAGTAATGTGCTGAAAGACCCTGTCCGTGTGACGGAATTGCTTTCGGTAATCATTAACTCGAAAAGGGAGTATTCCGGATGTGAAAGTGATATAAGGGATATTGATAAGAAGATAAATGAGGAGATCTTGCCTCAGATGGAGGTGTGTATAAAGGAGGAAAAGGGGATTTCAGCAGAAATTGCCGACCAAGAGTTAAAGGGGAGAGAGATACGCTCGGAACTGGATAAGATCGATATGCATCGCGAGAGAAGTCTGCGGGATGAATATGATAAAATACGGGAACGTATCAACTATATTGTCAAAAGGGGAGAGGATTATGTCAAGGAGTGTGGCAAGCGGGAGATTCTCAGGAGTCAAATATCGGAAAATGAAGAGAAACTCAAAGCCTTTAGGGGGTTACGTGGTAAGATTGAAGCAGAATTGGCATTTGCTGACGTTGTGTTGAAGGAACGTCAGAATGTGTTGGAGCGTACAAAGGATGGAGTGGATCGTTGGGCTAAGGCGATTCGTAGTCGGCTCAAGGAGGGCGATGCTTGCCCGGTATGTGGAAATATTGTGGGTGCTTTACCTCAGGAGGATGAATTGATGGTGTTATTTCGCTCGGCAGAGGAGGATTTCAGGGAGGCGGAGAAGGAATATAAGGCTAAGGAGAAGAGTTTTAGCGAATGTGAAGCTGATATCAAGAGTTTATTGGTTCTGACTGAAAATCTGAAAAAGCAGGATAATCTGGATCGGAGTGTGGAAGTGATGCATAGGGAGCTCACAGGAGAACTGGATGCCTTAAATAATATTTTTTCAGATTATGTTGATGATACTAAGGTGTATGGATTGCCAATTACGGAAATTCCCAATACTTCTGAAGTCATGGAACAGCTGCTGACTCCTCTTCAATGCCATATTAATAATGCTCTGAAGAAAATAGATGAGAGGATTATTCTTGGCGATGAATTAAATGGAAAGATCGTTAAGCTCAATGGGTATCTGTCGGAAGTAAGAGCTAACGGTGAGAAGATAAGGGAGAAGCGTATCGGGCTCGAGATGGAAAGGAGTCGGTTAGAAGGTGAGAAATCTCGTCTCGGTGGACGTAAGGAGGATGTAAATACGCAATTGAAGGGGAGTCTGAAGAGTTTGTCAGATATGATAAATTTCGGGGATTGGTGCGCAAATCCCACTGAGAATGCCGAGGATTTCTTAAAGGAATACAAGGAGGAATCCAAAAATTATCAGGATTTGCTGACCCTACACACGGAGTTGACACGGAAGCTGGAAGGCGAGAATAAAAGAGTGGAACGGATTATGCCGCTTGTCGGGGAATTGTCAGCGTGGTTGAATGAAGACTTGGATGCAGGGGTGACAGATGATTTAACACCGGTAGATGGAGGTGAGGTAGAAAGCAGTATCGGCAGACTGGCAGTAGAATGTAAGATGATAATGGCTAATATAAAGGATAGTCAAGAAAAAATATTGCTGTGGGAAGAGAATATCAAGTCATTCCTTGATGCGAATTCCCGGATAACAAGGGAAAGATTGGAATGGCTTAATGAGCTTTCTGCTGAGGATGTGGAAGAGATGGAGAATAAATGCAAGATGGTTGAAAAAAATCTTGCTGAAGCTAAAGGCTCTATGGCTCAATTGGAAAGTCAGGAGGAAGAACTTAAGAAACATAATCGGGCATCGGAGATTGAGCAACTTCGGAGTATAGATGAAAATGAAGAAGGAATTGAAAGTGAAGTAATCTACCTTCAGAAGAAAGAGAAGGAGACGATAGATAAAATGAAATATCTCACGGAGAGAGTAGGAGTCTTCCGGCAGAAATTGGCAGAAGATGACCGTGATCGGAAGCAGCTGGGAGAATTGAAGAGTGTCCGGGATAGGAGGGAAGAGGAGTTCCGGGAATGGGAAAGATTACGATTGTTGATAGGAGATAGGACCGGACAGAGATTCCGGAGGATAGCACAGAGCTATGTGCTGGGTTCGCTGATAGATGCTGCCAACAGATATTTGGAAATGCTGAGCGACAGGTATATGCTTAAGGTTCGCCCCGGAACATTTGTAATAATGCTGACTGATGCATGGCAAGGGTATTCAGAGCGACCGGCAAGTACTATCTCCGGCGGGGAAAGTTTTTTGGTGTCGTTAGCGTTGGCTTTGGCATTGAGTGACATAGGGAGTACATTGGCGGTAGACATATTATTTATTGATGAAGGATTCGGTTCATTGAGCGGGGAACCTTTGGAAAGAGCAGTCAACACCCTTCGCACATTGCATCGAAAGAGTGGCAGGAAGGTTGGAATCATAAGTCATATTGAGGAATTAAAAGAGCGTATTCCCGTTCAGATTAGGGTAGAACGCCAGGGAAATCATGGTTCAGCCATTTTAAAAGTGACCCGTTAAGGAGAAGTTATGATTTGGGATGGGTGTTAAATGACGAGAGGGGATAATTCCCTGGAATAAAATAAAGAAGAGGAGGAAAATAGATTGAGAGGCGTAAAAGTAAATTAAGGAAGATAAGGATAATTCAGAGATAAAAGAATGGTAAGGTTAGAGAAAATAGAGAATAAACTTCGAGTTAACGGGAATTATAATTTTTTATAAAAAGGCATTTAACTAAAAGATAAACAGGTGATTGTAAAATGAGGATATAAGTGGAAAGAAAAAATGAAGAATAAAAAAGTCAAAAAAAGTGCGATAAAATTTGCAAGGAATAAAAAGAATGTCTAACTTTGCACACGCAAAAGGGAAACGAAATCTCATAAAGGTTTGATAAGGACCCAAGGAGTAAAAAGTTTCTCAAGACATACAGGAGGTGCCATAGCTCAGTTGGTAGAGCAAAGGACTGAAAATCCTTGTGTCCCCGG
>CAZDWB010000016.1:0-46831 GCA_964509225.1 uncultured Sangeribacter sp.
CCCGCGACCCTAACCTTGGCAAGGTTATGCTCTACCAACTGAGCTATTTTCGCAATTTTGTTCGGGAACCTCTCCGTTTTCCCCTTTTTGCGTTGCAAAGTTACAACCTTTTTTTTGTCTGTGCAAATATTTCTGATAAAAAATTATTTTTTTATATGTTTTTTATCGTTTTTTCCACACCCATGATTCTTTAAATTCTTCTCTAAAATCAGAACTATTTGATAATGAGAGTAAAATATCTTTGTCATCATTTCTCTGTGCAGATACAAGCCAGAGTGTCTTAGTGCGTCTTATTTGGAGGGGATATTTGGAATCTGAATGGTCAGATAAAAATTTATCTGCTTCTTGCGGAGAATGGAATGAGGCTACTATCAGATGATAGTCGGTCTCACTTTTTGTTTTGGTGGAAGAGGGTTTAGTTGGTATGTTATTTTCGGAAGTCTTGGCGACTGGGGGATTGCTGAGAACTTGTTTTGCAATAATTTCTTTACCGGGTATAAGACTTGCTTCAACAATTTCTCTATCATCAACCGACAGGGGGTTAAGAATTGACAAGACTACGGTGACCACAATTATAAGGGATGCCGCAATTTTCGCAAATTTCTTATTTACGGGGATATAATAATATGCCGGATTGAATTTATGAGTATTATGACCCACAAATTTTTCACCCAACTCTTCATTTTTCTGATCGATGGTTTCAGTGGGTATTATAATTGTAGGATTTCCAAGTAATGAAGCTTTGGTTTCAGGGGAGACAGCCTGAGAAAATGAGATTTTATTTTCCCGGGATAATGTTAACTTGCCAATTTTACCCAAACACACTTCCTTGTCCTCTTTGAGCGATTTCCAAATTAGGGAGATACTTCGGGACATTAATGTTCTGGCTTCATCATAGTCCAGACTTAGCTTTCTTCGAATAGAGTTAACCAAAAGACCATCATCATTAACAATATCGGCATTGAAAGAGATGTGCCGGGTAGGAGGAAGGAAAGAATTGGAGTGTGCCACGAATCGGGCGCTTTCGCGGTGAGCGATAAACGCACCGAATCCCGGAAGAATCACATAATCATGACTCCTCAGAAGATATTCAATATGTAGCACGATAGAATCCATTACTTAAAAAATCCGGCGAATGCACGTAATTTGAGATTTCATTGTTAATCTGTTGGTATAGAATAAATTAGTGGATGCTTGTCAGCTTGGAATTTACTCTATCTCTCAGAATTCAATGCAAAGATAGCAAAAAATATCGTAAGAATTCAGTGGAAAAAATCAAAAAAAATATCAAAAAATGGAGAGATTCTATAAGGGGCTAAGCTACAATAATTTTAGAAAGGTCCCAAATCAAAAAAATATTTTGAAATGGGACCTTGGATTAGTTAAGAATTACGCCATTACCGGGATGATTGGGAGAAGGGATATAAACCCGGGCAAATTGACGAATAAAAGTGATGGAAGAACATCGAGGTGATTTCATTTTATTAGTCTTTTTTTCTGTAAAGAGAGATTTAGAAGTAGAATTATTTGTCATAGGCACGGGTGGGATAAATGTTAGAAATTAAAGAGTAATTTTACCTTTGGTTGTTTGATTATAAAACGAATTTTACAGGTAATTATTGTAGGAGACCAATGAGTGATCGTGCAAAATAAGGCAATTCAGCGGTTCGCTTCTGACCAATTCATGCACACCTTAAAAGGGTGAGCCAAAATTTTCATTTTGACCCACCCTCATATATGTGTTAAGAATGATAATAGTAACGCTTGACAGAATCAAGGAAGAATTTGACTTAAATATTTTAGAGAGTAAGAGAAATCTCTTTTTCAGCAGCAAGTCGTCTGAGATTAATAATTGCATATCTCATTCTTCCGAGAGCTGTATTAATACTTACATTGGTTTGTTCAGCGATCTCTTTGAAAGAAAGGTTCTGATAATATCTCATTGTAAGCACCTCGCGTTGAAGCGGAGGAAGTTCTTGAATAAGATATTTTACGTCCGCAGTGATTTGGTCTGCAATGATATTATCTTCGATAGTAGCTTCGCAGAGTTCCTTACGGTTAAGGATATTAACATCTTCGAGGTCAGAAGACTGAAGATTTTCAGATTTTTCCTGACGATAATAATCTATTATAAGATTATGCGCAATTCGAGTAATCCAAGCCGGGAATTTTCCGGTTTCCGTGTAGCGTCCCTGTTTGATAGTAAGGATTGCTTTAACAAATGTTTCTTGGAAAATATCGTTGGCAATATCTTCGTTTTTAATGATACGAAGGATATAGTTGAAAACGCGATCTTGATGACGTTTCAAGAGTGTGTCAAAAGCCTCGTTACTGCCTTGCGCATAAGCTTTAACCAGCTGTTCGTCGGTCATGCTTAAAAGATTTGTCATTCTGTTACTTGTATTAGTTAAGTAGAATTTGACTATAGGCAGATAAATTTTGAGTTTATTATTTTATTGTTTTTAGTGATAAATGGGGTATTTCCCAATTGCTGTTGCAAAGATAGTACAAAAATTGTTCCAAAACAAGAGGTGAGAGGTGTTAAAGAGTATAATTTTTGTTAAATTATATAATAATTTATGAACTTCTTACAATAATTTTGACTTAAATCAGTTGCGCCTGAGCTTAATAGAAGCCCATTCTCCTCTCTGAAGCGTGTCCATAAGTTCGAGACCATAATTATTAGCGGCTTCAGTTATCAATGGGATATCCTGAGGATAAAAACCACTTAAAATAAGTTCTCCTGAAGGGAGGAGTGCTTCTGCATATTTGTCAATATCGTCAAGAATTACGTTTCTGTTGATATTGGCAAGCAATATATGGGCTTTCTTCAAACTTTTTAAAACAGAGGCATCGCCGCAGATAAATTTAGCATTACTATTATTGAGCTTTCCGTTTTCAATAGTGTTTTGGTAAGCCATTGTGTCAATTTCAATTCCTGTGGCTTCAGATGCGCCAAGCATTAAAGAAAGTATTGCCAATATTCCGGTTCCTGTCCCCATATCAATAATATTTTTTCCAATGAGATTATTTGAAAGGAGATGTGAGACCATCATTGAAGTTGTGGCATGGTGTCCTGTACCGAAAGCCATTTTGGGGTCAATAAGAATTTGATAAGTAGCTTTCGGGGGATTTTCATGGAAAGAGGAATGGATTACAACTTTATCATCAATGATGATTGGTTTGAAATAATTTTTTTCCCATTCATGATTCCAGTCTTGTCCCTCAATTAATTCCTTGGAAAAGGTAATTTCAGTATCTATGGGGAATTCTGAGATAATGTCTTCGATTTCAGAAGGTATAAAATTTTCTTCTTTAATAAACCCTGTCATTACCGGAGGGGATGAGGTGAAAGATTCAAAGCCAACATCCGCGAGGAAAGCAGCGAGTAGATCGGCAGCATCTTCCGAGAACGGGTCAAATTTAAAATCGAGAGCGAAATAATTATTCATGATTAAAAATTAATGATGGAGTCACTTTTCAGAACCAAAAATATATATGGTGATTCTAAATTTTAAAAAATTTGGATGATAGAATGTTTATTTTTTCTTTTTGAACAGAGAGAAAATTTTTTTGCCATAACTAAAGAGGTTGAAACCAATCATGGCGTAATCAAGATAATTAAAACCAGAAATAAGTTTATTGGCTATTACTCCGGCTTTACTGATATTACTTTTCCCTTTGCCAAAATTTTTGCTAAAAGGAGAAAGGGTCTGAAGTTTATTAGAAGAGGATACAATTTTGCTTTTAGCAAACTCTTTTTGAAGAGCCACAAGGGCTCTTCTGTATCTCAGATCATCTATAGAGTATCCCTTAAACCGGTTTTTGTCAGAGTCGGAAATTGTTTCAGGTACAGACTTATTCAGTTTATCAGACATAATGGATCAATCTTTAGTATTATCACAAAACAATTTAGTAATAAATCTAGCGATAGGGTTAATAAGGAGAGGGCGCCTGAATATAAAAATGAGTAGTATGAGTATCAGGAGAATGCCGGCCACGCAGAGATAGGCAAAAGCCGGGGAGAGAAATATTTTGAATACATCCGCAAGAGCGAAGGATAGCAAAATGACTGCTACCATAGCGATAAGGAGTATTATAGCACCAAGTATTAAAGTAGAAAGGAGAATAGTAAATTTTTCTGCAGCTGTGAGCTTCACATATTCCACTTCGAGCTTGAGCCAGATTTGAGATTGTTTAAATATCTCTTTGATATGGTCAATAATATTATCTTTCATATTCAGGATTATGAAAATTAAAGGTGCTGAACCATTATTGCTTCAGCACCCAAAATAAATAAGGTCAGAATTACTCAGCGTTTTCACCGGCGAGTTCAGCAACTAAAGCGTCAACTTCTTTATCGCTGATCTTAATACCTTTCTTTTTAAGGATATTGCAGATTCGGGTGCGTAAGTCAGCCCCTTTTTCGGGAGCGAAAAGAAGAGCTGCACCACAGCCTACTATTGCACCGCCTAAAAACGCGTATAAAATATTAAGTGCTTTCATTATAATAGTTTTTTATGTTTAGATATGCTGTTCAATCTGGTCTTCAATCTCGTCAACGAGCTCTTCCATTTTATTCTTTTTCAATTTAATCCCTTTTTCTTTAAGGATTTCCATGATTTTAGAACGGGTGTTTGAGCCTTTTTCAGGAGCGAGGAGTAATCCAAGAGTAGCGCCGGCAAGAGCACCACCGACAACAGCACAAATTACATGTAATGGTTTCATATCTTTTTTTATTAAAGTTTTATCTTAATAACTGACGGCCTATTTCAAATGCCATACGTAATTATAACATTTGAAAAAGTTGTTTGGTTTAGAAACTTTTAATTTTTTAATGCTAAAGCAGGGGTCGATTCACATATTACCTGTTGATATGCAAGGACTCCAGCTTCCGATAATTCAACATTTCGGAAAGTTCCCTCGGGGGTAATCATTTTAACGTGGTTGTCATCAACAAAGGTCATAAACGGGATTTGTTTCCCATTTTCATTGAAACTCCATGTCTGTGTATCAATATCGAAATCAAGTCGATAACTCTTTCCGGAGGGCTCGTATGTGATATCATAACCTTTTCCATCACATTTTACGAGATACTTCCCTTGAGGGGTATCAATAACTTTTGCAGAGGGAGATATCGGATTGTCTCCGCTCCAGAATTCTATAGAGTTGATAACCAAGAGGTCGGCGAGTCCGGTAACCTCATAAACCGGGAGGATCCAAAATGCAAAAAAGACAAGCTCATTTACAAATTTATTACCTACCTGATTGTTCCATGAAAGAACGTTCTTAGTAAGGTTGAAAGATCCGATACAGGAGGTCATCAACAGAGAGGAAGCACAACAAAGTATCAGAGCCACTGAAAAGTATTTCTTTTTCATAGTCTACGATCTGTTTTTAAGTTTCAAATACACCTTCAAAATTAATTAAGAATCCTGAAATATCAAAAAAATCAAAGATGATAATTATTTTTCTCTAAAAGAGAGGTATCTTTGACGATTATCAGTAGTTACGAAAAGATTATTATCCATAAATATAAAATCTTGGTCGAGTAGGAAATTGAGGTGAGGTGATAGTTTATCCTGAGATATTCCAAAAGCTTGAGATATTTTAAGAAGAGAAATTCCACCGGGGAAATTTTCAATATATTTGAAAAGATGACTTTGAAGCTCAGAATTTTTGATGGCTGTAGCGGCAATTCTTCTTTTTTTTGAATTTCCTCTACAGATATCACATTTCCCACAATCACAAGACTCCTCTTCTCCAAAGTATTCCAACATCCTACTGACTCTGCAATTTCGGTTTTCAAAAGCGTATGCAATCATAGCCTCTATTCGTGCGGAGAGAATTTTCTTACGTTCTTCATATATATTTTTCCCAATCAATATATATTTACGTTCTTCACGAGAGGTGGGGACATAAATTATAGGGGTGCGTTTGCGAGGAATATATTTGATGATTTTGCGTCTGGACAATTCTATTAAAGTGTGGTATACGATTTGCGTATCCAGACCTGTTTCCATTGCAATCTTTTCCTCGTTTATGAGTACTAAGTCAGAGAAAAGTCCGGGATATAAGCGAAGAATCTGCAATAATATTTTGTCTTGGGATTCATCGTTTGTTCTAACGTCATAGAGAGAATCACGGTCAGTTAAAATTTGAATCTGAGATTTATTTTCAGCTTCCTCCTCAAATTTCAGGTATTGGGCCTGGCCGAGAATGTGAAGTGAAGCTTTAACAAGAGTGGGATTAGTTTTAAAAGTATCGCAAAACTTATCTATATCAAATTCATGGACGGTATCAAAACCCTCACCGATAGCTAAACCGATAAAATTACAGACTCGTTCGTAGATTTTCGTGATCTCTTCTCGTGAAGGAAAACTTTCAGTAACTCGTTTACGGAGAATACCTTTATCATTTTTCTGTGTAAGGAGCACCGCATAAGAGGGGAGACCATCTCTGCCTGCGCGTCCTGCCTCTTGATAATATTCTTCGAGAGAAGGTGGAAGGTCAAAGTGAATTACGACCCTGACATCCGGTTTGTCAATGCCCATCCCGAAAGCATTGGTGGCAACCATAACTCTAACTTTGCCATGTTGCCAAAGATTCTGACGTTCTTCTTTCCGGTCGAAAGAAAGTCCGGCATGATAGAAGGTTGCGGAAATGGCGTTAGCATCAAGATATTCGGCAATCTCACGTGTTTTACGACGAGAACGGACGTAGACGATTGCAGACCCCGAAGTATTAAGGAGGATATGAATCAATTCGCTAATTTTTGAATCCGTGGGGCGGACAATATAACTGATATTGTCGCGAGAGAAGCTCATCTTAAAAAATGATGAATTCTTACGAAATCCAAGTTTATTGCGGATATCTTCGGCAACATCGGGAGTTGCAGTGGCTGTAAGCGCCAGAGTTGGAATACTTGGAAAAATCCTTCTAATTTCCGCGATGTTAAGGTAAGACGGTCGGAAGTCATAACCCCATTGGGAGATACAGTGTGCTTCGTCAACAACGAGCAAAGAAATTGGAAGGTTTCGAATTTCTGCAACGAAACGTTTGTTTCTTAAACGTTCCGGGGAAACATAGATAAATCGTGCTTTATGATGCAGCAGTCTGTCCCACGCATTACGCGAATCCTTGGCAGTCATAGCCGAGTGAAAAAAAACAGCTTCGATTCTACGTTTCCGAAGATTGTCAACTTGATCCTTCATCAGGGAGATGAGAGGGGAAATAACGAGTGTAATCCCCTCAAGGATAATGCCCGGAACTTGGAAAGTGATTGATTTTCCACCTCCGGTAGGGAGTAGACCAAGAGTGTCATTCCCACTCAGGACAGAATCAATTATTTCACGTTGCTGGGGGCGGAAAGAATCATAGCCCCAATATTTTTTTAGGATTTGAAGAGGAAGGTCGTGCATCAGGCTTTGGAGGGACGAATGTCACGAATCATGAGTTGAATGGAATCGCTACCCCCGTTATGTTTTGATTGTTCGATAGTGTAGCAGATATCAATCGGTTTATGAGCATGAATGGCTTCAAAGTAGGGAGCCATATTAAATGCGATAGCATTGAGAACACGACTGGTGGAGTTATCTTCAAGTTCCAGTTTTATATGCTCCAGGTTTTTCCCGACGAGTTTGCTTGTGCCGAAATCGAAAACATTTTTAGTACAGAAAACGGGTTTCTGATTACCCGGTCCGAAGGGATTAAATTTTTCGAGAGTTTCCACAAACTCCGGAGTGATATCCGCGAATTGAATTTCAGCATCAATCATCAGTTGAGGAGATAATTGGTGAGGTTGAATATTTTTGGCCACATATTCTTCAAATCTGCGGCTGAATTCAGGTACATTCTCTTCTTTTAGAGAGAGACCGACGGCGTAGGTATGCCCACCAAAATTCTCAAGCAGGTCGCGCATGGAATTGACCGCTGAATAGATATCGAAACCTTGCACGGAACGAGAAGAGCCAGAGGCGAGTCCGTTTGAAAGAGAGAGGACTACCGAGGGTTTATAATAGAGTTCGGTCAGGCGAGAGGCGAGGATACCGATAATTCCCTTATGCCAGTCAGGATTATAAATAACGATAGAGCGTCGCGAATTAAAGGCATTGGCATTTTGTTCAATGAGGGCGTTGGCCTCGTCAGTGATTTTCTTATCGAGCTCTTTCCTGTCTTTATTGTATTGGTCTATAGCTTTCCCCTTTTCATAAGCATCGTGAAGGTCACGGCTTACAAGAAGATCAACAGCTTCTGCCCCGGATTGCATTCTGCCGGAAGCATTGATGCGGGGTCCTATTTTGAAAATAACGTCAGAAATAGATATGTTTTTATTTGTGAGTTTACAAAGGCGAATGATACTTCGAAGTCCAAGGTTGGGATTAGAATTTAAACGACGAAGTCCATGGAAAGCCATTACTCTGTTTTCGTCCACAATCGGGACAATGTCGGCAGCAATACTTACAGCCACAAGATCAAGAAGGGATTCGAGTTCATTATGGTTGGAAAGACCGTTTGAAAGAGCAAATGCCTGCATGAATTTAAAGCCGACACCGCAACCGCTGAGATGTTTACAGGGGTAAGGAGATCCAGGCATCTTAGGGTTAAGGATTGCAACAGCCGGTGGCAATTGTTCATCCGGCATGTGATGGTCGCAAATTATGAAATCTATCCCTTTCTCTTTAGCATATTCGATTTCTCGGATTGCTTTAATGCCGCAATCAAGTACAATAATCAGCTTAACGCCGTTTTCTACAGCATAATCAATTCCTTTTTTGGAAATTCCATATCCCTCTTCGTAACGGGTTGGAATATAATATTCAATATTGGAATAATAATTTTGGAGATATTTATAAACGAGCGCAACGGCAGTAGTCCCATCCACATCATAGTCGCCATAAATCATGATTCGTTCTTTAGCTCCCATAGCCTTATTAAGACGATTTACAGCTTTGTCCATATCCGGCATAAGGAAAGGGTCATGAAGGTCTGCAATGGACGGGGTAAAGAAAGCTTCCGCTTCCTTAGGCGATTTCACGCCACGACGTATGAGGAGTTCTGCGGTAACTCGATTGTTACCACATGCCGGTAGCAACTTTTCAAGAAGCTGATTTTCAGACAAGGAGAGAGGTTGATAATTCCAGTTGGCTGACATTAGTTTTTGTTTGAAAAAAGGGACCACTTAAGTGGGGCAAATAATTTTACAAAATTAGTGAAATTTTTGTATCTGAGCAAATGGTGTGCCATATATAGTGAATAAATAAAAAACTTAAATCATGGAAAACAAAAGGAGTGAAAAAATTGTTTATAATACAAGAAACTGACTCAACGAATATCAAGACATTGTATAATATTCCGCGGGAAGGAAGAATAACTCACAAAAACGAGAGACTATGCATTTTACACCACAAGAACAAGATCGACTTACACTGTTGACCATCGGTCTTATTGCAGAGCGTCGACTCAAAAAAGGTCTAAAGCTCAACTATCCTGAGGCAGTAGCCTACATAACGAGTGCAGCATTAGAGGGTGCACGAGAGGGTAAAACCGTAGAGGAGGTTATGCACGATGCCGCCAATGTCCTGACCAAGGATGATGTAATGGAGGGTGTCGGGGATATGATAACCTTATTACAGGTCGAGGCGGTATTTACCGATGGTACACGATTGGTAAGTATTCACCATCCGATAAAATAATATCCGGGTAAAAACTAAAAAGCAATTATTATGAGTCAAGATACAACACAAGACCCCAAACAGCAGGGTTACGAGACACCGCAAGGGATTTACCCGGGCACACCGGATATAGCCTATCCTAAGACTCCCGGCTTCACACCTACAGAATATGTTCCGGTAGGGGGAGTGGTATTAAAGGATGAACCGATAGAATATAATGCTAATCGCCGCACGGTCAAAGTAGTAGTTCACAACACCGGAGACCGTCCGATACAGGTAGGTTCTCATTATCATTTCTTTGAAGTGAACAGATATCTGGAGTTTGACAGAGAGCTTGCTTTTGGCAAACATCTGAATATACCGGCCACCACAGCGATAAGATTCGAGCCGGGTGAAGAAAAAGAGGTGGAATTAGTTACATACGCCGGTAAGACTCGTGTTATAGGGTTTGATGATCTGACAAACGGATACACCGGTCTTGAGGATTCACCATCATTTTATCCGAAGAAGATTGAGGCAATGCGTCGCATAAAGGAGTATGGCTATAAGACCATAAGTGAAGAAGACGCAGAAGCAGAATATACAGAAAAACAAGCATCCACCCCAAAATCATAAGAGATGGCTACAATATCAAGAAAAGAGAATAATATGCTCTTCGGTCCCACCGTGGGAGATAAGATCCGTTTGGGCAACACAGATTTATATGTAGAAATAGAGAAAGATCTCCGAGTTTATGGTGACGAGGTGGTTTACGGAGGAGGTAAAACACTTCGAGACGGAATGGGTCTGGCAAACAGTTGTGCGTCAGCCAATGGCAGTCTTGATCTTGTCATCACCAATGTTACAATACTTGATCCTGTATTGGGTGTTGTAAAGGCAGATGTTGGTATTAAGGATGGTAAAATAGCCGGTATAGGTAAAGCAGGAAATCCCAACGTGATGGAAGGTGTGACACCATCATTGGTGACCGGACCATCAACAGATGCAATATCCGGCGAACACATGATTCTTACCGCAGCCGGATTTGACGGTCACGTTCACATGTGTTCACCACAACAGGCATATAACTGTTTGAGTAATGGTATTACAACTCTTGTCGGTGGAGGAATTGGTCCAACGGACGGAACAAACGGAACTACTATTACCTCCGGACCTTGGAATTTAGGAAAAATCTTACAGAGTCTTGACGGCCTTCCCATTAATGTAGGTTTGCTGGGGAAGGGGAATTGTTCTCAACCGGTACCTTTGGAGGAGCAGCTTGAATCAGGCGCATGTGGATTTAAGATTCATGAAGACTGGGGAGCAACCCAGGGAGCCATCCGTTCATGTCTTGGAATAGCAGATAAGTATGATGTTCAGGTAGCAATTCACACAGACACATTGAATGAATGTGGTTATGTAGAGGATACTATCGCAGCAATAGATGGAAGAACCATCCATACCTATCATACAGAGGGAGCAGGTGGTGGTCATGCGCCTGACCTGTTGAAGATGGCTTCAATGATGAATGTTTTACCCTCATCAACCAATCCCACTCTTCCTTTCGGTATAAATTCCCAGGCAGAGCTTTTCGATATGATTATGGTGTGTCATAATCTTAATCCGAATATACCGTCAGATGTAGCGTTTGCGGAGAGCAGGGTACGTCCGGAGACTCAGTCAGCAGAGAATATATTCCATGATTTGGGTATAATATCTATGGTTTCGAGTGATTCACAGGCAATGGGACGTGTAGGAGAATCCTTTATGCGTACGTTCCAGATGGCATCCTATATGAAGCAGGTAAGAGGTAAATTACCGGAGGATTCTGATCAGAATGATAATTTCCGAGTGCTTCGTTATCTTGCACAGATTACACTGAATCCAGCTATCACCTATGGAGTATCCGATTTATTAGGATCAATAGAACCAGGAAAGATGGCCGATTTAGTGATATGGGAACCACAATTCTTCGGAACGAAACCCAATTTGGTGATTAAGGGAGGTCTAATTGCATGGGCCAATATGGGAGATACCAATGCATCGCTCACTACACCACAGCCGAAGATAATGCGTCCAATGTTCGGATGCTTTGGCTCGGCACTTCCTCAGACACGCGTAAGCTTTGTGTCACAAGCAGCTTACGATCTGGGCATCAAGGAAAAATTGGGACTGCAGAGTATTGTATATCCGGTTCATGGTACTCGCCAGTTGAATAAAGAACACATGGTGCGCAATACGGCTACTCCTCACATCGAGGTTAATCCAGAGACATTCTATGTGACAGTAGATGGGGAATTAGCGTATGTTCCACCTGCAAAATCTTTACCATTGGCACAGCTTTATTGGTTTAGCTAATTTTGTAATATTTAAAACTTTTTATTCCGGGAGAGAGTCCCATAACCCTCTCCCGGATTTTTAGATTATTATGGCAAATAAGATATACACAGAAGTCCTTGGAAATCTTCATAAAGATGAAGAGTGGAAGAAGAAGCTCGAAGGATTTGCAGTAGATAATATCTTCCTTGACCAATGGACCGCTCAGAAGAGTCGTTTCTTGGCAAAGGGAGAGAGCGGAGAGGAATATCCGGTAGCGTTGAAGCGTCATACTCAGGTTGCGGATGGCGATCTGATTTTTTATTCTCCCGAAGATGGTAAAGCAGCGGTATTGAGAATAAAGTTAAATCCGGTTTTGGTAATAGATTTATCCGGAATAGCGGATAGGGATATGGATACAGTAATAAGAGTATCTTTAGAGCTTGGGCATGCCATCGGAAATCAACATTGGCCGGCAGTGGTGAAAGGAACAAAGGTATATGTGCCGCTGACGGTTGATAAGAAAGTGATGTTGAGTGGACTTGAAACTCATCATATTGAAGGAATAAAGTTTGAATTTGTCGAAGGACTGGAGACAATCCCTTATCTCGCTCCACATGAAGTAAGAGAGCTGTTTGGAGGAGCATCTCACGAGAGTCACTCACATGTTCATGCCCATCAGCATGTTCACACTCATGATCACTCACATTAATCAAAAATAGGAAAAATTATGGAAAGAGGTGATAAGGACGGGGAAAGAATGAAGACCGTAATGCGGTTACTGCAAATGACCGATTCTACATTTCCGGTAGGGACTTTTTCGTTTTCCAATGGATTGGAGACTGCAGTGCATAACCGGGTAGTTACGGATAAGGAAACCCTGAAAGAATTCACCTGTTCACAAGCTCGACAGGCAGCTTTCACGGATGGGGTGGCGGCCTTGAGCGCATATAAAGCCTATAAGGATGGAGACTTAAAGGAAGTGTTGTATGTGGACAGAGAGCTCATCAGAAGCAAGATGAACGATGAATCGCGTCAAATGCTCCAGAGAATGGGGAAGAAGTTGGGAGAACTTGCTGTCAGGCTGTTTAAGGATGACGAGCTTATCCGTCAATGGCTCGAAAAAATCAAAGCAGAAGAAACACCGGGTACATATCCTGTGGCACAAGGTTTGGTTTTTGCAGCCGCGGGAGTAGGAGAGAGAGAACTATTTTGTTCACATCAATACGGAGTGATAAATATGGTGTTGGGAGCAGCGTTGCGTATAGTCAAGGTTTCACATTATGACACTCAGGAGATACTTCTTGAAATTGGAGAAGAAACAGAAAGTCTGTATGAGGAGACTTTAAAGCTGACCCCGGAAAATATGCATGCGTTTTTTCCGCAGCTTGACATACTTGCTTCGTTACATGAAAAGGGTACGATGCGCATGTTTATGAATTAAAAAAGGGATAAAAAATGGGAAATACTTGTAGAATTGGTATAGGGGGACCGGTAGGTTCTGGAAAGACAGCTTTGATAGAGGCATTGACCCCCCGACTTTTGGAAAAGGGTTTGAAGATATTAATCATCACTAATGATATTGTCACCACAGAGGATGCCAAACATGTTAGGAAGACACTGAAGGGTGTTCTGATGGAGGATAAGATTATAGGAGTGGAAACGGGGGCATGTCCACATACCGCAGTCCGGGAAGATCCGTCTATGAATATAGCAGCCGTAGAGGAGATGGAAGAGAAATTCCCTGAAACGGATATAGTATTTATAGAATCCGGAGGAGATAATCTGACATTAACATTCAGCCCTGCATTGGTTGATTTTTTCATCTATGTTATAGATGTTGCCGCCGGGGATAAAATACCTCGGAAGGATGGTCCCGGTATATCACAGAGTGATATTCTTGTAATCAATAAGACAGATTTGGCACCTTACGTGGGAGCCAGTCTGGAAGTGATGGATCACGATTCAAAGTTGATGCGACCGGGGAAACCGTTTGTATTTACCAATTGCATGAAGAATGAGGGAATAGATGAGCTTGTTGATCTCATTTATAATATGGCATTGTTTGATAAATAACAGATATTGGAGGAAAGAGAATGGCATTTGATTATCAGTTAGGGGAAAAGACCCCGGCACCGGAGGTAGATTTCTCTAAGAATCCGGAAATGTCACCATATCTGGCACCTCCGCGTGCCATGTATGTCGGAGCTCCAGGGAAACATGGATATTTACGCATGGGGTTCGAGAAGGATAAAACCGGGAAAACCATATTAAGGGATCTTGACCGCAGAGCACCGTTGATAGTGCAACAGGAGTTATACTTCGATGAAGAGATGCCAGATCTTCCATGTGTTTATATATTATCTTCGGGAGGTCCGAATGTTGATGGCGACCGATACCAACAGGATATTTTGCTTAAGGAGGGTAGTATGGCATGGGTGTCAACCGGAGCAGCCACAAAGTTGGCTGTCATGAGGGATAATTACTCGGGACTGATTCAGAATATCCGTCTTGAGAAGAATTCGTATCTGGAATTCATGCCGGAACCGGTGATACCATGTAAGAATACAAGATTTGCTTCTGATACCAGAATAATTGTTGATGAAACCGCCACTCTGTTTTATTCGGAGATTTTTATGGCAGGAAGAAAATATTATAGTGGTGGAGAGCTTTATGAGTATGATATACTATCGGTGACATCACATGGGGAGCGTCCGGACGGGACTAAATTATTTAGGGAAAAATTTATAATCAGTCCACCTCTTCAAGATCCGAGACAATTGGGAATAATGGGTCATTACGATGTTTTTGCCAATGTCATAGTAATGACTCCGGAGGAGATGTCTGAAAAAATCTATAAAAGGACTGATGCCTTTATAGATAAGGATCACAATCTGGCTGCCGGAATAACGCATCTTCCAAATAAGGCGGGACTTCTTTACAAAGTTATCGGTATGGAACCGGGACCAGTAAAGAAGAAAGTGAGGGAATTTTGTTCCATAGTCAGAGAGACAGTAAAGGGACATAAAGTGCCGGAAGAGTTTCCATGGAGATAAGAGATAAGGACTGTTTGCCATCAAAAGTGAACAGTCCTGTCTGTTTTATAAATTTTGGAGAATCGGAGATATTGATTAAATTTGTAGCGGTTTAATATAAAACCGTCATTAAAGGCGGAAATCTACAGGTAGAAAGAAAAGAACTTCCGAAAATAGGAAGTAAAATTAACATGGAGGGGGTATATAAATTCCCTAAGGTAAAAAGATTATGTCAGATTTAAGATTCAGAAGTGTCGAGGTTGCTACTTCACGTAAAGCAGTGAAAGTGGAAATTCCCGAGGAACGGGTAGACCGTTACTATGGATGTAAGGTTTTCAATCGCAAAAAGATGTTTGAGTATTTACCCAAGGAGACGTATGTCAAGCTGGTAGATGCAATTGACAACCATAAACCGTTAAGCCGAGAGGTAGCAGACAGTGTGGCAGAAGGTATGAAGCGTTGGGCACTTGACAGTGGTGTACGCCATTATACACATTGGTTTCACCCACTTACAGACGGCACAGCAGAGAAACACGATGCTTTCATCGAACATGATGGAAAAGGTGGTGTAATAGAAAAATTCTCAGGAAAGTTGTTAGTACAACAGGAACCAGATGCCTCTTCATTTCCGAATGGAGGAATACGTAACACTTTCGAGGCACGAGGCTACTCAGCCTGGGATATCTCGTCACCGGCATTTATTTTGGATAATACGCTTTGTATTCCAACAATTTTCATTTCGTATACAGGCGAAAGTCTTGATTATAAAACACCCCTTCTGCGTGCATTAAACAGTATTGATAAGGCAGCAACCAGAGTAGCCCGTATGTTTAATCCGGAAGTGAATCATGTGTCGAGTTATCTGGGTTGGGAGCAGGAATATTTTCTTGTAGATGAGGCATTGTATGCCGCCCGTCCCGATTTGGTTATGACTGGCAGGACTTTAATGGGTCATGAGAGTGCAAAAAACCAACAGCTTGAAGACCATTATTTCGGATCAATTCCCCGCAGGGTAGAAGCTTTCATGCTGGACTTGGAGATAGAGGCTCACAAACTGGGGATACCTGCCAAGACCAGACATAATGAGGTTGCACCCAATCAATTTGAGTTAGCACCGGTGTTTGAGGAAACAAACCTTGCAAATGACCATAATTTATTACTGATGTCTGTGATGGCCGAGGTAGCAAGGAGACATAATTTCCGAGTACTGCTTCATGAGAAACCTTTTGCCGGCATTAACGGTAGCGGAAAACACAATAACTGGAGTTTGGGAACAGATAAAGGTGAGATGCTATTCTCACCGGGAAAAACACCGGTTGAGAATTTGAGATTCATAGTGTTTTTGGCAAATGTCATGGCAGCAGTCCATAAGCACAATGCATTGTTGAAGGCATCAATCATGAATGCTACAAATGCTCATCGTCTTGGAGCGAATGAAGCACCCCCTGCAATTATTTCGATGTTCCTCGGTTCACAGTTAAGTGAGTTGCTCGAAAGAATTGAAAATGAACCGGAGGGAGAAATCTTGATAAGCGGAAAAAATAAGCTTGAACTTGATCTGAATCAGATTCCGCAACTCACCATAGATAATACAGACAGAAACCGTACGAGTCCATTCGCTTTTACCGGAAATAGGTTTGAATATCGTGCAGTTGGCTCCACTGCCAACTGTGCATCTGCAATGATAGCATTAAACGCAGCTGTTGCTGACCAGCTTAATATTTTTGCTGATAAGGTGGAAAAAAGAGTAGCGAAAGGGGAAGATTTTGAGACTGCAGCTCTCTCTGAAGCACGTGCGCTGCTCATAAATTCGAAAGCCATTCATTTTGACGGAAATGGATATAGTGACGAATGGAAGAAAGAGGCTCAGCTCCGAGGATTGGATGTAAAGACGAGTGCCCCTGAGATGTTTGATGCTTACAGCTTGAAAGAGAATGTGGAGATGTTCAAACGCACAGGAGTTTTTACAGAGAAGGAGCTTGAGGCGCGTAATGAAGTCAAATGGGAAATGTATTCCAAAAAGATTCAGATAGAAAGTAGGGTTTTGGGAGATCTCGCTATCAATCATGTCATTCCGGCAGCTACCCGCTATCAGTCGCTACTTCTTGATAATGTGTTCAAGATTAGACAGTTATTCGAAGGGGAGAAGGGCGAAAAAATCGCAGCTCAAGATATGATAGGGATAGAGAAGCTGGCGGACCACATGGCTGCTATAAAAAGAGGAGTTGAGAAGATGGTGGAATTGCGCCACAAGGCTAACCGAATGCCTAATGAACGTGAAAAAGCCATTCATTATCACGATGATATATGTCCCTGTATGGAAGAGATTCGCCATCATATTGACGAACTGGAGTTGATGGTAGACAACGAGATATGGCCATTGCCTAAATATCGTGAATTACTTTTTATCCGCTGATTCCTGAATAGCAAAATTTAATAAACAGATATTTCAAGGTGTGTCAAAACTTCCCCAAGTTTTGACGCACTTTTCTCTTTTTTGTAATTTTGCAACCCAAACATAAATGAAGATATGTCAACATCAACAGTGATAAAATTCTTTAAAGAGTGGACGTTAATAATTTCAATGGTGGTGGGTGTACTGGGATACTTCATATATTCCTCACTCCATTTACCATCTGAAGTTACAGAACGGGTTTTGAAAATTATCGGTATAATACAACCTTTATTGATATTTTTCATGTTATTTCTGACTTTCTGCCGTCTTGATATAACGGAATTAAAATTTCGAAAATGGCATATATGGCTGTTGCTGATACAGACAGGAGTTTTCTCATTGCTCGCATTATTATTAATCGAGATGCCCCGCACCGGATGGAGAGTTATTCTTGAGGGAGCGATGCTCTGCCTAATATGTCCGACGGCAACCGCCGGAGCCGTTATAACACGAAAACTCGGAGGAGATGTAGCCGGAATAACAACTTATACCATTTTTATAAATCTTGCGACGGCTATCCTTATCCCAACCTTTGTACCCTTTGTACATCCTCAAGCCGGCACCAATATTCTTTCTGCCGGATTATTAATTCTCTCGAAAGTATTTCCGTTATTGTTGTGCCCGTTATTGGCGGCGTTGTTTATAAAGAAGTTTTTACCTAAAGTGTCCCACCGACTTGCCGAATGGCAGGAATTATCTTTCTATCTCTGGGCTATTGCACTTGCATTAGCACTGACTGTTACAACTCGAAGCATAGTACACAGTGATGTTTCCATAGCCACACAGCTGGGACTTGTCGGCGTTTCTTTAGTGTGTTGTATCCTGCAATTTTATCTCGGAAGAAAGATTGGGAATGTCTATGGAGATAAAATAACCGGGGGGCAATCGTTAGGGCAAAAGAATACAGTGTTGGTGATATGGATGGGTTATACCTTTTTCAGTCCAGTAACGGCTGTAGTTGGCGGATTTTACAGCATCTGGCATAACGTGATTAATTCGTGGCAACTTTATCGCCATGAACATCACCATGAACATTCTCAAGATAGGGGCTCCGTTAAGAAGGGAGAGATATTATAACACTGTTAAATAAAGAAACTCTAAGTATTCTGACAATTTCTGGGACTGAAGTATTTACCCACAAATTCCATCTCAGTGGTGGAGGGATGTAGCAAAATATCTTCTATTTTTTGGGGAGGAAGCTTATAGAATTTAAGTTTCAGACATCTCGGCAAACGGCAAAGTTCCGGGGAAAAACTTCCATACCATTTTACATTCTCAATATCTTCAATCTTTTCAAGATATCTCCGGAACTCAAATATCTTGGTAGATGCAATTCGAGTAATAGTGGGATAAGTCTCATTGCGGAATTTCGAAATAATGAAATAATGAAGTATGGGCTTATTTTTTTCAAAATCAATTTTTGCCGATTTCTCAGAGATTTTTATATTTCTGCCGAAATCCCTGTTAATTCTTTTCATTTCACTACGGAAATATTTACCATGAGCTGTTTCTTCACTATAGATTTTGTTTATAAATTGCTTTAGATGAATCATCTCATGAATAAGTGTATCCTCAATTTCAGTTTCTGATCTGTCGAATTTATCGCTTATTCCTAAATACTTCAGATTGTAATTCCATTCTCCTTTTTTTATCTTTTTTTCAATTATCAACTCACCTAATTTTCTTATGGAGTGTGTTATAGTTATATTGGGAGTCGGAAGAACTCCGTCAAAAATATCATGATTAAATTTGGCAAACCGGTCATATAACATGCTTAAATTAGGCTTCATATCTTAATAAATCCTTTATGTCTTAAACTATGTGATTTATACTGATTATCATTTAATTGTTCTAAAATTTCCAGCTCCCTTACTCGTCTAACAGAAGGATGTATTATAATATTGATATCATGATTATTCAAAGTTAATAATTCCTTTGGATTTCCATGCCAGCCCTGAGATATTAAAATTATATCAGCATCACAATTATCATCCAGTTTAAATTCAGAATCCAGTACCAATATTCCTTTCCCATTAATTTTAATACGGCTATTTTGAGCTCTTGGAATAATATAGTCTTTGTATTCTCCAGCTCTGTATTCCCTAATTGTCAACTCAGGGAACGAGGGGAGAATTACATATCCTTCTTCGGGTTGCGGACGAGCATAAACAGGTAAGGATATAATAAAACAGGTAAATATCACCCCACATGATAATACCCAGACCTTTTTTCTCTCTGAATACATCAATATTCCTCCTGTTATCAATAAAATCAACCATAGCAGAACAGAAATTCCACCGGCAGAGAAATTTAAAACGCCTTCAGGTAAATTACTTATGTAATCTATTAATTTACAAAACCATTCATAGCTTTTATCCAGTATTTCTCCAATAAGATTCAAATCTTTCCCTAAAATCCCAAGAATTATAATATAAGATATTGCGAGAGCAAAATAAACCGGAAGTAGGGGAAGTGCTATTATGTTGGCCGGAAGAAAAGCAATTGAAACTCTTTCGAAATAGAATGATACCAGAACCCATGAAGCGAGAGTGGCGATGAAAGTAGTGAGAAACAAACCATTAACTTTATAAATAAAAGGATGTAGACGATGGTCAATGGTATTCAGAGGATTGGCGAACATAATCAAGGCACCCACACAAACTACGCTTAACTGGAACCCGACATCAAATAAAGAGTATGGAAAAAATATCAGTATAAGGAAAATAGCCCATAGAAGAGAATTTAACGGGTTTCTACTTCGTTCTGTAATATAGGCTATAAACAGAATAGTAAGCATTATGCCTGCCCGAACTGAAGAGAGTGATAAACCACTGATCATTATATAACCCCACACTGGAAATATAGCTACAATATACCTCCATTTATATTTACCAATAGCATTAAAAGGGAAGAAGATAAATAATATAATTCCTGCTATAATAGCAATATGCATTCCACTCACTGCAATAAAATGCGTAACACCCGCATCTCTGAATTTTGACCTTCTTTCAGATTCCAAGTAATCTCTGTCGCCGAGTACAATTGCTGTTATAAATCCCTTAGTCTGAGTGCTTAGCCGGCTTTTTTCTATCAGAGACTCTATATTATATCTCGCTCTAAGTGCATAATATTTAATGGAATTACTGACCCCATAAAATTTAATGTTTTCAGAAGGGACACTCATCCGATATTTTTCTCCATTTCCATAAGAAAGAATTTCAGGTGGTTTGGATTCAAATGGATTCTCTAGTGATATAAGATTGTTTATCGTCCCCCTTGCAATTATTTTATCGCCGGCTATTAAATCAGTAGCATCTGTAAAAATGACAATCTTGAAATTTCTAAGCCCTTCATTGACGCCTGAAGCCGGAAAGTGAATATTATAGACCTTTAAAATAAGTTTATCTCCGGAAGCATTATTAGTAACTCTTTCAACTGTTCCATTAACAATTACAGTCTCGCCATTTTTGATAACCGGAGATGATGGACGTGATGTAAACTCACTAAACATCCCCAAAGATGCAAAAAGAAGAAAGACCCATATATAATGATAATTTCTAATTTTCCAGGCGATTTCAGGTTTTTTTGATAGAATAAGGAAAATAATACCTGTAAAGGTAGCGATGCACATAACTATAACAGAGAGGATAACAGGAGGATGAAGTATGGCTCCTAATACCACTCCGGAAATAGCCGAACATGCTGCCAGAACCGGTAATAAGTTTCTCATATCTCCCAACGTTTATTCATCATTCCAGATTTCCCAAGCCTTTTGTGCCTGAAGTCTTAGCATTTCCAAACCGTTTTTAATCCTTGCGCCGGATTCCTTGCATTTCTCCAGAAACATAGTTAAAGATGGATTATAAATCAAATCATAACAGATTGTTTCACCGTTAATTGCATAATATGGGATTTTGGGAAATCTTTCAATTGCCGGATACATTCCAGTCGGGGTGGCATTTACAATAATATCCGTTTTTCCTACCAACTCTGGAGTCACCTCTTGGTAGGTTATAATATTTGAATCAAAAGAAGGATTTCTTGAAACTTTGATAACTTTAATTCCCAATTGTTTAAGATAAAATTCCACACATTTTGACGCGCCACCTGTCCCGAGTACCAAAGCAAGTCGTTCATTCCCAGCCAGCAGTGGTTTTATAGATTCTCCAAATCCATATACATCAGAATTGTATCCTTTGAGAAAGTAGTTGTCAGGGTCGTCCTTAAAATTTCGCTTAATGCGGACAACGTTGACAGCACCGATTTCTGCAGCAACATTGTCAATTTGATTAATATAGGATAAAATTTTTTCTTTATAGGGAATGGTTACATTGAGCCCTGTTAATCCCGGATTGCTCCGAATTAATTCCGGAAGTTCTGATATCTCCGGAATCGGGAATAAACGATATTCGGCATCGATATTTTCGATGCCGAATTTTTCGTTAAACCATTTTGCTGAATAAGAGTGACCTAAGTGTGTCCCTATCAACCCAAACAGTCTCTTCATAAATATTAATTTACCAAATAATGACTCTTTCTTCAATGGGTCGGAACATCTTGTCTCCCTCTTTAATTCCAAAGGCATCAAAGAAAGGTTGTAAATTGCGAACACTGACATTCACCCGATTTTCTCCCAGTGAGTGAGAATCAGTTTTTGTACGGGATAGGATTTCTTCATCGCGAATATTGTTGGCCCAAAGATTGGCATAAGCCAAATAAAACCTTTGTTCAGGAGTGAAACCGTCTATTACGGGAGCACCATTCTTATGCGAATTTTGATATGCCGACATTGCGATTCTTAAACCTCCTTGATCCGCTATGTTTTCTCCTAAAGTGAATCTGCCGTTTGCGTGCACACCAGGAGCCACTTCAACTTCGTCGAACTGCTTGACAAGAGCATCAGCCAGCTTATTGAATTTTTCTGCATCCTGTGGTTGCCACCAATCCTGAAGATTTCCATTTTTGTCATATTGACGGCCTTGGTCATCAAAACCATGTGTCATTTCGTGACCTATCACAACACCTATCGCTCCATAGTTCAGTGCGTCATCAGCCTGAGGATCAAAATAGGGAGCCTGCAAAATTGCTGCAGGAAAACAGATTTCATTTGAAACGGGAGAATAATAAGCGTTCACAGTCTGAGGAGTCATGTGCCATTCAGATTTGTCTACCTCTTTGCCGAGTTTACTGTAATTATCCTGTCGATACCATTTGGATGCTTCATAAACGTTCTCAAGGTAGCTCTTAGAGGGATCTATTTCAATTCCTGAATAATCTTTCCATTTATCAGGGTATCCCACTTTTACAGTAAAGGCTTCTAATTTCTCGTGAGCCTTCTGCTTTGTCTCGTCGGACATCCATTCCAGATTATCGATATGCTCACCGAGAGCCTTGCGGAGATTCTCCACCAACTTCCTCATATATTCCTTATTCTCTTCAGGGAAGTATTTGGAAACATATAACTCACCAACTGCTTCACCAAACATCGAATTAGGAATTGCCATGGCTCTTTTCCATCTTGCTTCTTTCTCTTCCTTTCCACTCATCACTTTGTCATAAAGTTCAAAGTCAGCATCATAGAAATCATCGCTTAGTAATCCTGTTGAATCCGCCACGATTGCAAAAGTAAAATAATCTCTGAGTTCCTCTTCTGAAAGTTCAGGGACGATAGTATTAATATAATCTATAAAACCTAATGAGGAAATGTTGGCCTTCTCTACGCCCTTGATACCGATAGTATCGAAATATTTTTCCCAATCAAGATTTGGATAATTCTCCTTAAGCTCATTAAGAGTCATCATATTATATCGTAAAGCGGGCTGACGTCTTTGTTCACGAGTCATCTTATGCTCTGCCAATCCGGTTTCAATCTTGATAAGATTTTTCCAGATTCTTGAACTCTCCTCATCTGAAAAACCGGAAAGTTGCATAATTCTTTTTACGTATTTTTCATAGGCTTCCAGAATTTTTCTATTATTCTCATTATCTTCCAGATAATAATCCCTATCCCCAAGACCCAATCCACATTCTCCTATGTGAAGGATATTTATATCTGAATTCTTGGGATCAGAACCAACGCCAACCGCAAATAGAGTGGAGGTTATTCCATTATGAATCCATCCTACAGTCTCCATCAGTTGCTCTTTATTGAATTTCTTTAAGCGTTCCAAGAAAGGCTTTAAGGGAGATGCACCTTCTGAATTGAGTCTTATACTATCCATTCCCATCTCAAATATATCGCTGACTTTCTGAGCATTTGTTCCCTTAATCTTCGCTTCCGGGCTTTCCCTGAGTCCGATGATAAGATCCTTAAGTTGAACACGTGCATTTTCCCGTAGCAGATCGAAGGTGCCGAAACGTGAATATTCCGGTTGTAGAGGATTTGCCGCCATCCACCCTCCACATGCGTATTTATAAAAATCTTCAGAAGGTTTTACCGTTTCATCCAGGTTAGCCCGTTCTATGCCATGTTGTCCGGTTGTGCCGGCAACAGCCAAGAGAGGTGATAGAGATGTAACTGTTCCCAGAATAAGAGATTTTATATTCATATCATATAATTCATTAGTTCTTTCCATTATTAATATTTCAATTTTTTCAAGAGACTATATTCATGTCTTCAGGACATTGATTCTAAATCGAGCTGTGCTTTTTCCCAATTAGCCATAGCGGTTTCAATCCCCTCTTTGGTGGTGCTGTATTCAGAAAGAGTATTTTCGGAACAATCGCCACTTGAAATTTTTTCCTCTATAGATGATGCCTTTTTTTCAAGTTCTTCAATTAGTTTTTCAAGCTCTTTAACCCGTTTAGTGGCTTTTCGGAGTTGTCTCTCATAATCCTTTTGTTCGGAATAGCTTCTCTGATTCCCTGCTTTTAAAGAGGGAGCCTCGTTTATTTCCTTAGGTTCATTATTCGAGACTATAGGAGATTTTTCTATCTGACGTAAATCTGTCAAACTTTTCTTATGGATGAAATCATAAATTCCACCTAAGTTTTCCTTCACTTTTCCACCACCAAATTCATAAACCTTTTCCACAAGACCGTCAAGAAATTCACGGTCGTGACTCACGATAATTACAGTGCCGGAAAAATCCCTGATAGCTTCTTTCAGGACATCCTTAGTGCGCATGTCGAGATGATTGGTAGGCTCGTCAAGAATCAAAAAGTTTACCGGTTCAAGGAGTAACTTTATCATGGCAAGTCGTGTTTTCTCTCCTCCGGAAAGAACACTGACTTTTTTATCAATGTCTTCACCCTTAAACATGAAAGCCCCAAGAATGTCCCGGATCTTTAATCTTATGTCTCCTACAGCTACACGATCTATAGTTTCAAAAACAGTTAGTGTCGGATCGAGGAGCTGAGCTTGATTCTGAGCAAAATATCCAATCTTTACATTATGCCCAATCTTAAGCTCACCGGTGAAAGGTATTTCTCCCATAATACATTTCACCATTGTTGATTTACCTTCACCATTGCGTCCTACAAATGCAACTTTTTCACCTCTACGCAATGTAAATTCAGCATTATCAAAGACTCTATGGTCTCCATAAGCCTTCCCGACGCCTGTCAATATCAGAGGGAAATCGCCACATCTCTCGGCGGGGGGGAATTTGAGATTAAGCCTTGATTTGTCCACCTCATCTACTTCGATAGGAATCAACTTCTCCAACTGCTTAATCCTGCTCTGCACTTGAACAGCTTTTGTGGGTTTGTAGCGGAAGCGTTCAATGAAATCTTTAGTCTCAGCTATTAATTTCTGTTGATTTTCGTATGCTCGCATCTGTTGCTCCACCCTTTCTTTACGGAGTTCAACAAACTTGCTGTAATTTACTTTATAATCGTATATTTTTCCACAGTTTATTTCTATAGTCCGATTCGTGACATTGTCGAGGAAGGCGCGGTCATGACTAACCATCAAAACCGCTTTTCCCTTTTGTGAAAGGAACTTTTCAAGCCATTGAATGGACTCTATATCCAAATGATTGGTCGGCTCATCAAGCAAAAGGAGGTCGCATTTCTTCAAAAGTATCTTTGCAAGTTCAATTCTCATTCGCCATCCTCCGGAAAACTCTGAAGTGGGTCTTGTAAAATCTTCACGTTGGAACCCTAAACCTATCAGTGTTTTCTCTATTTCAGCTTCCATACTTTCCGAACTATCCATTGAAATCCGCTCTTGCAGAAAATTCATTCGCTCGATAAGCTGAAAATATTCTTTATTCCCGTAATTATCCTCATTGAAGTTTTCAAGCTCTTTTGTTATCTTCTCGAGCTCCTTCTTGAGTTTCAAAGATTCGGAGAATGCTTTTCTTACTTCATTAACAATATTTGTGTCATCCGAAACCGTCATCTCCTGCGGAAGATATCCGATAGTAATTTCGGATGGGGATGACACATTACCGTTCGTCGGACTCTGCAGACCGGCTATGATTTTTAAAAGGGTTGATTTGCCTGCTCCATTCTTACCGACGAGTGAAACCTTGTCACTCTTGTTAATTACAAAACTGACATCTTTGAATAATGGGCGAGCCGAAAATTCAACTCCAAGAGAATTGACTGAAATCATACCACTAAATTACGCAATATTTTTTATCCTTACAAATCCAAAATAATCGATGTAGATTTTAAAATTACAGAAGTGGGGTAAATAGATTAGATTATCTTTTCCGTTTTCATCTCCCTCAGCATCATGTATCAAACACAACTTTTTATATATAAGAGAAACTGTGTTTAAATTTACATTTTCTAAATTTAAACACAGTTTCTTCTATTTTATATATTTGAAAATCTTTTGCAGGCTTTTATTCAAAAGAAAGCCCTAAATCAAGGTTGGCTTACATCATGCCGCCCATGCCACCCATCCCGGGAGCACCACCCATAGGGGGCATCGGATTATCTTCTTTCTTATCGGCGATAACACATTCTGTTGTCAAGAACATACCAGCAATACTTGCAGCATTTTCGAGAGCAACACGTGTCACTTTTGCCGGGTCTATTACACCAGATTCAAAGAAGTATTCATAAGCATCAGTGCGTGCATTATATCCAAAATCGTCCTTACCGTCCTTTACTTTCTGGAGGATTACGGCACCCTCAAGACCTGCGTTGGCAACAATCTGACGAAGGGGCTCTTCAATTGCACGACGTATGATAGCGATACCTGTGTTTTCATCATCATTGTCACCTTTAAGCTCATCAAGTGCCGGCAGGCAACGGATGTATGCTACACCTCCACCGGGGACAATACCTTCAGCGATTGCTGCACGGGTAGCAGAAAGGGCATCGTCAACTCTATCTTTCTTCTCTTTCATCTCAACTTCTGAAGGAGCACCGATATAAAGTACTGCTACACCTCCTGCAAGTTTTGCAAGGCGTTCGTGAAGTTTCTCCTTGTCATAATTGGAAGTAGTTGTCTCGATCTGTGCTTTGATCTGCCCGACACGTGCATCAATAGCTTCTTTTGAACCGGCACCGTTTACAATGATAGTATGATCTTTATTTACGGTTACCTTCTCAGCAGTTCCGAGATCTGTAATCTGAGCTTGTGCGAGCTGCATACCTTTCACTTCACTAATTACAGTGCCTCCGGTAAGAATTGCAATATCTTCCAGCATCTCTTTACGACGGTCTCCAAATCCGGGAGCCTTTACAGCACAAATCTTTAATGAACCTCTGAGTCGATTGACTACTAAAGTGGCAAGAGCTTCATTATCCACATCCTCAGCAATTATCAATAGGGGACGACCACTTTGAGCTACCGGCTCGAGAATACCAAGAAGATCTTTTAAATTTGAAATCTTCTTATCATAGAGGAGGATATACGGATTATCCATGTCACATTCCATCTTATCTGAATTTGTGACAAAATAAGGAGAAATATAACCGCGATCAAATTCCATACCTTCAACCACCTCAACAGTTGTTTCAGTACCCTTGGCTTCTTCTACAGTTATAACACCTTCCTTCTTAACCTTCTCCATAGCTTCAGCAATGAGACGTCCTATCTGTTCATCACCATTGGCTGAAACACGAGCCACATTCTCAATTTTGCTGATATCATCATCTACCTCCCGGCTGATACTTTTGATTCCTTCAACAACTTTGGAAACAGCCTTGTCAATGCCTCTTTTTAAATCCATTGGGTTAGCACCGGCGGCAACATTCTTCAAACCGACATTTACTATAGCCTGAGCAAGAACTGTAGCTGTAGTTGTGCCGTCACCGGCTTGATCTCCGGTTTTCGAAGCTACTTCTTTTACCAACTGTGCTCCCATATTACGGAACGGATCCTCAAGTTCAATTTCACGAGCTACCGTTACTCCATCTTTTGTGATGTGGGGAGCGCCAAACTTCTTTTCAATAATAACATTACGTCCTTTAGGACCAAGTGTGACCTTCACTGCATCTGCGAGTGCATCAACACCATTTTTAAGCTCTTCACGAGCCTTGATATCAAATTTTATCTCTTTTGCCATTTCTTTGTGTTTTATCTAATTTCCACTCTAAATATGATTTCAGAATGGATTAAATATTTTTATTTGATTTCTTGAATCAGCTTACTCGCTTAAAATTGCGAGAACGTCTGACTGACGCATCATAAGATACTTCGTACCCTCAAATTCTATCTCAGTGCCGGCATATTTACCATATAAAACCTGATCACCCTCTTTTAATACCATTGGCTCATCTTTCGTTCCGTTGCCAACAGCCAAAACAGTTCCTTTGAGAGGTTTCTCTTTTGCTGAATCAGGAATAATAATACCACCGAGTGTTACTTCCTCGGCTGCCGTGGGTTGAATTAATACACGGTCTGATAAAGGTTTAATAGTCATCTTTTTATATTTTTAGCTCTTTGTTACCCTTAAAAACAATAAGAGTCAGGGGACAAAGAATTTGTTAAAGTAATTTTTCTATATTTGAAAAGCAAATTCTGTGCCAAAAAATTATCATGTACGCTGTTTACCGACAAGCTTCAGGTAGGACAACCCTTTGATAATTTCCTTTTCCTTTAGTTTCCTTTCTTAAAACAATTCCTCAAAGAATATGGTTGTGTTAATTTTTCTGAAGAATATATGTGCGTTCGGGAGCGAGAATCCCTTTAACCTTCCCGTTTTTTACTTTGAATTCTTTCCCATACACAGTATCTTTGTATGTGCCGTTGGGGAGATTAGTGGGGAGATCAATATAATTGGCTGAAAGACTTAGATTAATCAGAGCTGCCCCCTTCTTGCCACGGTTCACTACAATCACATCTCCATTTTCGTTCATCCTGATATCCTCTTTTTGTCCGGCCATAGCTGTTCTAAATTTATTGACAGCCACAACTTCAGGATGCATGAACTCATCATTTCCTCTGGCACCAAGGATGTTGTTCCCCCAATATGACTGACGTGTAGAACCCGCCGGGCGACTGAAGAAAAGGGGAGTCCCGTTTTGACGAGCTGTTAAAAACACCCATCCGGTACGTATTTGATCGTCTGTAAGGTGAGCTGATTCGTGAGCATTAGCATAAGTATCATGGCTTTCAACCCAAGTTGTAAGATATTCCGGAGCTGCCTGATGGTGCCAGTTTATAAGATCCAGTCCATTCATCGAACGTTTTTCTAACGCATCACGTAAAATATGACCGTAACCGGAAGCGGTTTGTCCAAAATAATCGGCATATTCCTTTTCAGGGACGTTTCGGTCCTGAAGCACTTCTCCATAAACAAAAAGAGAATCGTATGGTAAGGCAAGTTTAACACCTTTCACACTTTTTCTACCTGTTGCTACATCCCAAAAGTCATTGACTTTCACACCGGATGCAGAGTCTACAGGGTCTGAATGAACTCCGATGTGCTTTGCAGTATCATACCGGAATCCTCGGACTCCCATCCCGAGCAGCTCGTTGACAAACTCCATATAATATTTCTGAAACAGCGGATTTTCAGTATTGACATCCGGTAATCCTCCGGAGCCCCAAAGAGTACATTCAAGCCTGTCATTATAATCCCTTACCGGGTTTAATCCCTGACTATGGTACATTTTGTCTCTTCCGCCAACTGCTTTATAAAAGTCATCGGAGACGGCATCAACATCGAAAGCGGTGTGATTCGGAAGCACATCAACGATTACCTTAACATTGTATTTGGCAGCAGAGTCCATCATCTGTTGCATTTGCTCCTTACTACCTAAGATTTGATTGCCTATTTTCCAATCAGTAGGTTGATAATAATAATACCAGTTCCCCTCCTTGACGTTTTCGTCAAAAATCTTCTTACTGCTCCCTTCAGGATTATAACATTGCTGAACGGGAGAAGTTTGAATCATGGTAAAACCGGAATCGGCAATTTTCTTCATATTCTCAGCTATAGAGGGGAAGTTCCAACTCCATACATGCAGGATAGACTCAGTGTTAACAGCGTTAGGATCATGAGAAATCCTATCTTTGGCATAAGAAGGTATAAGTACCGCTGCCATTATCGGTACTAATAATATCCCTTTAGACATAACCTTTGTAAGAATTTAAGTATTTATAATTTATGCTAATTCGTTTCATCCTATAACAATAACAAAGGACAATTAACTTTTGTTTGAAAATAATTGCACACCTAAATCCCTATCTCTCCATGGAAAATACATATTGATTCCGGTCATAAACTCACATGGCATATATTAGTCAAAAAGTCGGATTTTGCACATAAGTCAGTGTTACGTGCAATTAACAAACAATTGTTAAATTATTGATTTTAACCATTTTTTATTTGGATGTATAAATTTTATTCATTATCTTTGCAGTGTAAAAAGGAAATCAAGTAATAATTTCCGTAATTAATCCACATCATGAAAATAAAATTTGCGCTTGTAGCATTCTCTATATTAGTAAGTACGTTAGTCAGTTTTTCACAGACCAAAACAGCATCATCGGCACATCTTGAGGCCCATAAGGCCCAGCTTGCCAATCATAAATCACGCCTTGACAATAGTGTAATAAAAGATATTATTCAAAATGATGTTAAAAGCCGTGAACAGGGTGTTACCGGTCTTTCCTCAGAATCAAATAAACTAATTGCAGACCTGCTGACGGAAGCACATCGTCACATAGGTAAGAGATATGTTCATGGAGCTAAGGGTCCCAATCAGTTTGATTGCTCGGGATTTTCCAGTTATGTTTATAAGCAGTTCGGGTTTAATATAAGTCCTGCTTCCCGTATGCAATACAATGACGGTGTTCCGGTTTCTCGAAATGAGCTTCGCAAGGGGGATCTGGTTTTTTTCACAAGTCGTAACAGCGGTAAGAATGTCGGACATGTCGGCATAGTTGTAAACGCAGATAACGATAAAGGTACTTTCTCTTTTATTCATGCAAGTATACGAGGTGTAAAAGTAAGTGAATTTGAGGGTTACTATGTGCCACGTTACGTAGGTGCCCGTCGAATTATAACAAAATAATCTGAATTCCCTTTCTCTTAACATAGAACAGCTTAAATGAAAATAGCTCGATCGGTAAAATCTACCATCGAGCTATTTATTTCTGTATGGAAATTCTTATTCCTTCACTGCCTCTGCCTGCACTTCATCTACATCCGGAATTTCCGAAATATGTCTCAATATCTCCTTTAACTCCGTGTAGGAGTGAACACCCAGAGTGATACTTAAATCAACAATAGAATCTTTTGTGGTAGTGTTTATACTTCCAATAGATAAGTTTAACTTATTTGAAATACATTCCACCAAATCGATAATCATGTGAGAACGGTCGATACATCTGATCTTTAATCTGATGGGATAAAGAGTGGAATCCGGTTTAAAGTCAACAGACACAATACTGTCTCCAAGTTGAGAGGCGAGCCTGATAGCCACAGCACAATCTCTCTTATGGACTGTAATTGAACCATCGGATTCCTTGAACCCTATCACTTCTTCTCCTGGAATAGGCAAACAACACTGGCATCTATTAAATTCCGGTACAGGACGAGAAGCAAGATAGCTGTTAATAGCTTTCATGGCTTTGAAGCTCACCGCATGTTCTAACCAAGAAGGGTCAGGGTGACAATTTTTATCGGTAAAAATTTCAATTATATCACCTCTGTGAAGAGGGGTTTTAATAGAATTTAAGCGACCGTTAATCTTTGCATATTTGGCATGATTACCCAATTCACTATGGATATTATAGGCAAAGTCAATCACAGTAGCTTTCTGTGGAAGAACCACAGGTTTACCCTTAGGGGTAAAGGTCATTATATCATCATTATAAAAAGAAGCTACCACGTTTTCAAAAAAACCTTTTTCCGTATTCCCTTTTTGAGAAAGTTCCTTCAGGTTCTTTCGGAAATTAGAAAGCCATTTTTTAATACCCTCTTCCTGAGTATCAGAAAGCCACCCATATTTAGAATTTCTTGCCATTCGCGAGCTGCTTATATGGACTTCTTCCCACTTTCCATAGTCTGCGAGTAATTTCACATGGAAGCTTTGATACCCATTCTCTTTGGGAGTATCTATATAATTGGATATTCCCCCCGGTTTCTCTTTAAATCTATCGGTAAGCAGGGAATAGATTTTTAGAATCATATCCTTCTCACGCATCCCGGGCTGATTATCTTCGTAAACGATGTCTACAAAATGACGATATTTTAGATGTTCGAAATCATCGCCATATTTCCTCATTTTTCTCCAAAGGCTGTAAGGTTGGCGATAGGAGGAGGTTACCGTAGCTTTAATACCACCCTTCTCCAGAACTTTTCGAATGGCATTTTTGAAAGACTCAAGGCGATTATGATTTGCCTCTTCGTCTTTTCTCAATTTAGCAAGAATATTTTCATATTCATGAGGGACCCTGAATCGCAAAGACAGATTTTCGAGTTCTGTCTTAACATCATAAAGTCCCAGTCGGGTTGCCAAAGGAGCATAGAAATAATCGGTTTCTCCCGCTATCTTCATTTGCTTGTCAGTGCGCATGGAAGAGAGTGTGCGCATATTATGGAGACGGTCGGCAAGTTTGACCAGAATGGGACGTATATCCTGCTGCATCGAGTTCAACATCTGCTTGAAATTATCAAGTTGCTTGGACATTTCGTATTTATCCTTCTTCTGCTTGGTAACAACCTTCACCAGCGACGATACATCCGAACCGAATTTCGCTTGAAGTACATCGAGACCTATAGGGGTGTCTTCAACAACGTCGTGCAAGAATGAAGCAATAACGGAGTTTACGTCCAATTGCAACTCATCAGCGGCAATCCTTGCCACAGCTATAGGGTGAAAAATATATGGCTCACCGGTCTTTCTCTTTTGAGAGGAATGAGCATCTTTTGCAAGCTCAAAGGCTTCCTTAAGGCGTTGCATATCCTCGGAGGAGGTCCGCGGCTCCATTAATTTAAATACTTCTTCTGCGCGTTTCTCTATCTCCTGAGTGTAATCCTTCTGCTCCATATTCTTAATTCTTGCACGATTTTTAGACTCACATTCGTATTACGAATGTTATCTTGTAAAATTAATGATTTATTTTGAGCTTACTCTTATTTTTTTACTATAATTTTGTAAAAATTACTTTTTTCACATAATATGACGTTAATTTCTGAAAGTCGTGTGAGTGAAAGGGGAGGACTATATGTTCATATTCCCTTTTGCAGACGTAAATGCCTTTATTGTGACTTCTTTTCTGGTGGAGTCTCAGCTGCTCATTGGTCTAACTTTACTCATAATCTTGTTGCTGAAATGAAATTTCGTCAATCGGAAATAGATAACACACTCCGCACAGTCTATATTGGAGGAGGTACTCCTTCCCTTATGCCGCCTGATTTGCTAAGTTATCTCGTCAACTCGATTCGGGACACTTTTGACTGCTCTGAAGTAAAAGAATTTACTATTGAAGTTAATCCGGAGGATGTGACAAACAGTAATGTTGCAATGTGGAAGAAGCTGGGAGTCAATAGAGTAAGTATGGGCGTGCAATCCTTAACCGATTCTGAACTCTCGTTTCTTCAGCGTAATCATTCTGCAAAAACAGCCATAAAAAGTGCCTCTATTATTGTAAATGAATTTGAGGAAGTAAGTTTTGATATCATTTATGGGATTCCGGGACAGACTGCAGGGACCCTTTCAAAAACTCTGGAAAAACTTCTGGAATTAAGACCGACTCATTTTTCAGCATATTCTTTAATGTATGAAGAGGGGACTCCACTCACCAAACTCAGGGATATAGGTAGAATTCGAGAATTACCTGAAAATATAGTCCTGGATTTTTATGAGATAGTCACAGACTATCTTGGAAAAAACGGCTATGAACATTACGAGGTATCTAATTATGCATTGCCGGGTCACCGTTCTCTTCACAACACTTCATATTGGGATTTTCATCCATATCTTGGGATTGGTCCTTCTGCACATAGTTATGACGGGAATAATGCGCGAAGAGGAAATTCACCAGATCTGAAAACATATCTTTCCCTACCTCTCTGTAATGAACCGAAAGATTTCCCACACTTTGTAGAGTCTTTGTCAGAGGAGGAGAGGTTAATGGAGTATATAATGCTCAGATTGCGGACATGTGAGGGAATAAAATTGGAAACGTTCCGATCCTTATTTGGAGAAATCGAGCTTTCCAATCTTTTAAAAAAAGGAGAAAAATTCTTATCCTCCGATATGTTACAGATAACGGAAGTTAATATGACTTTGACTGAAACGGGGGTTATGCAATCAGACGGTATAATAAGGGAGCTGATATAGAGATAAAAAATAAGAGGATGCAATGAAGCATCCTCTTAGATATATGGTCTTTAACTGAATTATTTGTTTACTTGATATTTGTTCCAGCCATCTTTAAGGAATGCGATGGACTGCTCAGCAGCAGCGACACCGGCATTGAAGTTGGCTTCAGCTGTCTGGGCACCCATCTTCTTGGGAGTAAAGAAAACACGTGCAGCAAAACTCTTCTCAAAATCTTCAGCTGAATCAGGCTTTATATCTGAAACATAACGAAGGTCAGGACGCTCTTCAAGTGCTTTCTTAAGTCCTTCTTCATCGATTACCTCCTTACGGGCAGTGTTGATGAGCACACCGTTTTTTGGCATCTTCATAACCAGGTCATAACCGATGGATTTCTTGGTTTGAGGAGTTGCAGGGATATGCAGAGAAACGAAATTATTCTGAGAGAATAATTCGTTAACGTCATGAAGAGGTTTAACACCTTCTGCTTCAATTACCTCATCGGGCACAAATACGTCAAGGGCTTCAACTTTCATGTCAAACCCTTTTGCAATACGTGCAACATTGCGACCTACCTGTCCGAAAGCATAAATACCCAGGGATTTACCTTTAAGTTCAGAGCCTGAGGTGCCATTGTATTGGTTACGACACATCATTACTACCATACCGAAAACTAATTCAGCGACAGCGTTTGAGTTCTGACCCGGAGTATTCATTACACAGATGTTGTGAGCTGTAGCAGCCTCAAGATCAATGTTGTCGTAACCGGCACCGGCTCTTACGATAACCTTCAGATCCGGAGCAGCATCCATTACTTCACCGTCAATCTTATCGCTACGAACAATCAGAGCGTTAGCATTTTTTACTGCTTCAAGAAGATCAGCACGTGTGCCACGTTCTACGAGTTCGAGTTCATTACCAGATGCGTTTACTACATCCTCTATAGCCTTTACTGCGGCAGGAGCAAAAGGCTTTTCTGTAAATACTAAAATTTTCATATCTTTATCTATAGTAAAGAGTGTGGAAATATTCCACACTCTAACTTTTAAGATTTTTATGCTTTCATTGCTTCAAATTCTTTCATGCACTCAACGAGAGCTTCAACACTCTCCATGGGAAGAGCATTGTAGAGAGAAGCGCGGAAACCACCAACATCTCTGTGACCCTTGATGCCTACCATACCTTTGGATGTAGCGAAATCAAAGAATTCCTGCTCAAGATCCTTGTATTCCGGTTTCATAACGAAGCAAACGTTCATGATTGAACGGTCTTCTTTGTTGGGAACTGTTGCAACAAACATTTTGCTATTATCTATGCAATCATAAAGTTTGGTTGCTTTTGCGATGTCCATTTTCTCAATTTCGCGAAGTCCGCCGAGAGACTTGTAATATTTAAGTGTCTGAAGAGCGGCGAAGATAGGAAGAACGGGAGGAGTGTTGAACATAGAACCCTTGTCAACGTGGGTTCTGTATTTGAGCATTGTAGGAATCATGCGGTCAACATGTCCGAGGGCTTCATCCTTAACAATACAGATTGTTACTCCTGAAGGAGCAAGATTCTTCTGAGCGCCGGCGTAAATGAGGTCATATTTAGCCACGTCAACGGGACGAGAGAAAATGTCTGAACTCATGTCACAAATCATACGAACAGGTACATCGGGATCTTTACGGATTTCAGTACCGTAAATAGTATTGTTAGAAGTGTAATGGAAGTAATCTACATCAGCAGGAACGGTGTAATCCTTCGGGATGTAATTATAATTCTTATCCTTAGAAGATGCCACAACATCTACTTCTCCAAAAAGCTTTGCTTCTTTGATGGCTTTGTTAGCCCATACACCGGTATCAAGATATGCAGCCTTCTTATTGAGAAAGTTCATCGGGGCCATTGCAAATTGAAGACTTGCACCACCACCAAGGAACAATACGCTATATCCTTCGGGTACTTCAAGAAGTTCTTTTACAAGAGCCTGAGCTTCGTCCATCACTGCCTGGAATTGTTTGCTACGGTGAGAAATCTCAAGAATTGAGAGATCCATGTCTGCAAAGTTAAGAATAGCATCTGCTGTATTCTTAATAGTATAAGGACTCAAGATACAGGGTCCTGCATAGAAATTGTGCTTTTTCATGATTTGATTTTATTGTTGTTTTATTGTTGTTGTTAATTTCTGCAAAAATAGAAATTTATTTCCACATACCAAACCTTTATCTCACTAATTTTTATGAAATAAAAGGGAAGGTTCCTTAGGATTTGTTTTTGGGAAGTTTAATTTTACCATTTTCTATTTCCCATTGGCTTACATAAGAAGCGATAGCATCGGAAAGGACCTCCTTTAGAAGTTTTCCCTCAACGAGCGAGATATATTTTATCTGTCTCATTTGTTCTGCGTTTGCAATGAAAGTTGCACGTATCTCTTCAATTTTTTCGCTCTTTGTTTTCTTTGGGCGACCTTTTGTACGCGGTGCAATTTCATTGTTGACTTGATCGGTATCAGCCGGGTTAGAATCGGATATGTTGGTTTTTTCGGGAACAGATTGAGAAGACTCCAAAGATGTTTCTTCTTCCCTCTCTCCCATAATTCCGCTCATAAGAGAGGCTAAATTTTTCTTTGCCATGATTTAAGGGTTTATGAATTTGTGGAAGTTGTTTTTGTTAGAACCGTTCAATAATTTCATCAGCCAGGGCTGCATAATCCTTTGCACCATTGCTGCGATTATCGTATTCAAAAATGGTCTGACCGGTAAGTGGCATTTCTGCGAGAGTGATGTTTTCGCGGATTTTAGTCTTGAAGACTTTATCTCCATATCGATTGTTGATTGCTTCCACCACCTCTTTGTTCAGCTTCCTGTTGTTGAAGCGAGTGAAGAAGACTCCACCTAATGAAAGGTTTGGATTGACACGTTTTTTTACTTCGTTGACAACATCGTCGAGCATGGTGAGACCCTTGAGAGGAAGAGCTTCGGCTGTGAGGGGGATAAATAGCTGTGAGGAAGCAACCAGAGCATTGGTGGTAATGATTCCCAATGATGGGGGGCAGTCAATGAGGATGAAATCGTATTTATCCATGTAATCCTCAAGAAGAGTTTTGAGAATCCCTTCACGAGCTATCTTGGTCGAGAGGTCAATTTCTGCACGAGCGAGTTCAAGGGATGCCGGAACCAGGTCGAGATTTTCACGTATTTTTACGATCGGGAGGGGTGAATCTTTCACAAGAGCGTCATAAATGCTGCTCTCCGGGTCCTCGTTGAGAGTCAGGGTATATGAAAGATTCTGCTGAGCATCGAGGTCAATAGTGAGTACTTTTTTTCCACGAAGGGCTAATGCCGCCGCTATAGAAGCGGTGGAGGTGGTTTTCCCGACACCACCCTTATGATTGGCAATTGTAATAACTGTTGCAGACACGTCAATATGTTTTTTAGATTCATTTATAAGATTTATTTACCAAGGCTAAAAAATAAAGATTCAACCTGAAATTCTTATAAATGAGGGGTTATTATTACTTTATTATTTCATTACAAAATTAATAAATAATATTGTAATATGCAAATATTTCAGAAAAGATTTTGGGGAATTGTCTGAAAAAATTAATTAGCTGAATGAGAGAAGAATGAAGGTGGTAATGACTTAGATGTTCTGATATATAGTAATTGAGTTTTTTAATATTTCAAATTAAAAAAAGTTCTGCAGGAAATGAGGAGCCTGCAGAACTTTTATATGAATTTAATAGAGTCTATAAATATATAGCTTATTTAAACATCGCTAACGAAAATATTTATTTTACAAGTACTTTTGATGATTTTCCGTTGGAACGCACTATATAAATACCTTTTTGAGAGGGTAGTGAATTGAGTCTAACACCTTGGAGGTTATAGACTTCCACATCTCCATTTAATTCAAAAATAGTATTTACGGAACTTGGACTTATATTGAAGGTGAATTTTTCGCTCCAGGGACTATCGCTAAACTTGGAATCGTCTACGGGAACAGCCTTGATGCGGTAATCGTAATCAATCCCCGGAATCAGATTAGAGATAGTGTATGAATTGGATGTGATTCCTGAAATCACTGTAGCAGGTTCGCGGGCTGCTTGTCGTGAAGAGGTAAGTTCAGAAGCATCTCCGGTATAGATATCTGCTGAGTTGATATAAGCGCGTTTTTTGGTAGCGATAACTTCAATTCGGATACTAACCATGCTATTATCCGGAACTTCGAGCAAAGCGATATAATCCTTATAGGAAGAGGTAAGTGAGAAAGTCTCGGAATCTATAACAGCACCGGAAGCATTGATTGCACTTACCTTTAAAGAACTTTGGTCATTAGAATAATATTTGGCATTGAAAATGACAGTAACAGTATTTTGGTCACCTGTCGAGAAGGCAGGAGAAGTTATAGAACCCAATTGCTTATTGGAGCCCAGCCGGATACCATCTTCAATAGGTTCAACGACAGTGTAGGGTTCTGATGCCCAATTGTTGTCGGAAGTAAAGTTTGTAGAACTTACATGTGAGTACGTGATATCATAGTGGGGACCATATTCAAGCGTGTATGTGACCTCTTCAGAGAGAGGAGACCATGATATAACGACCGAATTCTCAGAAGTGACAGTATGCGAAACTGAGGTTGGTGTATCGAGAGCCGGGAGAGGAGCCTTCATAGTCCAGAACGAGATAGTGCCATCACTGTTTTTAGTTATTTCAGTGATAGGTTTATTCATAAAGGAACCGGTATTGACTTTTGCAGCCGGGGTAGAGGTGTCGGTAAGTTCATTGTTGCCATTATACGGCCATAGATCACCTTTGAGGTCAGCTTCGTTAATGTTATAATATGTCTCGCCGTAATATTTTTCCTTATCTAATTTTAAGGAATTATCTGCAGGTATGGGAGTCATACGCTGGAGGTCTTCGTCATTAACGGTATTATTGAGCCACACCTGTCTGTCATAGGTTACGTGATAGATGAAAAGACCTTCCGCAGGCATATATTTGTCCCAACCCTGTTTAGCACGGTTTTCAAGGATATAATATTCATTCTTATCCTTAGAGTTTGTGACTTTTACTGCTTTGTCGGATAAAATATTCTTTTGGTTAAAAACCTGAAGGGTATATTTGGTATTTTCAGTAGCCTCATCAATATCAATCCACCCCATGAATTCTTTTTCATAAGCAGAATAGCCGATAGGGGTATAGCCATCATTGTTATAACTTCCATAGTCCATCAGCGACCAGTGACCCATTCCGAAGTGGGGACCATATTGAGTGTCATAGAAATCGGGTAAGTCAAGGCAGTGTGAGAACTCATGGCAGAAAGTGCCGATACCGTCGATTTTTGAAAGGTCAGAGCCGTAAAGTTCGTTGAAAACGGCAAATTTCTCAACTTTTGTTCCATCGAGGCGGAGCGATTTGCCATAGTCAGATTCAGAGAGCTCCCACTGACAAGGCCAAACTGCATCTTCAGCATTTTCATCATAAGAGGAAGCCTCGCCGTCTCCGGCATATAATACGATAACTACATCGCACTCTCCGTCTCCATCATTGTCATAATCGGCAAAGTTGATTGATGAGTCAAGACCAAGACAACCTTCAGCTACCATTTTACCAACTCCCTTATCTTCAGAATTGCCCCAGCGGTCAACTTGGTTGCCACCGTAAGTGGAGCGATTGTTAGCCAAGGTGAAAGGACCGTAAACGTCAAACTGGGGTGTATATTTACCATTAGATTGATCTACGAAATATTGGTAGGCACTGTTTTCACCTTTGGAGAAAAAACCGGTGAAAGTAGTTTTAGGATCACTGTCTTTAAATTTAATATCCTTATATTGAACTAAGATTACCGGTATTTTAGGAGCTCCTGAAGAGGGTACTTGACTTTTATGGTCATTAACCTTGCGAGCAGCGCGACGTGCTTTCGCGGAGCGGGCATTTTGTTGAATTAGGTTGTTGACTCCGAATTTAGAAAAATCCGACAAAGAGCTTGGCTTGAATGAAGACACTTTAATGTCAGAGATTCCCTCTGAAGAGCGGAGATAGAAGAAACCGTCAGAGCCACGTTGAGCTGCAAGACCGTCAGGCGTTGCAAATGTGTGGAAATGTTCATCTCCGATAATTTGGAGTTTTACAACCGAGCCATCCGGTTGTTGAAGAGAACGGAGACCGCGTTTTGCCGGGATCGCCCACAAGCTGAGACAAGATAAAGCCGCGAGACTCCAGATTGAAAATCGTTTGAGGTTCATAATTATTGATTAGTTATTATATTCAAGATATATTCCCCGAAGAAGGTTAGACTGGATGCTTCTAAAGGGCATGAAATACAAAGTTAGATAAATTTTAATGAATATACAATACTTATTTTTTTACCGGAGTGAAAAAACAACCTATATTTTATTATGGAAAGCAATTTTTTTAGTGTTTAATAGGTTTCAAACTCAGGTCGGACATTAGTATTCATACCTTAAGTTTGGAACCGGCTACTGAATTCATTCTTAATCCATCTTTAAAAAAATCATGAATGGTTGATTATGAAAATTAATGAATAAACATACGGTTAAAAAACACAAAATTCTTTAAAAAACTTGCTCAAAATAAATTCTTTAATTATTTTTGCGTGAAAAATTTCGTTTCTTACTATGCTCGTAGTTATAAGGCATATATAATTCATTTTCCGAAACAGATTTCAACAGAAAAATATGATAGGTACCCCATATCGTCATGTAATTTTAACCTTAATCACCTCATGTCTCTTGGCAGCCTGCAGTTCGCAGGAGTCTCAGGATTTCTCTGAACCGGAGTCGATGATTTTCAGTGTCGATCTTGGTTCACGCGCCAATGTCATAAGTGGAAATAGTATAGCATCCTATCCTTTCGCAGTTTATAGCGACATGATAAACATAGAGCGTACTCCGGAATCCGTGTTCACTAATGTACATGATGCCACTAAAGTTAGTTATAATCAGTTGTCCGGGCTTTGGAGCTATAACGATATTCAATATTGGTTTCCCGGATTTCAATACTCGTTCGTTGCTCTTCATCCGGCAGAAAACCAATTGCTGACAGGTATTTTGTATTCACGCAACAACTTAAAATTTACCTATAATCAACCGTCAGACTATAAAACTGCTCACGATCTGTTAATATCCACTCATAGACGCAACTACGAAGGTGGTCTCACCGAGCCGGTACGTTTCAACTTTTCCCATATTCTTACTAATGTAAATATAGTGGTATCCTATAGAGGTTTATCCTCCGGACCAACGAGCATCAGTATTGATGATTTGATTTTTAAGAACATACCTTTAAGTTCAACTTACTCTATTCAGCCGGCACCATTGGTAGGTACCGGTAAAATGACATCAGACTGGGTTAATGATGAAGGTACCCAACAGGGATGGTCAGTAGTTAAAAGAGGAGACTTGAAAATCCAGTTTTCCGAAGAGGAGCAAAAAGTCATTAAAAACTATGCTGCTCCTGTGGAACTTTTCCCCAGCAGCGATGCGCTCTTTCTTCTGCCGAAACCGGATGATTCTTCTTACCCCACCGAACTTGTAATTAATTTTTCTACCGACACTGGGAAGAAAGACACACTCTCGGCCATTATCCCGGGAGGATGGAATCCCGGTAGTAAATTGACATTGACACTCAACATCAATAATGGCTTAGTGCAAGTTGGCGTCAGCATCAAAGAATGGGAAGAGGGTTCTAATACCGTTACACCGGTACCCGGGCATTAAAACCAATTTAAAATGAAAATATCAGTTAAATCTACATACTTGCTCATAGTCTCGGCAATAACGTTTGTTTCCTGTTCTCAGGATAATCTGCCGGATGTTCCGGAAGGAGAGGGGAACCGCATTATATTTCGTACATCTTTACCCGAGCATACAACCCGAACAGAAATCCTCACGAAGGACAATCTTCCGTATTTTTATGTGACTGCTTTCGATTTCGATGATCCGGGATTGGTGTCAGGAGGTGTTATGCATCCACTTTTTTCTAAAGAAAAAATAGAGTTAGTCAGCGGAAAGAACTCTTTTACATCTCCGAACTGCTGTTGGCCAGAAGATGTTACAAAAGAGAATGATAAAGTTTCATTCTTCGGTCTCTATCCCGGTCCGGATAAATTAGAGGGAGCACAATTATGGAACGCATCAACCTCTAATACCCTAAATTATAAACTTACAAAATTCCGTGTCATCTCGGATATCTCAGAACAAACAGATTTGGTCACAGCTTATGCCACGGGCTCTATGGCTGACAATCTTTTCTCGGGCATAACACTACCATTTGAACACCAGCTCAGCCGTATAGAAGTGAAGGCGTACGGACTCCACAAAAGCTGTGACATAGAAATAGCCGGCATACGTATCGGAGGTATTGGTGTAGAAGATACATTTGACTTCAAGCCCATGGAGGGCGGAGGTCAGTGGTCCGGTAGTCCTACACCGGGTATTGTGGAATATATCTTCACGGAAGGTAATAAGATTGTCGTTTGCGGAAGCACTCATCCCGTAAAAGAAGATAATGCTATGTCAATAATGGGGATTAAGCGGTCAAAAGATAAAGACAAAGCTTATGACAATTCTGCAATGATAATCCCGGCGAAATATGGTAAGTGGAACTATGCCGAAGATCGTCATAATGAGGAAAATCAAATGTATATTAGTGTGCTTCTTAGAGTTATTGATGCAACACACACTGCCGGCATAAATCCTGTTGAAAAGCAACGGTATCCTTATACTGACCTCTCACAGGGGGATGATGCCTTTAATATACCGGTTGAATATCTGGCCGTTGAAAAGACTTCCGGAATAATTTCGAAACGTCTATATAAAAAGGGAGACAGTTATTTTACAGACCCCGAATTTACTAATGAATATAATAATCAATCGTCTGATGTGGAGATAAAGCAATTCGGTTGGGCAGCTGTTCCAGTCGAAGGTGATTTGAAACCCGGAAAGATCTACACCTATGTTCTAAACTATACTCATGGAGTCGGTCTACACAATCCTGAAGTAACCACTACTGCTCCCGGGGCAGGTGACCCCGTAATCAGCGACAGGGTTGGTATTACTTGTACGGTCAAAGATTGGAATGAAGGTGGAGGTAGCCAATTCACAGCCCCCAGCTTCTAAATAATGATATAAGAGGGATATTTTATGGTTATTATATTCCACTCTTCATTATTTTAACGTCTGACTGTTAGACCCATCATTATTTCAGAAGGTAAAGACTGACGCACGTCCGATTTGTTGCTAAAATTAGATACAGCAACCGTAAAAATCGGATCCTTCATAGCGAACTTATAATAACAAATCAAAATTTAAATGAAATCCAGAGTAAATTTAAGCCCAATATCTTCGATATTGACAATCTTGGTAATAGGATTACTTCTTTTAGGTTGTATTAATACTTATGGGGAAGATAAATTTTGGTTTATGTTGGTTATAACATTGTCTTTATTGATTTTCTCGGGGTTTTATGCACCTTTGACGGTTTCAGCAAATAAAAAAGAGATAGCGGTTAGAAGCCCATTAAAAAAACATGTAATACCCATGCGCAGAGTAGTAGGATGTGAATTTTTCAAGCCTACCATGGGGACAGCGAGGATATGTGGCTCCGGAGGATTCATGGGTTACTGGGGCATTTTTAGAGAGGGAGATGTAGGACGTTTTGTGGGCTATTATGGAAAAAGTTCTGAATGCTTTATAATAAGGCTCGATAATGGAGATAAGTATGTGCTGGGATGTAAGAATCCTAATAAGATGGTAGATTATATTAACAGCCAACTTGTAAAATGAAATTTTTTTAATAATTCCGGAATTGCGTATTATCAATTTCTATTAAAAATACCGTAATATAAAATCAATTCTTATCTTCATAGACAGGTCAAACCGGTTTGGTTGGCTTGTCTTCTCATTTTTTGCCATTCATGACGTTCATTGAGAGTCATCTGTTCACAGGCATACCCGAGCATAACAGAAGGAATCTTTGAAATGTTTTGTTCAAGAAACTTCCGAAGATCTGATTTGTAACCTTTTTTCCATGCTTCGCGGAGCATCCAGCCCGCAACTTTATGAAGAAGGTCGTAAGGGCTATCCAAAAGCTTTGAAGCCCTGCGGAAACATACATCCGCTCTGGCATTGCGGGTCAATATCCAGGTGCTTACCATAGCAATCCGTTGTTGCCAAAGAGTATGTCCGGCAGGTTCAATCCATACGTCCATCAATGACAAATCAGGATTTAGCATTTCATGATTACCAACAATCTTAATTGCCGACAAATCTACTAAATCCCAGTTGTTAATATAAGGATGCAACGAGGTATAAGTATTGAAAATAAGACTCATCCCTTCAGAGTCCTTCTTTTTCATTGCTCGTAGATATTGTTCCACCAATATCAATAATCCGCAGAGACGCACTTCATGATAAGGCGATTTGACAAGCTTAACAGCCTCAGAAAGGGGTGTATTTTTCCAAGCCTCCTTAACAACCAATCTCACCTGGGGATTCTTTAATCCGATAAAATGGTCACCCTCGCCATATTCACCTGGACCCGTTTTAAAAAAACGCAATAGTTGTTTAGCTTGCTGTTCATCAGCCATACTAAGCAAAGTAGCTTCAATATCTAAGGCTCTAATCATTAATAATCTCAATATAAAGGTTAATTTTCAAAGGTCTTAAGGTGAAGAGAATGCAAATTTAGTTACTTTCTAATGAATATGAAACCCTCCTTACCGAAACTCTAAGACAGAAACTTTGGATTATCAATGGAGGACTTAGTTATAAACTCCAGCGTTGAAATTCCCAGAAACATTTTAATCATGTTGAGAGTAGATTTCGAATTTTCAGTATTTTATGTTGGAGTTTAAAATAAAAATAATAAATTTGTAACCGAATATATGTCAAATAGTATTCTCTACATTCTCTTGTCTTTACATGAATTCCCGGTAATTGTTTTTTACAGGTGTCAGTGAGTGGGTGTTTGATATGTACTATCCAACTTCTTATAACGAAACGAGTTACATTCTAAACGAATTACATTTTAAGAGGGCTAAGGATGAGATGATGGATAGGGAAATGTGAGTTGTAGTGGGTATTTACAATATTATTTAGAGTAAGTTTTTGAATATATAACCTTTATAAATATACTTAGCTATGAAGAAATTTATTTCACTTATTACGTTGGCAATTGCTATTCTTATGGTATCTTGTTCCGGGACTTCGTCAACTAAACTCAGTGAACTCTGTGATGTATATGCAGAAATTGCTGATAACAAAGCGAAAACAATGGATGCTTTCCAAAAAGTTTACTCTGCAGATCGCAACGAACAAGAGTTACTTCAAGAGAAGGCAACGACACTTGCCAAGGATATGAATTCACGTAACGAAGAACTTGCCAATAAGGCAAATGAATTGGGAGAAGCACTACTGAACTCAGAAATACCCTGTGAAGTAGGGACGGGTCTTTCTTACAAAATCGAGAAAGCTGTTTATACTACTGTGCAGACCAATCCAAATTTGGCGAATATTGTTATTACGGCTACTCCTGAAGGAGAGCCCCACGGTAAGCAATACGTATTGATGCTGGATGAGAATGGAGAGGTTTTGGTCCGCACTATGGGTATCTGCTCTGATGGGGAAATAAAGGTGAATTTCAGAGTCACCACCGATAAAGGCTCCGAAATTGCAAAGACTTATGGAGCTGTAAGAAAACTGAAATTTGTTAGTGAAAGTGAATATAAGACCGGGGTTGCTCAACAGGAAGAAACTATCGCCGGTGATAATGTTTACGATAACAAAGATAAATCTGAGCCGGAAGCAGCATACAAAGGAGAAGAAGGGGTTACAGCTACAGATGATGTGACAGTAGATGGTGTTACAATTAGGAAAGGTGCTCCTCTTGCTGCAACACTTCGCAAGTTTAAAAAAATCAGTTGGGATTATAATGCGGATTTTGGTGTAATCGCCACAATTGGTAATGTTTGGATATCAATTGATGAATCTGATCTGACACAGAAAGGACAGGATATAATAAATGCTATTCCTTCCGATATGGAGAATGATATCTCTTTTTCAATAGACTACATAAAGCCTTCTGCTAAAATAACAAGATATGAGGTTAATTGAGAGTCGGGGAGTATTTTGTAGATCTTCTCAATACTTTTTCAACAAATTGAAAATATCGAGACATTAGTTCGCATCGATGGAATTCAATCCAAAAATAGCCGTCCAGAATTTGGGCGGCTATTATTTTATATATTTGTTGGTAACGAAATGAATTAAAGAATACTTACCTTTTTTTGCAGCGGACTGGGAGGGCGTCAACCATGCTTTTTGTGCCTACAGAGTAATAAGGGGCTGTATAAGTTCCTGTATTTGTGGCAGAAGTAGGAAGCACGGAATTGGGACCTGTAACCCAAAGGAAAACTTTCTCGCCACGATACAGGTCAAATAATGTAGAATATCTGTATGGGTCTGCCCGTAATCCGCTGGCAGGTATGTCCAAGCCTTCCCATGAGGTAATCATTGTCCAAGCTCCCGGAGGGGTCTCGGGTTGCTTTTCATCCGGCGGTAACACCCATCCTTGGGGAGATGGGTCCTGAGGTGTCCATTCCAGTGCAGCGGAGCTGACAGTCCAGCCGTTAGTTTTACCTACTGTCTGACCCATATAATTCTTGTTTGCTAAAGTCGTGGCTGTTGT
>CAZDWB010000017.1:0-44516 GCA_964509225.1 uncultured Sangeribacter sp.
TATACTTGATAGTCTATAATTGTAGAAGCTACTAAGAATCACGATATCAGATATTGAACAAATTTGAGATAAGTCAACAGGATATGACATTGTAAGACAACTGCTATTAAAACTTTTAACTGTGGCAAATTGTTGATATATGAAAAGTTTTATTAATTTTGCCACAGAAAAGGAATCATAATGATGAGTAATACAATAGCAACGAACTTAAAAAAACTCAGAGAAGCATCTCGTTATACACAAGACGAGGTTGCACAGATTCTCGGCATAACCCGTTCTGCATACAGCAATTACGAGTCTGGAGAAAGGGACGCACCTTATGATGTGCTTGAAAAAGTATCTGATCTTTTCGGTTGCGACATATATGTACTTTTTGAGGAGAATGAAAATGCGGCTGCAATGATTCTTGCTTCTGCCTTCCGTCTTGATGGACTGACCCGTGAGGACGCCGTAGAGATAGTCCGCTTCAAGGATATAGTAAAATCATATCTAAAAATGGAGGCGATTGATGCAAAATGAAGATAGCGTTATTAAATCTTATTGACCAGAAGGTCTCTGAATTCCGTCAAAGAGTAGGACTAAGTGATACGCAAGCAGTAAATTTGAAAAGCTTACTGCTGAAACTTAATGTTCTCACAGTATTTCGTCCCCTTTCAAAAAATTTTTCGGGGATGAGTCTCAAAAGTCCCAATGGCGAGCGATTTATGTTAATCAATAGTAACCAGCCCCGAGGTCGACAGCATTTTACGATAGCCCATGAACTATACCACTTATATATAGAGGATAACCCGCTTCCACATAATTGTGGTGTTGAGAGATGCAAGAGTGAGTCGGAACAATGTGCAGATGCGTTTGCACTTAGATTCTTAATGCCATATAATGCAATTATTCAGATGATACCGGTAGATGAATTGAAAGGAACGGTCTCATTAGCTACCGTTATACGTATGGAGCATTATTTCTCCGTATCCCGTCAGGCAATCTTGAATCGTCTTTGTGATACTAAATTCGTTACCCGGCAGCAAAGAGATAATCTGTTGTTATATCCGGCAATGAAGACAGCCCGAGAATATGGATATGACACATCGCTCTATCTTCCCGGGAATAGGAATCTTGTCATCGGAAATTTTGGTGAGAAAGCACGAAAACTCTATGATGAGGGGAAAATATCGGAAGGTCATTACCAAGAACTTCTAAACAAAATAGGAGTGTATGGCGAATAAGACAAAGATAGTACTTGATGCGGATCTTATCATACATTTCATTAAAGCCGGTCAGTTTAGTCTGTTGCTCAATATTTTCCCGGAGTACAAGTACCTCCTCCTTGACGTAGTCTATAACGAAGTGACAAAGATTCGGGAGACAAAGACACAAATCGACAACACACTTCAGTTTTTCAGTTCGAGGATTTCAAAGATAAAGTTTGAACCCAAAGGTGAGTCTATTCGAGAATATGCACGGTTGCTTCAGTCATTAGGACGTGGTGAAAGTGCATGTATGGTTTATTGCAGAGACAACCACGATGTACTTGGAAGTAGCAATCTTCGGGATATTAAGCAATATTGCTCGGATAACGGGATTACTTATCTAACAACCATTGATTTTCTCTATTTTGCATATATAAGGAAGAAAATCACCAAGGATGAGTGTGACGCATTCATAGAAGAGGTTATAAGAAAAGACAGTAAACTTCCAAGAATCGATATTTCACAATACAATTGTGAAGTGCAAATCTAAGATTCTTTTCAAAAGTTGACTCTCTTCGATACTTATGCAAGTGTGTCGTAGTTGTGTGTCTTCGTTTAGTAAATTATCGTTATACTTGATAGTCTATAATTGTAGAAGCTACTAAGAATCACGATATCAGATATTAACAAATTTGAGATAAGTCAACAGGATATGACATTGCATGACAACTGCTATTAAAACTATTAGTCGAATGCTACAACCAATGAGGTAACATGGATACAGAAATAGGGTGAGCCTAAATTCAAACTCGGCTCACCCTATTATTTTTTCGAGATAATAAGAGTTTCTATTTATTTATGAAGACAACTTTACCTGTTTTATATTCCGGAGAGGTAATAAAGGCGTCCACTTCATTATCAGTCATTGTACGAAAATTTACATATTTTGCAGGGTAACCTGACACTGATAATTTCCCACCTCCCAATATTCTCTTGGAATAGGTAAATTGAGGGTCTACCAATACATCAGCCTCGACTTCTCGACAAAGTTCCACTATAAGGTTTGCTTTACGTTGGTCAAGCTCGGTGGGGGAGATAATTTTTGGACCCCATGTTACAGTTTTCGAAACCCGATTATCTGAAATATTCAATTCTGCTGTGGTGACAGCGGTGATAGTGGTCTCTACATTTACCGTCTTATCCGGAATCTCAATATTAGTTTGGGCATTAGCGGATAAGGTAAATAAGTTTATTAAAGTCAAAAAATAAACAATATATTTATGACATGTAGAGACGATCATTTCCTAATTTATTTAGCGCTTCGGAAATTATTGTAGGTTGCGGGTCGACCTGTAACAATAAGATAAGTCATGCGGGAATCATATTCATATTCCGGAGCTACAAGCACTTCGGCATTGCCATTGGCTTTAAGAAGGGCGGCTGTTGCTGCTCTTTTACAAAAATCCAAACCATTGAGACGGTCGCTATCTGAAATTGTGAAGCGATAAGAGGTACGTTCGCCAACTTTGAGGTCAACAATAGTATTTGAAGAAATGCTATTAGGAATTGTTACAGTTGTTACCGTGTTATTAATAGAGTTTTGATACGCTCCACAAGAAGTTAGAAGAAGAGCACAAGCTATGCTTGTAAACGCAAAAGATTTTTTCATACTTTTCTATTTTAGGTTATAAACTACCCCAAAATTAAAAAAATATATATATAAAACAAAATATTTAAATATTTTTATTTGATTTTTCCGCTTCTTTATTGCATAATTTTCGGTTAGATACTGCGATGTTGGACTTTTCTCCTATTTTTCGGTTTCGTCAAGGTAGTGGCACAGTTTGTAGAGAATCTATTCATAAAAATAGAAAGACTCTTAGGTAAGCTTTTAGCTATCAATTATATTATTTAATCACCCCCCCCTGTAATGCCGAGCACCCGGAAGAGTGCTCATCCTCTTACCGCTTTGATGTTTAGTAAATTATGAAGACTCTGAAATGTCAAGTAATTAAAGAAAGTGTAATTGTGTAATTGAGTAAATTATATTAACTTTGCGTTGCGTATAATACACGCAGAGGGGGGTGGACAAATTGTATTTCGGAGAGTTTGTAGTAAAAAGTTGGAACAGTGGGTATCAATGTTAAAATTCTGTTTCGTCAACTATATGCGAATATTTGATAGGGAATGTCGCTGGTTAATCAATTACAGTCAACTGATTCTTATCATAGATTGAATTGCGCTATCCGGACGCTAACTATTTAGAATTTATAGAGTTAATGATTTGATAATCAATAAACTTTTGCGGTTCGAAAGGGTCCCTGTCTTTCCGCCATAAAAGATACATAATATAAGATATCACTATAGTTGGTGTTAATTATTAATTAAAGATATTGTTGTTTTTATTATTTAAATCATAAATTTTCATTCTTTTGGCTTCTTACGGCAATCAGGTTAAAAATGGAAAGGCATTTGAATATGCTGTAGCCCTGCAATATTTTAGATACATTTCGCAGGCGGGACTTCCTATAGAGTGGGTTGAAAATACAGCATTGAAAAATGCACGAAGGTATTATGAGGATTTTTCTTTGCCAGAGCAGCAACAATTCGATAATGCAGCCTATAATACTATTGCCTCACTCATTAAAATAGAACCCGGTTTAGTTACACAGGGTAAGAATGGTGACGTTCTTAGAATTTCATTAATTAACGATTCAGCCGGAGAGTATGGTGATGTTCGAGACATTATTTTAAGTCATAGCAACCCTAAATGGGAAATTGGTTTTTCAGCAAAGAATAATAATGATGCGGTTAAACATTCCCGTTTAGGAAAAGAATTGGATTTTGGGAAGAAATGGTTAAATTACCCATGTTCATTATTCTATTGGGAAGATGTTAAACCTATTTTTGAGTTTATCGAAGAACATATCGGTTTAAGGCATACATGGAACGATTTGGGTCAAGAGAAGGAAAACAAAGTATATGAGCCCTTATTAAGAGCATTTCGCAAAGAGATATTACTTCTATCTGAGAAACATGAGGATGTTCCCCAAAAATTAATAGAATATTTAATTGGTAATAAACCTTTTTATAAGATTATTAAAGATGATTCACATAATATGGTTGTTGTAAAGGCCTATAACATTAAAGGAGAGCTTAACAAACCATATATGAAAGAAAAAAGTGCGTACTCAGTGCCAAAAATTGATTATCCAACCCGGATAGTTGAATTCGAATTCAAGAAGGATTCAAAAAACACATTAAATATGATTTTAGATGGCGGTTGGGAAATATCATTTAGACTTCATAACGCCAGTACGTATGTAGAAAGATCCCTGAAATTTGATATAAAACTTCTTGGGAATCCACCTATTTTATTTACTCAGTACTTATTTCAATAAAGGAGGAAAATGCAGCTTATTAGTTTATTTAGTGGTGCCGGTGGTCTAGATTTAGGATTTCATAAAGCTGGATTTGAAACAAAAATTGCGAACGAATACGATAAAAAGATTTGTCCAACCTTTAGAGCTAATTTTCCGGGTGTCAATTTAATAGAAGGAGACATCAGGAAAATCAATGCGCAACAATTTAATGTTAAGGCCGAAGGTATAATTGGAGGTCCCCCTTGCCAGTCATGGAGTGAGGGGGGGGCACTCAGAGGGATAGACGATGAGCGTGGTAGATTGTTTTATGAGTATATTAGAATCTTAAATGCTAAGCAACCTTATTTCTTTTTAGTTGAGAATGTTTCCGGAATGTTATCAAAGAGACATGCCGGTGCAGTTGCGGAGTTTCTAAAATTATTTGACGAGGCTGGATATAATGTTTCTTTAAAATTATTGAACGCTAATGATTATGAGGTTTCCGAAGACAGAGCAAGAGTATTCTTTGTTGGATTTAGGAAAGATTTAGGAATTAGAGATTTTATTTTTCCTGAGCCAATTTTACCCCGACCTGTTTTAAGGGACTGTATATGGGATTTAAAAGACAATGCACTTCCTGCTTTTGAAAATAATAAAACTAATGGAGAAAATTGTTTGGTGCCCAATCATGAGTATTTTACCGGGGACTTTTCTCCTATTTATATGTCTCGAAATCGTGTCAGGTCATGGGATGAACCTGCCTTTACTGTTCAAGCTTCCGGAAGACAGTGTCAACTTCATCCACAAGCCCCCAAAATGGAAAAAGTGTCTACTAATCGACATGAGTTTGTAAAAGGTAAGGAGAATCTTTATCGTAGGATGTCTGTACGAGAGGTTGCAAGAGTTCAAGGGTTTCCTGATGATTTTAAATTTATTTATCATGATCTTAATACGGCTTATAAGATGATAGGCAATGCAGTTCCTGTTATGTTAGCCTATCATATTGCACTGCGCATAAAAGACACTCTTGCTGATGTTGGTATTGATTAACTCTTGGCAATAATTTGAACAGATGAATGATATTCGTTGAAATGGGGATTAGATGTTAATTGCCTAACAGCGCAAAACTGGCATCCTTCTTGCCGGTGTTCCTGACTTCGATAAAGATTCGGGTTGCTCTGTCAGGTAATTGAAATTTTGCTTTTCTAACAGCAGCTCCTGTCTTATTATTGACGGTTTCAGCATGAAGCACTTTCCCGTTTTCATCTCTGATGGTCATGGTGAACAGCCCTCCCGGTTCAGCAACCAATGCATACTCGGCATTGCGGCTGTTAGAAGTTTTCCAAATGGTGTTTTCTCCAGCTTTCAGCGCTTTAGTGGTCATTTTGATTTTACCTTTACCCGAAGCGACACCTTTAGAAGAGCGCTTCTTGGCATAATGGCTTGAGAAATTGAGCACTACCCGATTAACAAGCAAACTGTCTACAAATTCTTCGTCAAATATAAAGTGACCATCAACACTGAGTTCTTTTCCCTTATGAAGTCTCAGCGATCCAAAGTTAACAGTATTGGCAGCTTTGAGTTCCTTATTGGCAGCTTTGAGTTGAGAAGTGGTTCTTGCCTGGATTGCGTTCGAAAGACCGGTGCATGCTTCAATCGCTTTCTCCATGGAATCGGACAAAGTTATAGCATTGATACAGATACCGGTCCACAGAATTATGGTAGAAAATAAGATTACACGTTTCATGAAATAAACTGTTATTTTGTGATGGATAATCTGAATCCTATTGTCGGGATTGCAGTCGAGGGTAACACAGGCTCGCGGTGAGTGGTGGTAATTTCATATTCTTCCGAGTCATAGTTTCCACCTCTTACTACCATAGTTTTTTTCTCACTCATAGGGACATTTTTATTGTAAGGGTGAAACTCGGTGTCACACCATTCACTGACATTTCCGCTCATGTTGAACAGATCATTGACGGTGGCTACACCTCGCAGGTCAGCGTGGCTCTTTCCTGCGGAATTCTTTGCATACCATGCAACCTCCTCAGGATTATTGCTTCCGGCATACATAAATCCCTCAGGTTGTGACCCACCTTTTGCAGCGTATTCCCATTCAGATTCGGTAGGGAGCCGGAACTCTATACCGGTTTTTTCATAAAGCTTTTCACAAAAAATCTTAGCCTGATCGAACGATACCGAGTCAACCGGTAAGTTAACATCTCCGGATCGGCTTTCGTTCATAATAGCATTCCACTGACCTTTTGTCACCTCAAATTTGGATATATAAAAAGAGGGTACGGTCACTTTATGAGAGGGCACTTCAAATTCAGTTTCAACATTTTCATGATAACCACCTTCCGGAAGCATTTCAGCGCCTTGGATGAATTCTCCACCCTCAATGAGTTGCATATTACTAAGAATTTCCTTAATTGCAAGAAGCTCATCTTGAGTAATATCCTCAGGCCAAAGGATATTATTCTCCTGAAAAGTTATCTCTTGTTTAAGGCTGTTTAATTTTTCCAGAGACTGGGCAGACTTGTGCTTAATGTAGAAATAATATCCTGAACCTATAATAATGGCGCAAATACAAACTGTTATTGCTATCCATTTACCCCAATTGCGGTGGTGGACATAAGGCTTTATACGATTCCTGACCATTAAGTCAACGGTAGCGTTCAGAGTCTGTCCGAAACTAAGTTCAGAATGTTGTGTATCTTGAATTACACTTTTTATCTTAGAGGGGAGATTGTCAGGGACGCCATCGAAAGCATTGTCGGGATTAACCGGAATAATTCGTTTCCCATTATCTACGGCATATTCAATCTCGCGGCGCACCCAGTCACCGTCGTTAGCACATCTTATCAACGCACCTTTAGAGAGGATTATAAGATAAATAGTAGAATTTTTAATGGCAGTTTCTATCTGGGGACTAAACTTTTCATCGACGAGTTCATCGTAATCAAGGAATACTTTGTAACCCTTTTTCTCCAGTATAAGCTGGAGAGTCCTTGCATATTGAGCTCCCCCCTCACGGCGATAACTAATAAAAATATCGTAATTCTGTTGCTTCATAAAATCATTTTATGTTGCCGTTGATGATGTCGAATCCAAGGCGTCGGACAAGACGCAGGGTATTCATCGCCATAATGCGGTCGTATTCCTTTTCACTATCCGGGAGTTGGGAGTAGGGGAGCAGATCCGGGTGTTGTTTGAGTTCATCATTGCGGACAGAACCGTAAGTCCAACCTTCATCCATACGTGCGCGAGCCCAAATTTCATGTGCATTTTCTGCAATTGCCTCAGTCAGATCTACCAGATTTTCATCCAGCTCAATATCATCTACTTTGATTGGTTGGGGATTATAGCCATTTGCTTCTCTTGAAGCGGTCACCATATAATTCCCGGATGCTTTCCAGGCTTTTTTATAATCGTCGGCATTAATAAAAATCTTTAATGATGTGTCGAGATTCAGAAATTCCACATCTCCATTTTCAACGCCAGTTACATATATTGCATGGAATGAAGGAGTGTGAAACTGTTCTTCAGCTTCATTATTGTCAACCTTGTCAATTACCCTTCTGTCAATGATTGCGATGACTTGTTTGCCCGAATCGACAGCAGATTTGAGTTCCTCTACAGAAGTATCGTATTTACGTTCGACGAACAGACCTTTCAGTTCCAGCAATTTCCCGACAAGGTGAAGAGGAGTGCCCTCTTCCCTGACCCAGTTATTGGCTTTAGCTTCTTCGAGGAGTGACCAATGGTCAATATCAAAGTTCAGGTGATTGAGGATGAATGTTTCACAATCAAAAGAGCATAGATTCTCCGGATTGGCGGCAGCCAGAGCCCACATAGGAAGAATCCTGTTCCTTTGATCAATTTCAGCCTGGTCTATTTGGGGCGACAGGTTAAGGATTTCTTCAACATCCGGGCAGTCACTTAAAGAAGAAAGAATTCGCGATATCTCCATTTCATCTACATTCCCGTCGAGGAAAGCAGCAAGCGATTCATCAGATATGTAGTTATGGTTTTCTTCCATAGCTATAGTATTTAATTGCAATGAGGAAGAGAGCATTCATTGCACGTCGTTTTATGTTATAAAGATTTTCAACGGACACACCGATATTTTCTGCATATTTTTCCGGTTCCTCATCTTGAAGAATGAGATGGCGAAGCACATCGGCATAACGTTGATTATTCATCATATCGAGGAGTTGTTTCACATCTATTTTATCTGCGACATTCTGGGTCGTATCCACGGCTTTATCATATACTGTCTTATCGTAAAGAGACTCTTGAGAAATATTTTCTATCAGAGAATTACGTTTCCGGATGAAGAAGCGGGTCGCCACCACCTTCATCCATTGATAAAGTGAACTCCGATATTGGAACTGACGGAGTTTCATGCAGTCATTCTGCATCAGAAAGTCGTATAACTCCGACACCATTTCATCATATTCCACCGGATAGTTGAATACAAGGCGCATAATAGCAGTCAGCAGGGGTCTGCACCTGACATAAAAAAATTGTTCCGTGATGCGGTTATCACGGTCAATGAGTCCCAGTATTATCTCCCGGTCAGTCATAATGAGATTTAAAGAGGTCTTAGATAAATTGTGATTCACAAAAGTATAAAAAATATCGAGTTTCGACAATTCATATTTAAGAGTATGTTTGCAGTAAAATGCAAATTATTCAATTCTTGTTGCGCGTAGAATCTCTCTCTTCCCACCGGGAGGACCCGGAAGTCGTTCTACATTGAATCCTACACTTTTGAGAAGCCGGCGTATACATCCTTTTGCACAGTAAGTGGTGAGAATACCCCCCGGGGTCATTGACTCGTAAAATTTCCGAAATAATGATTCTTCCCACATCTCCGGTTGTTTATCCGGCGCGAAAGCATCAAAATACACCACATCAATCCCTTCCGGAAGCTGCAAAGATAGAATATCACCTTTGATTTTATGGAGAATAAAGTGCTCATTAATAGGTGTAGACTCATCCCATTTGGCCTTATTGACAGATTTATACCCATTAGAATACTCACTGCTTACAGTAACGGAAAGTTTATCAGTAATGTCGGCAGGTAATGGATATAATTCTACAGCATGGTAGGTAGTTGGAATTCCCGATGAAAGTGCAGCTTGTGCAGTGAGGGCGGCATTAAGACCTGTGCCAAAACCTACTTCAAAAACGTTGACAGAATGATTGGTCTCAGCAAATTTTCTCCATCCCAGATTAATATACACATGCTCACTTTCAGTTAATGCCCCTTTGACAGAGTGGTAATGCTCATCTATATCCTCCCTATAAAGGGTTAGCGAGCCATCATCTGTAGTCTCAATCTTCATGAGGAATGGATTAAGAATTGGTGCTAATCAATCTCTCGGTAGAGATAGATCCATCGGAATTAAGGTTGACCTTAATATAAGGAACTCCGACCGGAGGAACGCTTAATTTAATCCCCCTGAGGTCGTAAAAGAATTCTTTTATGACAAAGTTATCTTCATAAATCCCCGAAATGCCCTCAGTGTCATCATTAACAATGTCAGCAGCCAGAATCGAAGAAGCCGAATTAATAAGCGTTCCGCTCTTCTTGTCAATCAGAATGGCTATTACTCTCAAGTTATTTTTATTCGCTGTAAGTAATACTCCATTACCACTTACTCCCTTATCGAGTTGAAATACTGTAGATACAGGGTAAGTTTCAAACTCTTTTATCTGTTTGGGAATCGAGCCCTCCAGATTATTTTTAGTGACTCTCATGGTAGCGACCGAGTTATAATTCAGACCATATACTATTGAAGAACCGTTAGTGAAAATATCCCAGAATTTGCTTCCTTTCCCATATTGGCCCGCATAATTATTTGTCTGACCCCATTTTGGATCAGAAAGGTTGTCTGCAACCAATATTAGCTCCACTTCATAATCCGCGTTGTTGATATTTTTCATAAAAGTGGTAACAGCGGAAGCTTTCAACTCAGATTTTGCTTCGTCATTCCAACCTAACTTAACGTTAAGATCCATATCGAGGTCTACCTCGGGAGCACTTTCAATTAATTCCGGGAGCACGTCATATATATCATTAACATATCCCATCCCTTCACGGTTGATAGCCACAGCCGGGACAGAATTTGGTCGGGAGGGGAGAGCCATCGACGGGGTCAGAAGGTCATTTATATGGTAAGTGATATAAACGAAATCATCCCCATATTTCTCAATTGATTCTTCGAGCGCCACCCAACCGGAAGGGCACGAGCCACACCACAACCCCGTGTATTCTTCTACTAAAGGACGGTATTTAGGAATTACCGGAAGAAGACGAATATCTGTTGTCATAGAGGAAGGGTATCCCTCATTCCCAATACCGTTCACTTCGATGATATCCAGGGTCAGTGAAGCGTCACCAAAATTCTCAGGAGCATCAAAAGGTATAGATACAGGAAATTCCGCGCCATAGATATTGTTCTTAAAATCAATATTTTCAATAGTCCCGGGACTCTTCTTCCCATCTATTATAAGATAATAATTCACAGAATTAACTCCTTCAAGCCCACGGTTTTTAAGTTTAATATCCAGCGAGGATTCCTCGCCTGCCTTAAATTTCAAGTCAGAAGGAATAATCGGGGAGATAGAGACTTTAGGCAAAGATTTCTCAACATTGACTTTCATGGCACTCATATAATCCAGTCTTGAGAATGTCTCATCCCATTTCGGACTTTGAGAAGTGCGGTAATAAAGTGACCCGGGCACTGTACCGTCCACAACAGATATTGGATACTGTCTCAATCCGCCGGAATTTTCCTCCACATTGACTGAATAACCTACATAAAGACCACCTCCCGGAATAGAAATACCATCCGGGAACAGAGTCGAGACCTCCTTCCCTGTGGTTGAAACGTCTTGGAGATAAATACAATTTTCCGAACTTAGCTCACCTGCCGGTAAGGCAGTCGCAATCCAAACTTTGGCTTCCGGACTTATTTTGCACCCCGATTTTACAGGTATGGGAACTGACATGGATTTGAGTAAACCGCCCACAAGTCCCGAATCATCGAGGTGAATGCAGATATCATAGGAGTCACATCTGGAAAGACCATATCCGAAAGGTTGCTGAGAGTCTAAATTATAAGTAAATTGCACTTCATTGTTTTCGGCCGCTTTCCCCGATAAGAAGGGGGACAAACCTATAATAAAGAAAGTAATGAGAGATTTGAGATTCATATATTTAATCACTGAGAAATGTTTCAAATTTGCGGTAAGCATCTTTAAGATACAAAGTAAATAAAATAATTTACAATATTATCTCTCTGAACAAAAATATTTTGAGCAATAAAGACATATTTTTGAAAAAATCAATTCCCGGGTGATTAAGAATAGACCTATAATTTTCGCACATACAGAGCCCGCATGGCGTTCAGGACAGCTATAATCATCACCCCAACGTCAGCAAAGATTGCAAGCCACATATTGACAACGCCGAAAAGGCTAAGAACAAGGCAAATACCTTTGATTCCGACAGCCATAATTATGTTTTCCCATACAATTCTAAGGCATTTACGAGAGATTCGGATTCCTTTGGCGATTTTTTGAGGGTCGTCATCCATAAGGACGATATCTGCCGCTTCCACAGCCGCGTCACTTCCGATTCCCCCCATGGCAATTCCAATGTCGGCACGTGACAAAACAGGAGCATCATTAATTCCGTCTCCCACAAATGCTATATAATCTCCTTTTCGTTTTTCATCAATAATCTTCTCCAGGTGGGTTACTTTGTCAGAGGGAAGCAGTTTGCTGAAAACTTTGTCCATACCAAGAACTTTTCCAACCGATTCGGCCACTTCTCGAGAATCCCCCGAGAGCATGACAGTAGAATTGACACCTGTTTTATGCAGGTCGGAGATAGCATCTACCGAAGTAGGTTTAATTACATCCCCCAGCACAATATGCCCGGCATACTCGTTATCAATAGCAATGTGGACAATAGTACCGGTTTTTCTGCATTTACAGGGATGAAGACCCATTTCTTCCATTAATTGCGCGTTTCCGGCAGCTACATCTCTTCCGTCAATTTTAGCTTTCAACCCTAATCCCGGTATTTCCTTAAAATCAGTCATTCTTTTCTGATCAATCTCTTTGCCAAACTTTCTGACAATAGATTTCCCGATAGGATGAGTGGAATAAGACTCTATTATGGCTGCAAATTCGAGGAGCCGGGCTTTCCTGTTTTCTTCATCGTCATCTTTCAGATCCTCATCGTTAGGGTCATGAAAAGCGTTAACCTCGAACACTCCCATAGTCAGGGTTCCGGTTTTGTCAAAGACAACAGTTCTAACTTTCGATAAGGTTTCCAATACATTTGCCCCCTTAAGAAGGATACCCTCCCTGCTGGCTCCACCAATCCCGGCGAAAAAGGATAGAGGGATACTTATTACCAGAGCGCAAGGACAACTGATTACAAGAAAAACCAAAGCACGGTATATCCATGTCTCGAAGGTTGAGAAATCGAAAGGGGCATGCATGAAGAGCATCATAAAGATGGGAGGAAGGATAGCGACAGCCAACGCTCCATAGCACACAGCAGGTGTGTAAACTCGTGCAAAGCGGGATATGAAATTTTCCGACTTTGACTTGTTGGATGATGCATCTTCCACCATCTCCAATATTTTTGAAACGGTAGAATCCCCGAATTCTGTGGTAGTTTTTATCTTAAGCGCGCCTGAAAGATTGATACTTCCGCTCAATACCTCGTCACCCGCGACAACCTCTTTAGGAAGCGACTCGCCGGTGAGAGCTGTAGTGTTGAGAGAGGAAATGCCATCCTCAACAATTCCGTCAATAGGGATACGCTCACCCGGAAGCACAGTGATTATTGAACCCGTCTCAACCTCATCCGGGTCTACCTTCACGAGTTTCCCATCCTTTTCAACGTTGGCATAATCCGGACGTATATCCATAAGAGCTGCAATATTCTTACGGCTCTTCCCTATAGCATAACTTTGGAAAAATTCTCCAATCTGGTAGAACAGCATAACAGCGATAGCTTCAAGGTAGTCGCCGCTTTTATCATATAAGGCCAGGAAGAAAGCACCGAGAGTGGCAACAACCATCAGGAAATTCTCGTCAAACGGGCGTCCGTTGATAATTCCTTTCCAAGCTTTTCTGAGGATATCATAACCTATAATTAGGTAAATGACAACGTAGGCAACCAAATCCCACTCGGGGGCTAAATGAAGGAATTGAATTAAAACGGTAAGGATACACGCAACGATAATCCTAATCAGAACTTTACGCTGTTTACTGTTCATCGCATTCCGGATTAAAGAATTTCAAAATCGCTTTCTATTTTCTTAGCTGTCCTAAGTATTTCGGACATTACTTTCTCTTCGTCCACACCCTCTTCAAATGTAACTTTCATTTTCTGACTCATAAAAGAGATTGAAAGATCTTTGACACCGGGAACTTTCTTAACAGCTTCTTCCACAAGGTTAGCGCAATTGGCGCAATCCACTTCAATTTTAAAAGACTTACTCATAATTTATATTGTTATAAATATGTTTTTGATGTTGCAAAATTAATACAAGAGAAATGCAACTTGATTGCAAAAACGAGAGGTTGTGTCATAAAGAAGTGCACCCCAAAAGTTTTGATCTAACTTTTGGGGGTCACTTCTTTAAAGCCGATGATAACTCTCGGTTAAAGAGGGTTGCCGCAATTTGAACAGAATTTGGCACCCTCAGGTAGCTGGTTACCACACTTCGTGCAGAATTTACCTCTGGTAGCACCCGGAACCGGAGGAGCTTGATAGTTTTGATAAGAGCCGTAGGAGTTCTGATTACCTCCTTGATGCATGCGCACCACCTCCTGAGCAGCAGCTAAAGCACGGTCATCAAGTTTAGCTTGTTCGATATTGCCCCAGATTTGAGTAATCAGCACAGGCCAAGCCACAAAATACATCACTATAGTAGGTATAATCTGTTTCCCGAAAATACCCACACCGGCTTCAAAATAAATATTGCCGTTACGAGGTTGAAGGGTAATTTTAAGGGCAGTTTTCAAACCCACCACAGCCTTGAAGAAGCCACCTTTAGTCACAGATATGTCAACGCCACCACCTAACAGGTCTTCGCGCTTAATTTCGTAGCCGTCAGCCGCAAACACCTGACAGATATGGTCGGCAATAGCCGGGATGAGGGAAGGAGAGGCATGGAGTACGGTTTTAGTATTGTAAGTTCCCATGATGATATTAAAATTTATTGCCGAGTTCTTGAAGTTGGTAAGTATTGTAAGCTGCAAAAAGGACACTCATTTCAGCAATGGCATCCAGGATTGCTGATTGCTGCTCTTCGTTACAAATTTCTTGAAGTTTGCGGAGAGAAGCGATTGTAGCATCTGTTTGTTCTTTAAGCTCCATGTCGGTAACGACACCATCTTCCATGATTGCTTTGTAGGAAGGGTGGTTAACTACAATATCCGAGATATTGAGCATACCGTTTTCGTCAAATAATTTTTGCATATTGTGTATTTATAAGATTTGATTCAAAAGATAATTATTAACGCAGTTTTGATCCGCAATGACGACAGAACATCCAGTCTTCTTCTATCGGTTGTCTGCAATTGGGGCAAGTTTGTGCCGGACCTTCTTCGAGGTTACGTTTTACATTTTTAAACTGCTCCGTCTCAGCCCATTTCAGGATTTCACGCACACGTACTGCCGAGAAGGGGTGGTCTGTTTCCATTACGGCCAAAGTCTGAAGAGTCTTATTCCATAAGCCATCGTTTCTTATAGTCTCATATTCCTCAGCTTGTTTCACCCATTCGTTAATATCAACATTTTTTGTTACATCCTTGGGACCCCCGGCAAGTCGAAGCATTGTGGAGGTGACAACTTCCGGTGAGGTAATAATTGCTCCGACACGGTCGCAGGAGAGTTCACTTTTACGCATCCAATAATAGAGTGCATATCGCATGGGAGCGGAAAACAAACCAAGAAGCCCGAAAGAATCAGCCCCGTTCAGAAGCATTTGAGCCATGTTGTGGTAAAGCACATGACGGCACATGATATGTCCACATTCGTGAGCTACAACTGCTGTGAGTTCATCGTGGTTCATCATTTGGACCAGTGAAGAGGTAACAGTGATAAAAATTTTAGTATCACCAAAGGTCCAGGCATTGGGAGAAGGATCCATCTTGAGATAGAATTCCGGCTCGGGAATTCCAAGTGTCTCGCAAATCGGAGGAAGGACATTGTAAATTTCCGGCAACTGCTTTTCTGACAAACGAATATTGGAAGCCATATTAAGTCCGTAGCGGAATTTTTCCACACCTAAGGCATAGAATTTCTTTACAAGTGTCGGGAATCCCGGTATGCTCTCAAGTTGTCTGAGGGCGGCGGCATCTTCGGGATGGATAAAATCTGATGTTGTCATAATGAAGGTTGTTCAAATCCTAAATGTCAGTTGAATCTTTAATTCTAACCGTTACAATAGGGGTGGTATATATTTATCCTGTTTTTTTGATATCCGTAAAGTTAATAAATAATTTCGATTGTGAAAAATCCAGGCTCCTTATTCCATTCTTAATCCTAAATTTGATAAATCTTCAATCGCCTTTCGGGAGATATTATCAACAAAGATAAAATCCCCCTCAGGAAATAAACCTTGATACCCTTTCGCTTCCCCCTCAAAGGAGAATATGGTGTCGGCAAGCCTAATCTTTCCTGTCAGGGAACCAATGCACATATCACTTTGACCATTAGCATTGGAATAGAGATATAACCTGACATTTTTACCGTGATATTCAGAAGGTATTTTATCGTAAATATCTCCCGTTACTTCCCAATATTCTTTACCGCCATTCTCTTTCATTTTCCCTGAAACCATTATACTTTCCGGGGTATCAGGATTTAAAGATAGAGTTAAGGTAAGGTAATATGTATATCTTTTTTGACCGTCTTTGCTAACTATTCCCCCCGTCAGATGAGAAAGAGTAACGGGATTTTCATTAGTCGGGTAGGACTCTTTTTCCACATATTGTTCATCGGATGATACCGCAACTTCTTCTGATACCTCGGGTCCCGGAATTTGTTTAGAGGGAGTTACCTTAACCTTGTTCCCATCTAACCCTATGAAAATATATGCGGATATGAACAATACAAGGGAGGTGATTACAATACCGATTATGATTGAAACAGCAGTTTTTTTGGATAAATTTCTCAACAACGGTTTTTGGGTAAAGAACTGCATGGGTTCAACTCTTTTTTTATAATTACCGGTATCGGTTCCCGATGTTGATGACTCCGGATTATTAAATTCAGGAGGTGTTGAAAGAGAAGGGAATACAGAAGAAGAGAGGTTCGGGATTTCCGGAAGATCAAGGAATTCTGATTTTTCCGTTTTCTCATTACTTTCAGATTTTTCCGATAGTTCCGTACTTTGGGATGTTTGCCCGGAATCTGCAGGAGAGTTTTTTTCCCTATTTTTATCAGATTTCACAGACGAACCATGATAATCGGTTATGATGGCATCCTTAAGTTTCTTAATATGTGATTTAAAGTCCGGATATCCGATAATCCACTGTTTCCTTGCGAGATAATACGACATACTGTCACCCAGGTCAGCTTTCTCGATGAAGAAGGGTATTATACGTTTACCCTGATTAAAAGCCAGATCCGTCTCCGTGTTCACATGAGGAGAACGTACGGAATTCTCAGATAATATAATGATGAAAATATCACTTTTCCTTATTCCAAGAGCTATTTCATTAGGATATGACGCACCCGGTCGGATGTCGCGCGAGGCAATCCAGCATTTGAAGCCAGCCTGCTCCAGCTCTTGGCATACCTCTTGTGCCGCCTGCTCATCGGAGGACGAATAGCTTATGAATATATCGTATTTATCCATCGTCAGTAATTTTTATTTCCTTATAGGTCGGTTTTTATTGATGATACCCAAGGAAAAATCCACTACATTATAATCATAACTTTTTATTTCCTGAGTAAGTTTATCCCAATCAGTAAGACACCCGTGAATAAGCCGGATTTCGTCCTTGGTCCTTAAATTTTCATCACCTATAAATCCGAGCAATTCATGCGAAGCGTTCCAGCGCAGGTGTTCCGTTTGAGCTAAAGTATTAAGAATATTTATAATTTCAGAAGGGATTTCTTCCCCTGATTCCAACGAGTAATCAGTGGATTGAAATTTTCTGAGCAGCTTTTCCCAATTATAGTGCCCGAATCCCAGTTTCTCAGAAGCCTTATCTTTCAGTAATATTTTGGTATATATGTGTTTAAAGTTGGACAAATCCTCATGCTGCATCCGGCGCAAAGCCGACACTCCTTTATAAGTAGGGTGATAGTCCTTCAAATCGGGGCTCAATTGTAAGTTCTTAAGAATCTGCTTGTAATATTTCTTTTCCCTATCACACTCTTTATACACATATCCCGGTTCAGTGGCACAGGTATAAATCTCCTTGAACTCGGCCGCCATTTGTTCGAAATGATTGTCAACAATATTTTCGAATGTATAAATGCGGTTTTCGAGACCGAACAGGAATAAAGGACCCTCCACTTTATCTGCTTCATCCCTGAGAAGGATCTTCTGGTTCACTCCCGATTTATCCGTAGGTTGTACCATCTGTGCTTTCCACAGCATATTATAATGGTTTTTAATCTGTTTGAATATTCCGGTTTCATCATTGTGGATATGAATGAGGATACAGAATTTATCCAGATTTTCTCTATACCTTATTGCGAGTTTAAGAATTCTGATACCGGTGGACATATTAAGTTCATCATCCTCAGATGCAATAACGACATAATTTAAATTTTTTATGTCATCCTTCAGTTTTTCGTAAAACTCCACACTATTGAAATCCACATTATTGAGAGTGATGAGAGGTTCCGAATCTTTCTTAACCCTATTATCTGCAGGTCCGAATATCTTGTCAAGGGAGGGGACTGCAATGGGGATGTCAGGTAAGTTCACGACAAAAGGTCCGGCTGCATCGCCCAAATTTTTGTCAACAACATCAAGCCTGAATTTAGAGCGTTGTGCGAAATTATCAGAATTGCCGTAATCCACAAATGCGCCGAATTCATAAAGGAACCGAATTATATCCTTTACCAGATCATTATAACCTGCCACAAGAGAGAAGAATGGGGAGGAGACAGATGCGTTAGCTTCAACATCAACAAAATTTACCGGAAGAATCTCAGGACGTTGTTTGAGCAATTCGACGGAGATATGAGCCGAGTCAATAATCTGGACAGACATATTTTCTATACGTTGTTCATCCTCGATAACTCTTCTGGTACTGTTATACCGGGCACGGCAATAGAACTTGACAGAAGACATTCTGTTGATGTCGGTAAAGTTACGGAGAGTAGTGTCATGTTGGAGAAGGGACACTCCCAACAGATTCTCTGTTTCATTCCCGGAAAGGAAAAATAAATGACATCTGTTTTTGGTTTTTCTAATAAGTTTTTTCAAACAAGTGAGACGAAACTCCCCTAAAATGTTTTTACCGCACCCATTGGCGTCAATCTTAAGGGAATCAATAGGAACCGACGTGTTTGTTGACAAGCATTTATTCCGGATTAAATGCTCCATATCAGAATCTGAAGGTGCTATAAAATTCATGATTTTAAAGAAGAAGAGATGTTCACCCTCCTCCCTTGTCTCCTCTCCGGGAGTACGCACCACTATAATCCGGTAGCTTTCAGAGTCAACTGAGTCCCGGTAATGGCGCGTGATATTTTCAATCAGTTCAAAAGAGGGTTCGTTGGTTCCCCAAAAGATATAGGTATGGTTAACCTCCCTACCAAAAATTCCGGCAAGCCAGAGACGTAGGCGGGAGATAATGTTAAAACCGAAGTGTTTGATAATGAAAAGAGCGGAAACACAGGCTGCCAACACATGAACCAGCGCAAAGTTGCCGGAATACAACCAATTGTGATGGAATCCTTCATGAATTTCACTCACATCACTGTCCAGTAAGAAAATCTTGAATCCATAGAGCACTGCCATAGGAAGATTGGTGATGAGAGAGACGTTGTCATCAGTAAACATCCCGATATCATAAACCAATATTCCGTAAAGCCAGGTGATCCAGAAAATCAAGGTAAGGTTGGTAGTGCGGCGGTTTTTAATTGACGAGTAGACACAATAGAAGAGATACCCAAGGCAAATCAGACCAATGCTGCTGAGAATCCATAAGAAAGTTTCTGAAACGGGTGTTTCCAGCACCCCTTCGTAATGAGCAAGGAGATTCAGTAAGGAGTCGGAAAATTTGTCAAAATAATCCGGTAAGACATGATGAGTCTGCTCTGGAGAAATCATAATATATTATAATAAAGGTCTTGATTGTTTTGCAAAAATAGCAAAAAATATGCATAATCCCACTCAAAAGGGACTCAATTAACGCATTAAGCGACAGTGATAATTTTAATCAGGGAGATTCGGAGGATGATGGAGATTAAAATATGGGAAATAAGACTTTATTCAGTCTATACTTGAATAAAAACGATTGTTTAGAACGTTATATTAATGAAGTTAAAGAAATCAGATATGGATATTAGACGCGAGACGTTGTCACGATATATATTACCCTTGCGCGAGGGGGGCTCTCTACCGGCATTGGCAGAAGCCGATGACGGCTTCCGGTATGTAGTGAAATTCCGGGGGGGAGGTCATGGTTCCAAGTCCGTGATAGCAGAATTCATTGGTGGAGAAATAGCCAGGAAAGCCGGGTTAAGAGTGCCGGAATTAGTGCTGTTGGATATGGATGAATCATTTGGCCGAACTGAAGGTGATGAAGAGATTCAGGATTTACTTAAGAATAGTACAGGGCTAAATCTCGGGCTTCATTTCCTGAACGGAGCATTTGCATGGGACACAGCCGTAAATCATGCCGACCCGCGTGAAGCATCCAGAATCGTATGGATTGATGCATTCCTGACAAACGTAGACCGAACATTCCGTAACACAAATATGCTGATATGGAATCGTGAGTTATGGCTCATTGACCATGGCTCTTCACTTTTCTTCCATCACTCCTGGGATGGATGGGAGAAAGGAGCAGTGTCTCCATTCCCGTATATTAAGGAACATGCTCTTCTAAAGGATGCTGATGAATTGGAAAAGGTCGATAAGGAGATGCATGAGTTGATAAAACCGGAATTTATAGATGAATTAGTGGCATCCGTTCCGGAAGAATGGTTGCTTCAGGCATCCGGAAGTATTACCCCTGAAGAGCAAAGGAGAGTATACTCCGAATTTTTAAAAACCCGACTTGAAAACTCCCGAATATTTACAGAATATGCAATCCAAGCAAGAAAACAGCTCCATTGAAAAACATCTCTATGAATATGCCGTGATACGCTATATCCCTCGTATAGAGCGTGAGGAATTTATTAATATCGGCGTTGTCATGATGTGCAAGCGTAAGCGCTGGATAAAGGTGAGTATAAATGTAGATGAATCTAAGATTCGGGCTCTGTTCCCGAATGCTGATTTTGAACTTTTGCGTCAACAGCTTGAAAGCTTTGACTCGATAGCCGCCGGCAGGAAGTCCCCGATTGGTCTATTGGAAGTGCATGAGCGTTTCCGGTGGCTCACTGCCGTCAGAAGCGCCTGTATATCCACATCCCGACCTCATGCCGGGTTGACGGAGAATCTTGACCTTACTTTCGACAGGATTTTTAAGGAACAGGTTGCGGTGAACCAATAAGCCTGAGGAATGTTATAATATTAAAGAAGTGATGTCTCTCAAGATATAAGAATATCCGGGAGCGAATTAAAAATTGAATGTTATGAAAAAATATGAAGAAGTTATAGCAGCATCGGTGCCGACATTAGTAGTGTTTCAACATGCCGGAATCCATAACTCGGTAGATGTAAAATATCTTACTGAGGAACTTCAAGCAAAATATGGAGATAAGCTTCAGATAATGCGTATGGATTGTTCTTACAACGGTAAATGGAAAGCACGCTACGGATTTAAGGATTACCCTACATGGATAATTTTTAAAGAGGGTCAGGAATTGATGCGTGAAAGCGGAGAGAAGAGTATCGCGAATCTATCTGACATGGTAGAAAGAGCTCTGTGAACACTGCACATAAACAACTATGATTTAAACCATAGACAACCTATTATATATTATTTGGTTTCCGGAAATAGAAATCCGGAAACTTTTTTTATTGACCGACAATAGCACCGGGATAATAGAACTGAAGAATTTCTTTGAAATTATATCCTTCATAAGCCATGCGTGCTGCACCAATCTGACAGAGTCCAACACCATGTCCCCAACCTTTCCCCTTGAGATAAAAGTAATCCCCTTTGTCAAAGATGTCGAAGGCTGATGAAAAAAGATGAGACTCCGATAAAAGACGTCGTATCCACAACTCCTTACCAATTTTCAGTATTCCATTTTCACCTCTTATTTCCATAAGGGTAATGCGTCCCGAGTCTCCGCGTTTCAACGGTGTTAAAGAGAGTATTTTCCCAATATCACGATTAAATTTGCATGACAGGTTTTTTCTTATCTTCTCCTTTGAAATCGTCTCTTTCCACCTATAACCCCCTTTGGTTGCCAAGTCATAATCCTTTAGTACCGATTGAAGGATTTTCCCCTTCTTATCTTCCGGGAGGGAAGAGAGATCACACCAGGGGTCTTTAAAACTTTCGAGAGAGGGGAGTTCTATGTTTTGCCAGCAAGATGAGAATCTTTCCGTCATGCCGCCACAACATTTTGAGAATCGGGCATCTATCACATCTCCCGAAGAGTTGCGGAGAACTAATCCCGCTGTCGACCGAATAGCATTCTCTGCTTCCTGAGATATAGGTTGAATACCCTGGTAACGTTGGCAATGGTCATCTGAACATACATGAAAATCATGGTGAGACCCGGTATCATCCCAGCCAATTAACATTTCCGGATTATTGACTTTTCCTTCATCGCTTTTAAGATGCGAGTCCAGAATTTTTCCCACAACCCAGCTTCGTGAAATAATGGCGTGAGCTTTAAGGAATTCAAGCGGAGCTTCGGGATTCATCTCGCTCCCCACCACACATTCAAGATATTGTTCAAGAGGTAAAGTATTTCTCACCCGGAAGTCAGGATTATCTGTGATTTCCACTTTACCCGGGAGATTTACTTGCATTACCTGTTCCCAATGGAAAGATTTCCCTATAACCATATTCTCCAGTGAAGTGAGATTTTCATTAATTCTGGAGATAACCGGCTCGCCAAGTGTAGGAATACCCACAATAATTTCCGAAGGGATACTCTTTTTCATAATATCCACTCTAAAGATGCCGGGTATTTCTTTTAGAAACCCTCAGAGCGTACATTCCCAAAATGGCACCAATCAATAGAAGAGCAGCCCCCACATAGAAAGCGGTTGCAAAGGAGGTGGCACGTGCCAGAATACCCCAGGCACCAGAAGCCAGACCGCCACCTGCTGCGAGAGCTATCGAGATGATGGCATATATTCGGGCATAATCTTTTCTTCCGAACACATAGCCGGTCAACATTGCCGTCTGAACGGTACATCCCGCATATTCCCATCCGAACAGGAATGAACCAGCAAGTATCAGTGGGAAACTATGACCGAAAAGGATTAACATCAATAATCCTGCCACGCCAAATATTGTTGTGACCAGAACCCCCACGGCGCAGTTACGGTCATTTATCCACCCTAATACTAATTTCCCACCCGTGACACCGCACATCACCGCTGCTGCTGCCAGGGATGACTGCTCTATGGAGAACTCCATGGAATCTACATATTTCGGGATAAACAGATTGAAGGTAGAACATGCCATAAGGATAAATGCAAATGCAATCATCGTGTAAAGCACCGGCATTCTCAATGCGTCTTTATAACTTATACCCTCGGATGTAGAAGATTCCGATTTATTCCCTTTCTCATTTAATTTCCCTTCATCCTTGATATTTTTGATATTTCCTGAAAAGCCAACAGGCATTAGACCTTTTTCTTGAGGGGTGTTACGAAGAAGAATACCTATTAAAGGCGTCACAATCAATAGGATAATAGCGCCAAAAATCCAATATCCGGCACGCCAACCCAAATTCGTGATGATGATGCCCCCTATAGGATTAAATATTATTCCGCCGATTCCTGAAGCTGCACTGCAGATTCCTATCATTACACCGACCCTTGTGCGAAACCAACTGTTCACCAGGGTCGGGAAACTTAGATATAGTAAAGATGCAAGGGCACCTCCCATCACAGCTCCTGCCACATAAAATTGCCATAATGAATTAAAACACCCCATAGCCAGCATGTCCAGACCTAATATTACAGACGAGATGGTCAGAGTCTTCCTTGCACCGATTCGTGACATTATATTCCCCGCAGGTGACAAAAGAAGGGAGGAACATATAAACATTATCGACATATAGATTCCGAACGAATCAAATGGAATCCCCAGCGATTCACTTACAGGTTTATAGAAAATTCCGGCACAACTGACTGAAAGACCTACGTCTATACCCATCATCAGGCAGCAACAGAAGATTATGATATATCCATAGTGCATACCTTTTGTAGTAGCAACAGATTTTACAGGGGAGGAAATTTTATCCATGCTTAATATTAATTTTGTGCAAAATTAATATTTTTATTCCACTTTCGTATCTGATACAGGTTGACGGAAATGAGAGAGAGCGACAGGTTGACTGCCGCTCTCCTTCGATTCCACTATAAACTATATCTAACTAAACTTAACCTGCATCCCTGTATTCTCCCGAACTCCGGAATGCTTTTCCATATTGCTTTCTTTATCTGTTTAACGATTCAGTACTACCCAATGTTGAGTCAATATGGTTTTGTTTAAGTTTATTTAAACATTGTTAATTCTCTTTGCTTCTTTAATATGTGAGCGTTTACTTCCCCGATAAATCCCACAAATTCCTCTTCATTATAAAAAAAACTTCGGTCAAGAATAATTAACCCCTCTTTCCCCTTGACAGGGTAATAAGCCTTACCTCCGAATTCTTCCCAGTTCCCTAATTCTCCATATCCTATCCTTATTTCCCGGAATCTTTCCTCAATAATATCTCTCTCTTCATCTTTTACATTCTCTTTCCCTTCTTTATTGTCCTTCTGCTCAGGGTCAATGGAGGTTCTGATGGTAACGGACAGATCCTCTTTATCAAGAGAAAATCTATGAGAAAGAATATTAAAGGCAAATCCCGGTTTCAGAGCATGGTAAAAATACAAAAACGCCACGAACATTGGGAATATTACCCCGATTATTAGCATGGCGATTGCTAAAAATCGTAAGTCGACAAAAATACAAAGTATCAAAGACACCAGAAATAGGGTAGCTGTAATCAGAATCATCCAGAATCCCTCTTTGAGAATTAAATAGGTCAGAAGAGAGCTATGTGGGATTTTTGAAAATCTCGAATGTCTCATTTTAATTTTCAGTATTCGGAAGTATCTTTATCTCTGAGGCGTCGCACTGTTTTATAAACTTCCAGATTTGCGGGGCTTAAGACCTGCACATATCCCGTCCCCTCATTGTTGAACAGTTTAGTCATGTCGATATATTTGTCACGGTTCCCTTTTTTAAGAGAAAAGACATCATCCCTGCGTTTTTTTACAATATCACCCATTTCCGAGTGCCCGTTCTGACCGGTTCCACGAAGCGAGGGGTGCACGCCATCAGGAGCGCACCAGACAGGGATGATTTCTGAACATGGTGGATATCCCATTCCTGTCCACATGATGTATTCCTTTTTAACATCCTCCTTCGATAGGGAATCTGTGTCAGCTATAGGTTTACACCCTTCGATTACGATGGTAGCCGTGGATTTATAGCGTGGAATAAAATCTTGGTCAACAACCCATTTTTCACCATCTGCGGCACAATCTCTTCCTTTAAGATCGTGATAAAAACTCCGGCTGAGAGTTTCGGTCAACAATTCGGGAGTTACATTTTTAGTCTCTATAAATGGAGCCAGGAGATGGTTGGCATTTGCTTCACGAATAAATCCATACCCCTCATTCGGACGACCCGAATGGCTGTAATTGGTTCGTACTAAGATTCCATTCTCAGCTTCTGAAAGAGGGAAAAGAATGTAGGAATCATTATTGGTTTCAAAAAAGGCACCATTCCCGTAGGCATCGATAACTCCAAAATTCGCTTCTACCCCCATGGGTCGGGGGTAAGCATCCAGAAGTTTCCCGAAATCCTCTACCGTTCGGCAAGTGCGTAAAGCCAGCGACATTACAATCCCCTCCTTATCCATTTTTGAAGAGGGCACTTTATCATTCTTGATGTTATACGAAGCAGTGTTCATGATTGCGAAGCCTGCTTCATTCATCCCCATCCAGGCCTCTTTTAAATCTCTGTCGTCAGCATTGAAGAGTGCTACAAAACTCAGGGAGCCATCTTTACCTTCCACAAACTCCACTTTGTTGTCTATTGTAGAAGTGTCGCGATGCTTCCAGAGCAACGGACGTCCGTATGGATTCAGATGAGCACTGACAATAGCCGAAGTACATGCCTTAATATTTATGGGAAACAGCACCGCTCCAATGGCAAGAATCAGAGCAAGAGAAAAATTTAGAGTCAACTTCATAGTGCAAAAATAATAAAATTGGGTAAAATTTCGTAACTTCGCGATTAATAAGGGAGCATATCCTCCCTTGTTTCAATTGGAACAATGAGAATAATAAAAGACTATAACAGAAAATACTGCTTCATAATGGACATGGAAGTTCGCGACTATGAGCTTGATTGCGAACAGATAGTCAATAATGCCAACTATCTCCATTATATGGAGCATACACGTCATAAATTCTGCAAGGATGCCGGATTATCATTTATCGAGATGCATAATCAGGGAATTGATGCAGTGGTAAGAAAAATCGAGATTGAGTATAAGACATCTCTCAGGGGTGGAGAGAGTTTCATCTCATGCATCCGTTTGGAAAGAAAGGGTCCACGTTTCATTTTTCATCAGGACATACTGAAGCCGGATGGAGAAATTGTGGCTGAGGCGATAGTCACTGTAGTGGTGTTATCCGACGGTAAGTTGTCACGCGGAGATGAACTGGCAGAAATTTTTAAAGATTATATTTCATAATTACCCACTGATAACTATATAAATATCATCATGGTTTCCTCCGGCACAGGTATTACTCTTGAAAAACTCGCCTTCTCCTTTCTTCCCCAGGGGAAAGCCGAGTTCTTAAGATTCCTTGAAGCCCGTTGTGTCTCCGTTGATGAATTTTTTCGCTCAGACAGGAGAGAGCTGGAAGAGCGGTTAATGTCTGAGAAGAGGTTATTGCTGCCGGAGCGAGCCATATTGGAAAAAGCATTGACCAGAGCACGTCAGGAGCAACTGTTTATGGAGCGCCATAATATAAAAGGATATTTCTTCGGAGACGACAATTACCCTTGGCGGCTTCTTGATATTCCGGATGCACCGGTGATGTTGTATGTTTTAGGTGACTATGATTTTGATTCAGAGCATATCATGAGTATAGTCGGCACACGTCGCTGTACTCCTTATGGTCTTTCTCAAACCAAAAAAATTGTGTCCGAATTGGGAGGTTATTTCCCTGATTTGGGAGTTGTGAGCGGGCTGGCCTACGGAATAGATGCCGCCGCTCATACAGCTGCTCTCGAATGTGGCATACCGACGATAGCGGTTGTAGCCCATGGATTGGATACAATTTATCCTGCATCACATCGTGACCTGGCAAAAAGGATTGTTCAAAGCGGGGGAGCTATCGTCACAGAATATCCCTCGGAAACTACCCCTTTCAGAAAGAATTTTCTTGAAAGAAATAGAATAGTCGCAGCCCTTTCAGAGATAACGGTAGTGATTGAAAGTGCTCTTCGGGGAGGAGCGTTATCCACTGCCAACAGCGCCTTTTCTTATTCCAGGGAGGTGTTCGCCCTTCCCGGAAGAGCCGGCGATGAACAAAGTGAAGGTTGCAATAATCTCATCCGTAAAGGTAAAGCAGCCCTTATTACCTCCTCCCGGGATATAATGGACATTACGGGTTGGCATCCTTTGGTTCAGGGAGCACGTGTTGTGCAACATTCTCTCTTTCCGGAAATGAATGACGAGGAACGCCGTATCCTTGATCTTTTGAATCAATCCCCGGAAGCCATATCCGTAGATATGATACATACACGCTTAGGGATACCGGTAAAAGATGTAATGGCTACCTTAGGGGAGATGGAATTCAACGGGTATATAATAAAACATCCGGGGAACAGATATTCCCCGGCTTAAGTTATAATTTGTTTTTGATATCAACCTCAATTTTTGTAAATATGAGGATTGAAAAATCAGATTCTATCCAGTACAGTCTTCACCAATTTCTCTACGGATGGTTTATAATCGGTATTTGCTTTAGTCGCTCTACGCTCGGCAATGATACAACATACAGTCATTGCTTTGTGCCCAAGCATTTTAGCCATTCCCTGCAAACAAGCCGATTCCATCTCGAAGTTAGTTATCGGACGATTCCGAAATCTGAAAGATTCAATCTTAGCATTTAAATCAGGGTCTGCCAGCTTTAGCCTGACCATTCTCCCTTGTGGCGCATAAAAGCCGACAGCGGCAATAGTATAACCTCTCACCATGTCGTCGCGCCCTATTTGCTCTACCAATTCATGATTGGCATCCACTGTATAGGGAGCAGCCCATGTAGGATCCCATTCGGTATGAGCACAGAATTCCCTCTCAAATTCCAAATCACACACCGCATCCCTGTCAGCATAGAAATTTAGAATTCCGTCAAAACCGGTACCTTTTTCGGCAATCACAAAATCACCGATATGAAGATCCTCCTGTAGAGAGCCGGAAGTGCCGATTCTTACCATCTCAAGAGTGCGATGTTCCGGAAGAACTTTACGTGTGTTGAAGTCAATGTTGGCTAAAGCATCAAGTTCTGTCACTACTATCTCAATGTTGTCAGGACCTATGCCGTGAGAAATACACATTAATTTCTTTCCCTTATATGTGCCACCAATCGCGTGAAACTCGCGTGAAGAGACATTATATTCAATCGTGTCAAAATATGATGCTACCATATCAACACGTCCGGGGTCACCGACAAGAATTATTTTATCCCTTAGCTGGTCGGGACGTAGATGAATATGAAATACGCTGCCATCCTGATTGATGATAAGTTCTGAAGAGGGTATGATTCTATCTTTTTCCATGGAATTTAATTTTAATTTTTATAAGGGAGGATAAATTAATTTCCTCTTGGATTATAACATTATATCGGGATGTTTATCTTCAAAATATGCTGTAAAACATATTTTTAGATGATACCAAACCACTCATCGGATATCTTGTTATAATTATATACCGAATCTAATGTCGGCTTTACCGAATTAAAATAACCTTATAAAAACCACTACTATGGACTATGTAAAATCCGGAAACGGGAAAATGCCACTGATTTCCCTTTTAGCCATATTGTCAATCTCATTAACGATAAATCTCCCGGGATTGGCTGTCTCTCCAATGTTGAGTAAACTTCATCACATATTCAATTCAACCGAGTTGGAATCTCAGCTGGTGACTTCTCTTCCCAATCTGTTTATGATACCGGTAGTGTTAATTGCCGGTAAGATTGCCACCCCTTCACGTCAGACCGCCGTCCTTGCCATAGGTCTGTTAACATTTTTGCTGGGAGGTATAGGGTGCTTTTTTGCCAAAAGTATGACAATGCTGATAATCTTAGGATGTATAGTCGGTATAGGTTGCGGTATGGTTGTTCCAATTGCAGCCGGTGCTATCTCTGAATGGTTTGCCGGTCAGCCTCGTCAACAGGATTTAGGACTTAAATCCACCACCTCAAATGCAATGGTGATTATAGCAAATATCTATGTGGGATGGGTGATAGCCTACAACTGGCATGCTGCTTTCGTAGTATATCTCATACCTATCATTCCCTTGTGTCTTCTCCCATTCATGACGCAGAAATATATCAATTCAAAACGGAAAATTTCTTCTCCGGCACAAGAGGCAACCACCTCAAAGACCGAGCCGGCAAAGCATCAGTCCCACGCTTATCATTTTCAGGGCAAGCAATCGCTCCGGATGCTGATAATGCTTATAATCCTGTATATGTTATTGACTTACGCCACTACCTCTATTTCTTATTATGCTCCCTTTATCATGGATCATTTTAAAATGAATTCCACTCAAATCGGTATAGTCACCGCCATGTATTATCTCTTCTGTTCAGCAACAGGAGCTGTAGTTGGAAGTCTCAAGAGGATGTTTGGAAAACCGGTCCTTTTTATTTGTCTCTCGCTGTGTGCGGCAGGTTTGCTCACAATAGGATTTACTCACAATTTTGTAATCTACCTGATAGCATCATCTGTGACAGGATTCGGTTACGGAATCATTCAACCTATCATTTATAATAAGACTACTTATATAGCTCCTACACAGAAAGCGGGGACAAAATATTTCGGATATGTCTTATCTGCAAATTATGTAGCGATTATGATGGTTCCTTTCATTGATGGAGGTGCTAAGAAGTTATTCGATTCACAAGCTCCCGGTTTTGAATTTATCTTCAGTGGTGTGGTTGTTATAGCTCTCTTGATATGGGCGCTTATTGAGAGAAAGAATTATGTATTTGCAGTGAATCCCGCTTCTCCGGCACCTACACCGGAAGAAATAGCAAAACCCACGCAGAACTGAATCCACGTGGGTAATGTATAGAATTTAATTCTAATGAGAACGTGTCCATTGTGAACGCGTTCTCATTTTTTTAGTATTTATTTAACAAGCACTTTCTTACCGTTTACGATATAAAGACCTGCCGGGAGATTTGCTATGTTTCCGTCTGAAGCTACCTTAACACCAGTGATTGAATAAACATCGCAGTTTTCAACAGTCACGATATTTGCCACACCTGTAGGATAATCAACAGTGATGAAAGTACGGTATGCGGAATCTTGGTCAGCTTCACCGTCTTTAGCAAACATGATTGCATACATATTGTTGATTGTTCCGGGCTTGACGCTGATAACGTTACCTTCCTCATAACCGCTGTCGAGAAGTTCATCAACAGATACCTTGGAAAGTTTTGAAATCATTGTGCCATAGTTCATATAGAGCATAGTATCATATCCCTTGGGAATTTCGAAGGTAATATTAACCACATTCTCGTCAGGAAGGGCTCTTGTTGAGATTTCAATATACTCACCCCATTCTTCATCCTGAACAGTCTTGACAACAGTGTCTTCACCATTTGGTACTTTGATGCCATCGGTAATTGTCTCGCCGCCTGCAAGTGAAGAGTCCTTGTCGAGGATATAGACAGCAGTGATAGGTTCTTCAAAGAGAACATTGTCTATTGAAAGCTCGTTAGCCTTGATGGTGAAGGTATATGTACCGTCTTCCCACTTGATATTCGAGCTTTTGAATTTGTAAGTGAAAGATTTCTCAGAGAAGTTAATCTGGGGATAAGTACCGCCGGGGAGCTTGGTAGCTTCATCATCGGTTCCTTCGGGAACGAACATGAATGTAGCACCACCATTAGACTGATAGTCGAAAGTGTTAGGATTCTTTGCATCCGGGAATGTAATGGTGATTTCAGTAATGTCCTCAGTTACAGTTCCGGGAGTCGGAGTGATGATGTAAGGACTTGATTTCTGAATCTCGTTAGTGTAATTGTAAGTTACCTCAGCACCAGGGAGTCTGATGATATTGTCATTCTCACCCCTTACGTAGAACAGACCTGCAGGAACTACCAATTTATAAACTCCGGAGATGAGGAATTCAGGATCCGGTGTGTTTTCAGCAGTGCCATCTTCATTCTCTCTTGCGAAGTTAAATTGAACCTGATGGTTGATACCGAAGTCGATGAGATCGTCAGAACCATCGATATTTGCGGTACCCATTACAGAGTTAAGGTTGATTTCGGTGTCGCTTGCCGGAGAGAGAGTCCGGAGAAGTTGTCCGTCGCGATAAAGGGATACTACTTCGGTTAATTCACGATCGATATTAACCTTGTCCACATGGATTGACCATTGCACAACACCCATACCCCATTCACCGTTGGGAGTGTCATTGAGGTAAACAATTTCAGTTGGTGGAACTTTCAGTGAGTATTCGGCAGGAAGATTATCCTCGGGAATTGTTCCGCCTGCAAGTGAAGAGTCCTTGTCGAGGATATAGACAGCAGTGATAGGTTCTTCAAAGAGAACATTGTCTATTGAAAGCTCGTTAGCCTTGATGGTGAAGGTATATGTACCGTCTTCCCACTTGATATTCGAGCTTTTGAATTTGTAAGTGAAAGATTTCTCAGAGAAGTTAATCTGGGGATAAGTACCGCCGGGGAGCTTGGTAGCTTCATCATCGGTTCCTTCGGGAACGAACATGAATGTAGCACCACCATTAGACTGATAGTCGAAAGTGTTAGGATTCTTTGCATCCGGGAATGTAATGGTGATTTCAGTAATGTCCTCAGTTACAGTTCCGGGAGTCGGAGTGATGATGTAAGGACTTGATTTCTGAATCTCGTTAGTGTAATTGTAAGTTACCTCAGCACCAGGGAGTCTGATGATATTGTCATTCTCACCCCTTACGTAGAACAGACCTGCAGGAACTACCAATTTATAAACTCCGGAGATGAGGAATTCAGGATCCGGTGTGTTTTCAGCAGTGCCATCTTCATTCTCTCTTGCGAAGTTAAATTGAACCTGATGGTTGATACCGAAGTCGATGAGATCGTCAGAACCATCGATATTTGCGGTACCCATTACAGAGTTAAGGTTGATTTCGGTGTCGCTTGCCGGAGAGAGAGTCCGGAGAAGTTGTCCGTCGCGATAAAGGGATACTACTTCGGTTAATTCACGATCGATATTAACCTTGTCCACATGGATTGACCATTGCACAACACCCATACCCCATTCACCGTTGGGAGTGTCATTGAGGTAAACATTTTCAGTTGGTGGAACTTTGAGTGAATACTCGGCAGGAAGTTCAGCGAACATCACCTGCGATGTGGTTAGCAACAAAGTTGCAAAAAGTAAAGATTTTCCTTTCATACGATTTGGTTTTAAAAGGATGAAAAAAAGTTAATGGAAATTTCTTCAATACCGGAGAGAAAAGAGTTCCCTATGAGCATAATTTTTAGAAATTTTTACAAATATAGAAATAAATTTTATATTTTCAAACTTATTTATTTTTTTTTTTTCATTATTTGTTTCAGAATGATTGTTTTAATGGTATTATTAATTGTTTAACAATATATAAGTGTTTCCGAGAACTAAAAAGTCTGTCTGTTATAAGGGGTCATCTGAGGGGTTGAGCACCCTCCATCTTGCTAATTATTAAAATAAAAAGGCTGCGCCAAAATTTTTGGCGCAGCCTCTTGTGTATGATTAATAATCCTTATGATTATTTGATGATAACTTTCTGGCCGTTGATAATATAGAGACCTGCGGGAAGGTTAGCGATGTTACCGTTAGTTGCAACCTTCACACCTGTGATAGTGTAAACGTCAGAATTAACAATATTTTCGATAGCTTTTACACCTGTAGGATAATCAACAGTGATAAGGGTACGATAAGTTGTTTCATCGTTAACAACACCATTGTTAGCGAACATGATAGCATAAAGATCGTTTTTAGTACCGGGAGCTACGCTGATAACATTACCCTCTTCGAAACCTGCTTCGAGAAGATCATCAACAGTAGTTTTGAAAAGACGTGAACCTTGAGAACCATAGTTGAGGTAAAGCATCTTGTCATATCCGGCAGGAATTTCAAATGTGATATTTACTAAATCCTCACCTTCGATAGCTTTTGTGTAGATTTCAAGAACCTGACCCCATTCTTCATCTTCAATGAATTCAACTTTAGTTTCTTCACCGTTGGGAATGTTTACTTCAACAGGAAGTTTAGCAACTTCAGCAATCTTGAACTGTTCAGCAATTAAAGAAGGATTACCGTTTACAGTAAGAGCACCGTTGGGTGTAGCAAGTTTCCAGATACCGGGGAGAGTAACGGGAGCAGAAAGTTGGAATACTACAGCATTGTCTTCAACAGTACCTTTGAACATGTAAGTAGCAGTTCCGAGTTCGTTAGTAAGAGTTGCGTATTCAGAGCTCTTCCAAGTAAGGGCTGTGCCTTCGGGGAAGATAGCGCGAATTTCAGAAATTTCAGTGAGTTCCTCTTCAGTTGAAGGAGTTACGATGAAGTCCTTAGCGGGAGCAGCTGTAATGTTGTATTCACCGATTGTGAATGCCGGAACCGGAGTATAACCGAAATAGAATTTATTCTTCGGTACGTTTACAGTGTACTTACCGGGAGCAGCAGTCAGGAAGTAAGGTGCATGAACGTCATCAGCAGCAACAGGATAGAGAACCAAAGTATGACCGTCAACACGTTTTACAGTAAGGTTAGTAGCATCTTTGAGTGAACCGTCTTCGAGAATTTCACTGAATTTAACACCCATAACAGAACCGAAATCGGGGTCTTCAGGACGGCTTGTGATAACGAAGTTACCATAAAGGTCACCCGGAGTGTCCCAAGAGCCTAAAGAGAAGTCAGTTGCAGCAACGAAAGAGGGGATACCGCCTTCGAATGTGCCGTTAGCAGGATTGATGGTGAACTGAGCGTTCTTGTCAGAAATATAGTAGCTTGCACCGAAGAGAAGGTTACCATATTCTCCTGTCAGACCCGGGATTGTAGATTCAACTTTGAATGTACCTGCAGGTACTTCGAGCTGATTACGACCAGCGCAAGTGATAGCGGGGAATCTTAAAACAGCTACGCGGCTTCCTTCCTGAAAGTCGATTGAAGTAGGATAAACGTCAACTGCTTCGAAGATAGGATCGCCATCTTCATCTACTTTACCTGTATCGATAGATTCACTTGTGGAGAAGAAGGGTTTGCTGGGATCAGCAAATGTGATTTTAGTTCCTTCGGGGAAGGTGATATAAACGTTTTCAATCTGGTCAACTGCAGATCCGTTGGCAGGAGTTACAGCACCTGTAACAACATTGATTTGATAGTCACGAACGATCTCGGGTGACAGAGAACCATCCTCCATATCGATCAGATAACCGGCAGGTATTCTTACTACGAAGTTACCGAATTGAGTTGCGGGTGAATCTGTACCTTTATAAAATTCGATGGTAACATTTCCATGTTCTACCTTGTCAAAACCCTCGATACAGTACACGTTAGGAACGTTAGAAGCCGGAACCATCTTTATCACGAGACCATTGTGAGAAAGAGTTGCCATTTCAGCACAATTGCGGTTGGGTTTCCAGTCACCGTTTACTGTAATGGTACCGATACCACCGGGGCCATCACCTAAGTTAAGAACGCCCGGAGAAGGGGTTACTGATTGGGCTGAGGCTCCTAAAGCCATACACCCTGCGAAAAGACCTAGTAAAAGCTTTTTCATTGGTTGAATTATTTTAATTGAACATTTATGATATAAAAAATCCTTCTATTTTATTTATTCGTTGATTTTTTAACGAATAACGATTAATTAGAATTCCTTTATTAATCTATGAGCAAACTTAAGGAAAAAATTCTTTATTACAAAATTTATTTAGGATTAAAATTTATGTTATTTAACATTAATTTTAATTTTAGATTTTTTTTCTATTCCTATATTTGTTATAAGATTAATTTTCCGATACCTCGTTATATCTGGTTTTTTAGCATTAAAAGTGCTTTAATTCCGATTTTATAAGAATCTCCCCAGACTAATGGAGGTTCGTTGCGATGCATAATTTCCGGATTGCTGCAGCTGTTGATGAAGCGATTGCCGGAAGGGGAGGAATCTCAACAAGCGGAAGGCTAATATATCCGATTCCTCGCTTGTAGATGTTTCGGAAGCTAACGCGAGCGCCTTCTCCATGGATACGGATTCCTTATTATATATATAAGGAGCTAACAGGCGCGATTCACGGACATTCTTATCGTCCCACAGTTCGTCTGCCAAATTGTCCCTCTCCGTTGTTGGCAACTCTGCCAGTAAATTTACGGCGATTTCTGAAATCTGGGGGATTTGAAGCCCGAATATCACTGAATAAGATGAACCCGCCTTGCGGAAGGTATCGGCAATGATACCGTTGCGCAAGGCGAAGAACTGTTGTTTGATTTTTTTAATCATATTAATATGGGAGGGTAGAGAATTCTCGTCCCAGACGCATCATCTGGTCGATGTAATTCTCATCATAATTAAGTGTGATATCGATAATCTCACCATTTTCATCGAATGTGGGGACATATACGGGATTGATAAATCCGCGGTAAGGGGGGATATTGAGCTTTTCGAATCGGCTTAAAACCTCCTTATGGATTTTAGGATCTACTTTAACGGCATATTTCTGAATCAGCTTATTTCCGGCTTCGTAGTCACCCTCACTCTTGATTCTCTGAATCTCAGAAAGGAGTTCACCGATTAGTTTACGCATTTCGGGGTAGTTATTGATTTTAACGAAGGTTTTGCCATTCTTTTTAATAAGCTCCACAGCTTTAGATTTTTTTGAATGGTCAAGAATCCATGCGGCAATAAGCTGACGATTGCGCATGTGGGCTTCTTCGATATCTTTTCCCGGCTCAATGCGATTGAGCTGAGTCATAAGCCCGTTGAGCATATACTTATAATATTCTGCCTGATAGGCGTTGGGATTATCGAGAACCCCGAGTTCAATGAGTTTCGGGTCGGCAAGATAATAAAGGGCAAACAGGTCAGCACGGGCCTCTTCGAGGGCTGAGCCATTCTCCTTGAGCGCATCCTGGTCCACACCCGGAAGGAGTTGACCTGAAGCATGCCCGAGACATTCATGTAGGTCAGTATGGAGCATGTCAGTGATATAGAGATAATCCTCCATCATTTTACGTGTCGGGGCATCTATTACAAACTCTTCGTTGAATCCGTTGCCATGAGAAGCCATATCGTAAGCTTCCGTAATATTTTCCAGAGTGACCGATTTTGAACCATGAGCTGCCCTAATCCAGTTGGCATTAGGAAGATTGATACCTATTGCACAGGCCGGGAAAGCATCTCCGGCGAGCATGGCGGCGGTTATAACTTTAGCGGAAACACCTTTTACTGTCGGTTTCTTAAAACGTTTGTCAACCGGAGAGTTGTCTTCAAACCATTGAGCATTTCCGGAGATGGTTTCAGTGCGTGCAGAAGCTTTTTTATTTTTGAAATTCACATAACTTTCCCAAGTGCCGGTCATACCCAGCGGATCGCTGTAGCTCTCAATAAAACCATTGACAAAATCCACATCAGATTTTGTGTCTTCCGCCCATAGGATTGAGTATTCATCGAAGAGCTTGAGATCGCCGGTGATATAATAATCTATTAGTTTGGTGATGTAAGCTTTCTGTGCGTCGTTTTCCGCAACGCTTTTTGCCATGTCAAGCCAATATATGATTTTAGCGATTGCCGGACCATACAGACCATTCAGATGATAGTGCTGTTCTACAACTTTCCCATCCTCCTTAATCATTTTTGAGTTCAGTCCGTATGATATAGGAGTAGTATCGTTAGGATCCTTGAGTTTTTCAAAGTAAGCTTCCACCTCTGCCTGGGTCACTCCATCGCCATAGAGGTTTCCGGCAGAGTTCACCACTACGTCCTGTGACCCATCCTGGAATACCCGTTTAGCCATAACTTCGGGATTAAAGATAACCGGAGTAAGGGTAGAGAGCAAAGTTTCGGTAGTTTCCCCTTCGGAAAGCGGGAGTTTTTCTGCCGGCAGAGCCTTGACCTGAGCCACGAAGAAATCTTGTGAGAACTCGGGGGTAAACTTATCAGTGGAGTAATGATGATGTATACCATTACCGAACCAAACCTGCTTCAGATATTTTTCAAAAGCTTTGAATTCTGCGGAATTCCTATCTCCATCATAGTTATTATAAATACTTTCGAGAAGATGACGGATTTTAAGATTGTATTTTCCGTTCTGATCCCATGTAATATCCCTTCCGGCCTGAGCTGCCTGGCTGAGATAATAGAGCATCTTTTTTTGATTGAGTGATAAATCTTTGAATTCGGGCACTTCATAGCGAAGCACTTCGATATCGGCGAAACTGTCGACATGATAATTGAAATTCTTATCTTCCACGGCGTTTGCCGACAAGGTGAGCATCTGAGTGAGCACCATAGCCATAAGACATTTTTTCATGGATGTTTATAAATTATGAAAGGTTTTTATTCGAGATTATTATTCAACATAGAGCACAAGTCCTTTGAGATATTCCCCCTCCGGATGGGATATATCTATAGGATGGTCGGCAGGTTGGGTAAGTTGGTGAAGGATTCTGACTTTTCTCCCCGATTTGGCGGCGGCACTGAAGACAGCGAGTCTGAAAGCCTCCTTAGAAACAACCTGTGAGCAAGAGAAGGTAAAAAGGATTCCACCTTTTCTTATCTTGTCAAATGCCTTTCCGTTGAGTTTGCGATAACCGATGAGTCCGTTTTTGAGAGCGTTGCGATGTTTGGCAAAAGCCGGAGGATCAAGAATTATAAGGTCATATTCATCTTTCTCCATTTCATCGAGAAATCGGAATGCGTCAGTGGCAAATGCATGGTGGTTGTCACAATGTTCAAAATTCAAGGCTACGTTAGCCTCTGTCAGTGCCACAGCTTTCGCGGATGAGTCTACACTATCCACACGTTTAGCTCCCCCCCGGAGAGCATACACTGAGAATCCACCCGTATAGCAGAACATATTCAGTACAGTGCGTCCGGCCGCGAAGCGTTCCAGGAGTGCCCGGTTTTCACGTTGGTCAAGGAAAAACCCGGTTTTCTGTCCCTTCATCCAGTCGATGTTGAAATTCAAGGCGTTCTCCATGGCGATATTTCCGTCAAAGCCACCGATGAGATAACCGTTCTGAGGGTCGAGTTGTGCTTTAAAGGGGAGTGTGGTATCACTCTTATAATATACATTGCGGATTCGGGCTTCGGGGAGAGATACAAGGGCATCGGCAATAATATTCCGGGCAAAGTGCATCCCCGGGGAATGTGCCTGCATCACAGCTGTATCACCATAAATATCCACTACCAGACCGGGAAGGAAATCTCCCTCTCCATGGACAAGCCGATAGCAATTATTATCATTGCGTACCAGATTTAGGGCGCATCGGAGGATATAAGCCTCTTTCAGGCGGGTAATGAAGAAATCCGGGGGGAGTGTGTCGGCGAAAAATTCGAGGATTCTCACCGCAATGCTTCCTATCTGGTAATGACCGCAACCTAAGGTTTTGCCATCGGAAGATTTTACAGTCACCAGGTCACCCTCCTCGATATTTGCGGGTAATTTAGCCACTGCCCCGGAGAAGACCCAGGGGTGATGACGGAGCAAAGATTCCTCTTTGCCCGGCTTTAGTGTTATGATGGGGTAGTTAGTCATAATCAATTATTAATGAGAAGAGGGTGTATTATTTGAACAGACGGACTATATCCATACCATTGGCATAAATAAGGAGGAGAATCAGCAGTCCCATCCCTATCATCTGAGCCCATTCCATAAATTTTTCATTCGGTTTGCGCCTGAAAATCACTTCATAAAGCAGGAACATGACGTGACCGCCGTCAAGAGCCGGGATAGGGAGGATATTCATAAATGCCAGGGCTACCGAGAGGAAAGCAGCAATATTCCAGAATGCAATCCAATCCCATTTTTCCGGGAAAATGGAACCTATGGCGCCGAAGCCACCGACACTTTTAGCCCCCTCTTTAGTGAAGACCAGCTTCATGGAAGAAGCGTAGGAAGAGAGTTTCTCCGTTCCCATCTCGATTCCGCGTGGCACAGCCTGGAAGAGATTGTAATTTATCTGACGGGTTTTAAAGAATGCCGAGGGGTCTATCTCAAGTCCTATACCCATCTTGGAATCTGCCGAGAGATGAACATTCTTGACAAGTGTGTCCGGGGTGGCTTTCCTCTCTGTAGTGCGCACCACGGTAATTTTCACATCTTTATCATTATGTCCGGGCAGAGTTGCGAGGAAAGATGTGAGAGATGGAGTCTCGATGCTGTCAACGGCGAGGATTATATCGCCATTGCGAAGGTCAGCCTTTGATGCCCCTTCCCCGGGTGCTACCTGAGTGATTTTTGCCGGAAAGCGATAAGTCATGAAATTGATGGGCTGATCTCCTCTTTTGAGCTCTTCATCGAGAGTAAGCATGAATTTCTCAGGGATGGCTATATTAACGGTAGAATCACCACGTTTCACAGTCACCTCTTTTGCCTGAATCATCTCCATGCGGGCTTCGGCAGGATTTTCCAGCTCTTTGCCATCTGCCTTCAGGGGGATATCGCCATCTTTAAAACCGATTTTGTGTGCGGCCGGACTGAAACTCATACCCATTTTTGCCTCATTTAACGGTACATATTTCTCACCTGTTGCATACACTATGCCGGCATAAATGAGAATGGCGAGGAGGAAATTGAACAGTACTCCGGCTATCATGATGAGTAGACGTTGCCAGGCAGGTTTTGAACGGAATTCCCATTCCTTGGCCGGTTGCTTCATCTGTTCGGTGTCCATTGACTCATCAATCATACCTGAAATTTTACAGTATCCGCCGAGAGGGAGCCAGCCGATTCCATATTCTGTATGACCCCAGAAACGTCGCATACGGGATTCTTTTTCCGGTGAGTCTTCATCAATTTTTGAATCATCCGGATTTTCATCGTGCGGAGCACTTTTTTGAGCACCTTTTTTCTTACGTTTTTTTTCAGGGTTCCATTTGAATAGTTCGAACCATGGGTCGAAAAATATATAGAATTTTTCCACTCTTACCCCGAAGAGACGGGCAAACAGGAAATGACCGAATTCATGAATGATAACGAGAATTGCAAAGGCCAGTATGAGTTGGGCGGCTTTTATAAGAAAGGTTTCCATTTAGAAATATAAAAGAAGTATTTTATTAGGGTATAAGAGAATAGGCAAGATTTATAGCTTCCTTATGAGTTGATGACAGGTCATCAAGGGTAGGGGAGGAGATAAAAGTTATCTCCGACATCACTTTGCTTACTAAACGGGGCATATCCACAAATCGTAATTTCTCCTTAAGGAATGCTTCTACAGCCACTTCGTTGGCTGCATTCAGTATGCAGGGCATGTTTCCACCCATTCCGATAGCATCGAAAGCGAAGGAGAGTAACGGGAATTTCTCCATATCGGGCTCTTCAAAATTGAGTGCAGTCAGTTTTGAGAGATTTAAAGGTGGAGCTATTGTCGAAAATCTCCGGGGATAGCTCAAAGCATATCGTATAGGGATGTGCATATCCGGCTCACCGAGCTGAGCTTTTATGGAGCCGTCATTAAATTCTACCATCGAATGGACTATGGATTGAGGATGAACTAAGATTTTAATATTTTCCGGCGGACAGTTGAATAGCCAGCGCGCTTCTATCATTTCAAATCCCTTGTTCATCATGGATGCGGAGTCTACAGTGACCTTGGCTCCCATATCCCAGTTCGGGTGACGCAGAGCATCTGCCGGCGTGACCTTCTCAAGTTGTGAGAGTGTGAATTTTCTGAAAGGACCACCGCTTGCAGTGAGCAGGATTTTCCTCGCTTCAGAAGTGCGCTCACCGGCAAGACACTGAAAAATAGCTGAGTGCTCGCTGTCTACGGGGATTATTACCGATTTGGTGTATCGGTTAAGCAGGGAGTCGATAATCTCACCCCCTGCAACAAGAGTTTCCTTATTGGCGAGTGCGATTGTTTTCCCCTCTTTAATAGCTTCTACTGTAGGGATGAGTCCACTGTATCCTACCAAGGCCTGAACCACAATATCACATTCCGGCATAGTAGCTGCCTGCACGATACCCTCTTTGCCTGCAATAACTTTAATGGGGAGATGGTTGAGCTCCTCTCTTAAGACCCGGAGATGCTCTTCGTTAGCGATTACCACCAGTTCAGGGAGATATTTCCGTGCCTGGGCAGCGAGCAATTTCCAGTTGTTTCGGGCCGTGAGGGCCACTACCCGAAAATTTTGCGGGTATTCATCGATTACATCGAGGGTCTGAGTACCTATACTTCCGGTAGACCCGAGAATAGTTATTTTTTTAAAATCATCAGTCATAACATAGAGGATAGGACTTACAATTCCGACGAGTCGGTGGTAAGGAGAGTAGAGGGGGAGGAATGGGGAGAGATATATTCGTAAGGGATCAGCTGATTCCCATTGTGCCACATCTGCAAGATTACAGCAGGGGGATTTTTTTTGCTGTAGGAGGGAGAAAAGGCGATTCCTTGTCCTCCGGTAACCTGGTCACCGGGGTCGACCAAAGGGGTGCCCACCCCCTGATAGCGACTTAAGAACCCTTTGGAATGTTGAATCACCACCACATTCTTACCATGGTTGAATTCCACACTTATTACGGTTCCGTCAGCAATACTTGACACAGTAGACCCGGCAGGGACAAAGACTTTAGCAGAGGGGAGAGAACGGCTGTCGTTAGAGATGACGGCCTTGTCGTTGAGGGGAAAGAAGAGCATGCTTTCAGCGGCGAGCGGAGCAACAACCGAGATGTTGAACCTCTGCTTTTCCTGCATGGCAGAGATGAATTTCTTTTCAGCAGGTGAAGCACTCTTAAGGGAGTCGGGAGTCATGAAGTTAGGGCGTCGGAGAGCGGCAGCCGAATCGGAAGGGATACGTTCGGTGTTAAGTACGGTCATTATATTATTCAGAAAAGCCTCATTTTGGTTGAAGGCATTCTGAAGGGAATCGAGACGCATCATTGTCTGCTCGGTAGAAGCACGTTCATCATGCTTGAGATAGCCCGGAAGAATTCGTTTGATGGGTGTGAAATAAAAAAGGAGAAACCCGAAAATGATTGAAAGGAAGAGGAATAAAATTACACCTCCGGCGAATCTGCCGGGGGTGAGTGGCCAGCGTCCGATATTCACCAGATGGGCTTCATCGTCTAAGGAGATAATATATTTATTTCTCTTTCTTGGCATTTGCGAAAAATTTCGGTTACAAAATTAATCAAAACCCCTTAAATTGACAAATCTTATATTTAAGGTGACCGAGGATGAAAGGTATATGTCGTGGATAAGAAAAAATATAAAAAATTGATATGTGAATGAACTTTAAAATATGAGGAGATGTTATAATGGCAAAGAGAGTCAGAAAGACTATCATTCTTCCAGGGGGAAAGAGATAAAGAACGAAAATAAATAGAGCCCCGTGTCAAGAAAAGATAATTCAATCGACTCCACTATGAAAATGTATCATTCTAAAAAAGTTGTTTATGAAAGCTAAGAAATTTTACGGATTAATGGCATTATGTGCCGGGACATTCCTTCTAAGTCCTACAGTTAACGCACAAGGCGTGACAGTAAGTGAAGAGTCAGTCAGCGTTACAGAGTTTAATTGTGACAACAGCACAAAGTATTTTTCAAATTGGCGTGATAACTGGTTCATTCAGTTAGGTGCCGGTGTTAATCAACCTTTCGTGGAGAGAGGTTGGGGAGTAAAAGCTCCGGGTCACAATGTAGATCGCAAGAAAATGACCACAGTATATAATTTCGGTTTCGGTCGTTGGTTCAGTCCTTATCTGGCAGTACGTGTAAATGCTCTTGGAGGTGCCACACACTGGGATAATCCGACAGTAGCAGAACCCACCAACGGATGGACACGAGGAAAGCATGTCAACCTTAATGTAGATTTGATGTGGGATATGTTTAATTCGTTTGCAGGACCTAACCCGAACCGTGTGTTCAGTATCATACCTTACGTAGGTATTGGTGGAGATTACATGTGGGATATCAGAGATTCCAAAGGTGGAGTGGCAGCCGGTACCAATATTCAGAAAGATGAGGGTGGTTTGCGTAACTCAAGCTGGACACTTCCGGTGTCAGCAGGTATTCAGTTCCGTCTTCGACTTTGCAAATACGTAGATTTCTTTGCTGAAGCACGTTCTAACTTCTACGGAGATAACTGGAACAACTGTGCCAACGGTAAGCCGATTGAAGCAAATGTTGCAGCCTACGGTGGTTTGAGTTTCAACATTAATGGCAGAGGCTGGGAAACATATAATGAATGTAATAATCTGAGCCAGATAGCAAGTCTTAATAATGAGGTAAACAATCTTCGTGGTGAGGTACTTGCAAGTGCAGCAGCAATCTCAGCCCTCGAAAGTCAGCTTCCATGTCCCGAGCCTCAGGCAGTGACTAAAGTAATCAAGACAGATTGTGCCAACGCGCCCCTTATGACAACCGTAAGATTTGCACTTGATTCAGATGTGATTACTCCGGAGGAAGAGGTAAATGTATACAACATGGGTGAATGGCTTAAGGCAAATCCTGACCAGCAGATTACAATCATCGGTTATGCAGATAAGGATACCGGTACACCTGAATACAACATGGATCTTTCACAAAGACGAGCAAATGCAGTAGCAGATCAGTTGATCAACAACTACGGAATTTCAAAGGATCGTCTTACAATCAAGGCCGACGGATCAAATGTACAGCCGTATAAGACAAATAATTGGAACCGCATCGTGATCTTCACACAAGAGTGAAAATCCGAGAGCACTAAATAGAATCAACAACTATTAAAAGTAGAAAGAGACGAGTCGCAAGGCTCGTCTCAATTTTTTTATAAAAAATTTATCAAAAAGTTTTTCAGATATAAAATAAAGTAGTACTTTTGCCCGAAGAAATGCAGACCATAAGGTCTCAAACTCATTTTAACCAAAAATCTAAACTGGATTAACATGAACATCAATGAAATTTTAGCCAATCTTGAGGCTAAACACCCCGGTGAAAAAGAATATCTCCAGGCTGTAAAAGAGGTTCTCCTCTCAGTAGAAGAAGTTTACAATCAGCATCCTGAATTTGAAAAGGCTCGTATCATCGAGCGCATGGTAGAGCCCGATCGTATTTTCACATTCCGTGTAACTTGGGTAGACGATAAAGGTGAAGTTCAGAACAACAT
>CAZDWB010000018.1:0-43969 GCA_964509225.1 uncultured Sangeribacter sp.
CATTGATAGCAGGACGAATACCCTGATTGAAGAGTGCAGACTCAAGGAAGATCTGTCCATCGGTAATTGAAATTACGTTAGTCGGGATATATGCTGAAACGTCACCTGCCTGAGTTTCGATAATTGGAAGAGCTGTCAGCGAACCTCCACCCTTAACCATCGGTTTCAATACCTCCGGGAGGTCATTCATCTGGGATGCTACTTCCTGGTCATCGATAATTTTTGCTGCACGTTCAAGAAGACGTGAGTGAAGATAGAAAATGTCACCCGGATATGCTTCTCGACCTGAAGGACGCTTGAGCACGAGTGAAATTTCTCGGTAAGCAACCGCCTGTTTTGACAAGTCATCATAAACAATAAGTGCATCACGACCTGTATCACGGAAAAATTCACCTATAGCTACACCGGAGAAAGGTGCATAATAACGCATGGAAGCGGAGTCAGAAGCAGTAGCTGCCACTACTACCGTATAATCCATTGCACCGTATTTCTTTAATGTATTGACCAAAGCTGCGACTGTTGACGCTTTTTGACCAATGGCTACATAGATACAGTAAACCGGTTTGCCATCGAGATAATTCTGTCGTTGATTAATAATGGTATCAATCGCAATGGCAGACTTACCGATCTGACGGTCACCGATGATGAGCTCACGCTGTCCACGCCCGATAGGAATCATTGAATCGACAGCCTTAAGCCCGGTCTGCAACGGTTGAGTCACCGGCTGACGGAAGATAACACCCGGAGCCTTACGCTCAAGAGGAAGACGGATTAAATCACCCTCGATAGGTCCATTTCCATCAATCGGTTCACCGAGAATATTGATAACACGGCCTAAAAGACCTTCGCCGACCGGAATAGATGCGATTTCACCCGTGCGACGCACCGACATGTTCTCAGTCACCGAATTCACATTATTGAGAAGCACAACACCCACATTGCTCTCCTCCAAGTTGAGAGCGACGCCTTTAACGCCGTTTTCAAACTCTACCAGCTCATTCGACTTGACATTCTCAAGACCATAGACATGGGCTACTCCATCACCTACCTCAAGAACTGTACCGACTTCCTCAAACTTGACTTTGGAGTCGATGTTGTCGAGCTGTTGTTTTAAAATATCAGAAATTTCGCTTGGGTTCAGCATCTTAGTTGCTACTTAAAAGTTTAAGACGTAATTGCTCGATTTCATTACTGATCGATGCATCCATTCTCGAATCATCCACATCAATGATAAAACCTCCGATTATATCAGGATTTACATCATCACTGATTTCAAGAGTAGAATCCGGGAAAGCACCGGCCACGAGAGAATGAAGTTTTCCTATCTCCTCTTCCGGAAGTCGAGAAGCAGTAGTAACCTTCACCTGTGAAATCTTATTAACACGACGATAGATATCCCGATAAGCCAGAGCCATGCGGTAAGCAAATTGCTCTCTATTCATATCCAGGATGAGTTTAACAAACCCGAGATAATCGTTTTCGACCTTTTCGCCGGCGGCAGCCTTCAGAAGAGAGGCCTTGTCCTGCCGGCTCACAAAAGGATTTGCGAGGACCTTCTGCAACGAAGGATTCTTCTGAAAAGACTCGATTACAGTCTTCATTTCATCGTATACCCCCGATGCATTATCGTGGGCTAAAGCGAATTTGTAAAGTGCCTTCGCATAGCGATGAGGTATCAAGCCATTATCCATAAGATCAGTTATTCTCTATTTCGTCCAACAATTTATTGACAAGTTCTGACTGAGCCTTTGTATCCTGCATCTGACGACGCACCATTTTTTCAGCTATGTCAATAGAGAACTTGCTTACTTCGTTTCTGAACTGTAGTTCAGCTTCTTTGCGTGATTGTTCAATTGAGACTTTGGCAGCATCCATTACTTTCTGAGCCTCGAGAGAGGCCTCCTTGCGGGCCTCCTCGATTATGTCAGATTTCATTTTTGCAGCTTCACGCAACATCTCAGCCTGTTTAGCCTGTGCTTCTTCCACAAACTTGGCGGCTTCTGCGCGGGCATTGTCAAGCTGTTCTTTGGCTTCTTTGGCATATTCTACCCCATTATCGATGGTGTTTGCACGATCCTCCATATTTTTTATTATGATAGGCCATCCAAACTTTGCGAGTACTACAAAAAGTACTGCAAATGCTACGAACATCCAAATTACCAAGCCAACTTCCGGCGTGAATAATTCCATTGAGTATTATTTGAGCTGTTATTTACTTTCTTTTTCTCTCTTCTTATTTGATGAAGAGTGCAAGAGCAGATACAATCACTGCGAAGAGTGCAACACCCTCGATAAGAGCGGCAATCACAATCATGTTAGAACGGATATCACCCGCTGCCTCAGGCTGGCGTGCGATAGCTTCCATAGCGGACTGACCAATTTTACCGATACCGATACCTGCTGCGATTGCTGCGAGTCCGGCACCAAAAGCTGCTCCAAGTGCTGCGATAGGTTGCAATGCGATTTCTGCTAAAATCATTGATAACATAGTTGTAGAATTTAAGTGTTATTGTTGTTAGTTATTTTTTCTGTTAGTTATGCTTTTACAGCTGCGTTAGTTTCCTCCTTCTTCATCTCTTCCTCCTCATGATGATGCTCACTCTCCTGTGCGGCAGATATGAACATTGTGGAAAGCGTTGTAAACACGTATGCCTGAATGAAACTTACGAGCACATCAAGCATCAACATGAATACCGAGAATAAGACGGATATAACTACTGCTCCTCCGGTGGCTACTGCACCGAAAGCTGCAAAAATGAAAATCAAAAGAGTCAGAGTGATGACAATCATGTGACCACCCATCATATTGGCAAAGAGACGAACACATAATGCAGCGGGTTTGGTAAAGATACCGAAAATTTCTATAAGCTGCATAATTGGAAGTGGACACTTGAGCCAAATAGGAACATCCGGCCAAAAAATCTCCTTCCAGTAATGTTTCGTTCCCAGAATGTTGGTCATTAAGAAGGTCAACACTGCCAGAACCAATGTGATGGCAATATTACCCGTAAGATTGGCACCACCGGGAAATATTACAATCAATCCGATGAGGTTCATCGTAAGGATGAAGAAGAAACAGGTCAAAAGATAAGGAGCAAACTTCGGGGCTTTATCCTTTAATGTTGCCTTGATGACACCGGTATAAACGAAATCGACAAGCAACTCCATGAAACCCATTCCCTTTCTCGGGGCCTGGAATCCCTTTCTCTTATAAAATCTTACAAGACCCATCACCATAGCAGTAACAATTGCTGAGGCGATTAAAAGAGCAAGAACATTTTTAGTAATCGAAATGTCAAACGGTCTATACTCTCTATAAAAATGACCCTCAACGTTAATATAACCGTCTATAGGTGTCAGGTTCGGGTCTGAACCCTTCTCTTTAGCAGTTCTGAAAGCTAACTCTGCAGCTTTTTCCTGCTCTTCGGCAGAAAGAGGGAAAATCTCGACCACCTTATTGGCATGTGTACTGACGTGAGCCAAGACAAAGCGGTAAACCTTACCATTTCTTTCCACTTCATGAATAACCGGTGTGAGTTCTTCGACCTCTTTTCCGGTCTGGAGATCCTTTATAACCTCTACTTCAGTAAGCTTGGCAGAAGAGAAGCAGAACCAATTACCATCCTCCGAGCGTACGATAACAGGAAGAGGGATGCGGTAAACATGGCTGAAGGGAACCTCCCAGCCGTAACCGTCACCAAGATGATGGAAGATAATTTCCTTTACATCCACCCCTTTTTTAGGTTCCGAGGTCTCCTCATGGATTTCAGAAGCCTCTTCCTTTAACTCATCATCAGTAAGGACCGTAGGCTCCACCTTGTCGATTTTAGTATCTGACGGGACATCATGATTCTGCACCGGTGCAGCAAAAGCCAAACCGGCAGAAAGAGAAAGAATCACTACAGATAAAATCGAGGTTAATTTTTTAATCATCGGTTTCAAAGAATTTAATATATGCACACAGCAACGACATTATCCGCAACATCAACAATTCCACCTTTTATTTCAATGGAATTTTCTTCTCCTGACGGAGTACGATATGCTACTTTCCCTTTTTCGAGAACCGATATTATCGGTGCGTGATTCTTCAAAACAGTGAAAGAACCCAATACACCGGGAAGTGTTACCGATTCCGCATCACCTTTGAAGAGTACGGCATGTGCTGAAATAATTTCAAGTGTCATTTCTGTGACTTATATAAATTACCGAAATTTCGGAAGAATATTTTTACTTAACGTCGGCAAGCATCTTCTTACCCTTGGCAATTGCTTCATCAATAGTACCAACATTGAGGAATGCCTGTTCAGGATATTCATCCATCTCGCCACTGAGAATCATCTTAAATCCACGAATAGTTTCAGCTACGGGAACCATAACACCGGGAACACCTGTAAACTGTTCTGCAACATGGAATGGTTGTGACAAGAAACGTTGCGCTCTACGAGCACGTGCTACAACCAACTTATCCTCATCCGAAAGTTCATCAATACCAAGAATAGCGATGATATCCTGAAGATCCTTATATTTCTGGAGAAGCTGTTTAACTTCCTGAGCTACATTATAATGCTCTTCACCGATAATATTCGGGTCGAGGATACGTGAAGTTGAATCCAACGGGTCTACAGCCGGATAGATACCGAGCTCCGAAATCTTACGGTTAAGCACTGTTGTTGCATCCAAGAAACTGAAGGTAGTGGCAGGAGCCGGGTCAGTCAAGTCATCGGCGGGCACATAGATAGCCTGAACCGATGTAATAGAACCATTCTTGGTAGAAGTGATTCGTTCCTGAAGAGCACCCATCTCAGAAGCTAAGGTAGGCTGATAACCCACTGCAGAAGGCATACGACCAAGAAGCGCTGATACCTCAGAACCGGCCTGAGTGAAACGGAAAATGTTATCTATAAAGAGAAGCACATCCTTACCACCACCGTCACTGTCACGGAACTGTTCAGCCACAGTAAGACCGGAAAGTGCTACACGAAGACGTGCACCGGGAGGCTCATTCATCTGACCGAACACAAGAGTAGCCTGTGACTGGCTGACTTCCTTCATGTCGACGTCTTTAAGATTCCATTGCTCCTTTTCCATTCCTTCCTGGAACTTATGGCCATATTTAATAACGCCACTTTCAATCATTTCACGAAGAAGGTCGTTACCCTCACGAGTGCGCTCACCAACACCGGTAAACACGGAATAACCGTTATGTCCCTTGGCGATGTTATTGATAAGCTCCATGATAAGCACGGTCTTACCTACACCGGCACCACCGAAAAGACCGATTTTCCCACCCTTGGAATAAGGTTCGAGAAGGTCAATAACCTTAATACCGGTGAATAATATTTCCTGAGAAATAGCCAGATCATCAAAAGCAGGAGCCGGTTGATGAATCGGACGAAGATCCTTATCAGAGATCGGGGCAAGTCGGTCGATAGGTTGACCGATTACATTAAGGAGACGACCTTTAACCTGAGGTCCGGTCGGTACTGCTATAGAGCGACCGAGGTTGTCAACGCGAACACCACGACGCAAACCATCTGTACTTTCCATAGCGACACATCGCACTGTGTCTTCTCCGATGTGCTGTTCAACTTCAAGAATCAACTCCTCTCCATTATCACGTTCCACCTTAAGGGCGGTGTAAATGGGAGGGATGTTCTCCTTGCCTCCTTCAAAAGAGACGTCGACTACCGGGCCAATTACCTGAGTCACTGTTCCGAATTGAGCGCTCATATTCTGTTTCTATATTTTATAGGTAAGTTAATTCGTTAGATGTTAAATTTGAAATCCCTTTTTTAGAAATGCCATCCAAGTGCCACAAACACTGCCATTAACACAAGGTTAGCTAAAGAAAGGGGCATAAGGTATTTCCATTCGAAAGCAAGCATCTGGTCGATTCTCACACGGGGGAATGTCCATTTAAACCAGATTATGATATATGAGATGAAGAATGCTTTGCCCAAGAACCATACGATACCCGGAATATAATTATTCATCACATTATTGAAACCTTCCCATCCGGGGATATGCAACGGCATCCATCCACCGAGGAACATCAAGGAAGCAATTCCTGATACTATAAAGAGGTTAAGGTACTCAGCGAGATAGAAGAAACCGAAATGAATACCGGAATATTCAGTGTGATAACCGGCAGTAAGCTCGTGTTCTGCTTCCGGAAGGTCAAATGGTCCACGATTGGTTTCAGCAGTGGCAGCCACAATATAAATAAGAAAGGCTATTATGGCCGGTATATGACCTCTGAACAGGAACCAAGCGGACGACTGCTCTGCAACCAGTTCACTTATATTCATAGTTCCCGCAAAAAGGACAATTGTTATAATTGAAATTCCCAATGAGAGTTCGTATGAAACCATTTGTGCGCCGCTTCGCATAGCCCCGATAAGGGTATATTTGTTATTGGATGACCAACCAGCGAGCAATATACCGAGTACACCTACGGAGGAGACTGCGAGCACAAAGAAGATACCGATATTAAAATCTATAATCTGCAAGCCATTACCCCAAGGGAGACACGCGAACATCACGACTGAGGAAGTAATGATAATATAAGGTGCCAGTTTAAAGAGGAACCGGTCAGTACCCTTCAATGCGATAAGCTCCTTGAGAAGGATCTTAAACATATCCGCGAATACCTGGAGAACACCCCATTTACCTACACGCATAGGACCAAGACGACACTGGAACCATGCGCAAAGTTTACGCTCATAAAGAATATAGAAGATAGCAAGCAAGGCATAAGCCAAGAGCACGAGGACTCCTATAATCACACATTCTACAAGGACTGTTGCCCACTCCGGGAGAAATCCCATAAGAAGGTCATTTACAAAAGAAGTCCATTTACCAAAATCAAACATAGCTGATGTTGTTATAATCGTTTCTGGGTTAGCAAATGAAGATTAACGGTCTATGTCAGGGATAACGAAGTCAAGTGCCGCACCGATTGTGATAAGGTCGGCAATCATATATCCCGAGCAACAAAGATCCATGACACCTACAAGATTGAAGCAGGGACTCTGGAAGTGTACACGATATGGCGTTTTATCTCCTACCGACTCAATATACACTCCGAATGTACCTCGGGATGCCTCGACTTGCTGATACCATCTTCCGGCAGGGAGTTTTATGATCTTCGGTACCTGGGCACGAATATCCCCTTCCGGAATTCTATCGACAAGCTGTTCAAGAATCTTACAACTCTCCTCAATTTCACGCATCCTGACCATGTAGCGTGCAAAAGAATCACATCCCTTTTCAAGCACTTCCTCGAATTTAACTTCCGGATAAGCGGCATAAGGATGTTTTTTGCGACAATCGCAACTCCAATCCGATCCGCGTCCACTCGGACCGGTGATGGCATAATTAATAGCATTCTCCTTTGAAAGATAACCCACTTCTTTGAGTCGATTCTGGGCTATTACATTTCCGGTGAATACCTTGTGATACTCTTTTAAGCGTTCAGGCATGATAGCAAGGAGTGCCTTGACATCCTTAACAAAGTCAGGATGCAAGTCAGCGATAACGCCCCCGATCACGTTATAGTTCATTGACATTCGGGCGCCACAAGTTTTTTCAAAAATATCGAGTACTTGTTCACGCTCGCGGAATCCATAGAAGAAAGCTGTGGTCGCTCCAAGGTCCATCGCAGTACACCCGAACGAAAGGAGATGTGATGAAATACGCATCAACTCATCCATCATTGTACGGATCACGACTGCTCTCTGGGGCACTTCTATACCGAGAGCCTTCTCAATGCACATACACAGACAATGTCTGTTCTGATGAGCCGACATATAGTCCATACGGTCTGTAAAATGAAGTATCTGAGGATATGTAAGACCTTCGGATAATTTTTCAATACCTCGATGGATATATCCGGATACGACATCTACCTTCTTTACATACTCTCCATCTACTGATGCGCGGAAACGCATTACTCCGTGAGTAGAGGGATGTTGAGGACCGATATTTACCACATAATCCTCTTCTCCAAAAACTTTACCGGGAATTTTCTTCACATTACCCTTTTCGTCTTCAACGTAAGAGCATGTATCGTCTTCATTTTTCTCATCCTCAGTGGGGATAGGATTTGCTTCGGGAGTAACGTCGTAATCCTTACGCAAGGGGTGACCTTTCCAGTCGTTGCGCAGGAAAAAGCGACGCATATCGGGATGGTTGATAAATATAATTCCGAAGAAATCATAAACCTCCCTTTCCTGGAAAAGCGCAACCTTCCAAAGGTCGGAGACTGAGTGAATCATCGGTTTTTTAAGATCGGCAGCAACCACCTTTACCGCAATCACCTCCCAGCCATGGGATGTAGATGTGAGGTAGTAAATCACTCCGACAGACTCCTTCCAATCCATGCCGACAACGGCGGTCAGCACATCGAAATTGAGAGATGGGTCTTCTTTAAGCTGCTTAGCGAGAGAATACCAATCTGCCTCTGGCACATTGACCAGAAGATTTTCACCCTCCTCAAATGTAGCGGAAGGGCAGATTTCACTGATTCTATCTTTTATATCGCTCATCTTGATTATTATCGAAAAATGAATTAAACTGAAATTCCTTAACCGTGGTATAAATGAAGACTGAGAATCAACCTATCTGACCTCTCTCTTCCGGATGTTTCCTGAAGAATTCCTCAATCTTTTCCTGGCGGTTCACGCCACCAAAGAACTTCTCGACTTTAATTTTACGTTGTAGCTGCATAAGTCCGTAAAAGAAAGCTTCCGGACGCGGAGGGCAACCGGGCACATAAACATCTACCGGAATAATTTTATCTACACCGGGAACTACGCAATATGAATTCTTGAACGGACCACCGGAAACAGCACAACCACCGGCAGCAATCACATACTTCGGTTCGGCAAGCTGTTCATAGAGACGCACCAGAACGGGAGCCATACGATGAACAATAGTGCCCTGCACCATAATATAATCTGCCTGGCGGGGAGAGTTACGGGCAACCTCAAATCCGAAACGAGCCATGTCATATCTGGCTGCTCCGAGCGACATAAATTCAATGGCGCAACAACTCGTACCGAAACAGAGTGGCCAAAGAGAGTTTGCTCTACCCCAATTTATTAGTTTGTCGAGATTCCCAACAACAACGTTGGCTCCGGTTGCGTTAAGTTCTTCAACCAATTTATCGATATACTCGTTGTCCTTGAAGTCCTCACGCTGCATGCTTTTAATTTTCACTTCCATTTCAAAGCTCCTTTCCTCCAGGCATAGGCAAGACCCAGAATTAAGACAAACATAAAAATACCGATGCAAAGAAGACTGTTGGTACCCATCTTATTAGCTACCACAGCCCACGGATAAAGAAAGACCGTTTCCACATCGAAAAGAAGGAAGAGAATTGCGAAGATATAATATCCGGCCTTAAACTGAATCATTGACTCTCCTCGTGTGGGAATACCACATTCGTATGCCTCAGATTTTTTTACCGAATATGACTTCGGGGCTACCAACTTGGCAATCAGCAAAGCAGCAAACACCAGTAAAAGACCGGTCGCAGTAGCAGTAATAGCTAACGTGCCGTTGCTTATCTCCAACAGTAAGTTCATATAATCGTTTAATAATTAGTTATTTATTTCTGATATTAGATTAACCCGTACAGAGTGACCCCTGTACGACAGCACAAAGTTATTAAAAAATCTTAAATCCACAAAAACTTTATACCCGATAACCTAAAATTTTTCCGGCGACATTCCTATGGGAAGTAAGCCTGCAGGTGACGGATGTACTTTGAAATAAATCTCCTTATATTGAAGTTTTATTCCCAAATATTGGTCTCAGCGTAACTCCCGTTGAACTCCCCTTTATACTGACCGGCAACATTATAAGTAATGTTGATTTTTGACAGGTTGTCCGAAGTATTCTTAATTTTGATATCATTGAATACAAAGCGGGGTTGCATTTCAAGTTGATCCCCTTCCGGATACAACGGTACGATATTATCTCCCTCAATCGTAAATCCTCCATCCTTCAATACTACAGGAAGATCCTTCAACAGAAGATATTTATATACTGCCTGAGTTGGTTGTTCCTCTGCAAATTTACCCTTATAAATCACTAAGTCAGCTTTATCGAAAGTTGAATTAAAGACTATGCGATAAAGTATCTCGGAATTCATGTAGGTCTTCTCTTCACCTTTATAATTATACCATGTATTGGTGGTACCTTTAAAATAGATATCTCTAAAGATGGTCTTCACTAAATATTTATCTCCCAATTTATAGTCAATAAAACAGTGAGGTCCGTATTCATCAGGAGAGATAGTTGGAATTCCTATAACGGAATCCATGGCATAGTTCACAATTCCGGTGACACAACCGTGAAGATCATTTACCTGCAACCCATTTGACAAAGACCCCTTTCCTCCGGAAAACTCAAAGAGACTTCCGTTATCAGTAAATCCGCTCCGTGAAGTGAAGCCTGATACAGTTAGAGAATATTCCTCGCTACCTATATATAAATCGGAGATGGTGAATGATTCGGGAAGATTATCAATAAAGTGGAATTTGTAGTTGCCATATCCGACCGAAGGTTTACGGGTAGAGTTTATAGGATAGATGATATTGTAAGTTTTGTAACTATAAGTTTCTTCAAAACTTGCATCTTTATTACATCCCGTCAAGAGAAAGAGTGCCGGTAAAGCGGCAAGAAAAAATTTTTTCATATCTAATAGTTTTTAGTTTATATTCAAAGTGAATGCCAGTCCCAGATTAATACCTTCTCCACGTTGTAAAAATTCATTTCCCATAGATTTAAAGTAGAAAGTATTATATCTGGTATCGGTAATATTTCTGCCGAATATCTGTACTTCCCATTCAGGATGCGAAAGAGAGACAGATGCTCCTAACAATGCATGAAAAGGTTGAGAAAGTGTGTTTTCCTCATTCCAGTAAATTTTACCGTTACCTTTTACATTGACATCAAATATTATAACCTTGTTCCCTAACTTTTTATTTCGGAAAGTATAAAGGGCCTGAGCCCAGAAAGTATTGGATGGAGCATAAGGTAATGTTTTCCCTTTAAGACTGCGGATTCCGTTAAAGAATTCCTTAAATTTCACATTTGTGTATCCGTAAGATATATTAAACGACAGATAACGTGTCGGAGAATAACGTAAAGAAACCTCGGCTCCGAAACTTCTGGTTTTCCCGGCATTGGTCATGATTCGACCTGTCGTTGTTCCATCCGGAAACATCGTGAGCTGTTGATTATTGATATCTATATAAAAAACCGACAATTCCGAGTGGAATATCTGATTTATCGATGGTAAATGAGCCCCAACCTCAAAACTCCAACATTCTTCAGGTTTATAACTTACTATTTCCCCTACATTATATGCAGAAGTCATTCCCATTTTTTCCATCAGGCTCTGTTGAAGCACATCACTGAACATCTGGGTATTAAATCCACCGGCCTTATAACCTCTCCCTAATGAAACATAGAGATTGGCATCCGTGGCATAAAGCAAGTCATAAAGGGCTGTTATTTTGGGCAAGACAGTAAAATAGTTTCTGGAGAGTGAACCTTTATTATCAATATCAATTGGCACAAAACGATCAGGAGTGGCTGTATTGAAGGGAAATTTACCCGAAGGATTGTCAAATATATAATAACCTGTGGAGCAGAAACTATGATAATCCATTGAAATATGTTCAAAATCAAATCTTATCCCGGCAGACAGGTTCCATCTGCTGAGGGATAATCTTGATTCATGATAGAGGGCGACACCTACCGATGGGATTATGAAGTCACTGTTTAAAGGAAAGGAGCGAGACATCCATTTTATAGGTCTGTAAGGGTTTGCCTCATTTCTGTGTGATTCAATTAAATCAGAAATACCATTATCCTTAAAGGTTACCGGAGCTTTCATATCGAGATGCCTGTAAAAAGCGAAAAATCCCGCCAACCAATTATATTTACCCTTGGATTTACTGTGAAGAGTCAAATCCTCGGTAACAGCGATTTCCTTCTTTCTTTGCGTCAAGGTAAAAAAACTGAGTGGAAGGAAATCCTGGTCCAGGGTCATATTATCATCGATATATTGCACTGAAGTGACACTCGTCAAGTCAAAACCGGATTGTGTCCATTTTAAAGATAATCCGTCTGACAAGAGAAAGCGATGATAAAAGCAGTCATCATTATATTCGATTTTTTGGGATTTTAAAGATTCATAAGGATACCCGTTTTGCTGTAAGAGACTTGAAGAAATGACATTGGAAATAGAAAGATTCCTTAAAGGTTGCCATTCTAATCTAAGGCGAATATTCCCTGACCATTCTCTTCCTGTTTTCTCTCCGTTGAATTCGTTGCGATATTCTCCCGAATTATGATAAATTCCGGCATTCAATGAATAGGCCATATTTGATGATGACTTTTTATACCAACCGGCGGAAAACTTAAAAGAAGCCGGTAAGGCACCTTGAAGCTTCAATTTCCAACCTTGAAAAATCATCGGGGATAAAGTACGGATATTCATTAGTCCGGCCATTGTGTTTCTCCCGAAGAGTGATGATTGCGGTCCTCTCAGAATCTCAATATCCGCAATATCGGGAATTTCCAGATCATAAGCATCCTTATTTAACACCGGCACATTGTCAATATTAAGTCCTATAGAGGGTTGATCCATTCTCGCACCTATTCCCCTCACATAAATTGATGATGTGATACGTGACCCATATTGTGGAATATAAAAATTTGGTGCAATATCCGAGACACGCTTAATGTCTGAAATGTCGAGAATATCAACTGTCTCAGTATTAATCCGAGTAGAACCAAGAGGGAGTTCCGAAAGGTTTGCCTGCTGTTTAATAGCCACTATATCAATATCTTGCAATTCATATACCGAATCTACCGCTTCCGTCCCCACGGAGGATACGGAAGCAACAGCAGGGCTACAAAAAGCCGTGATAAAAAAAGTCAGCAACACGAACCGGTTCATACCGCAAAATTACAGAACAGACAAAACTTCACAATACCAAAAAATGATGATAATTTAAAAGATAATCTTATAGTAATAATTATAATAAGGAGGTAATCTAAGTCGTTAAGAGAATAATGAAATCAATACGCGAACTATATAGAATAGGAGTGGGGCCCTCTTCTTCCCACACTATGGGACCCCGTCAGGCAGCAGAAATATTTTTAAGTCGTAATAAGGGAGCCAAGGGGTTTGAGGTCACACTCTACGGCTCATTGGCGGCAACCGGGAAAGGACACATGACGGATGTTGCGATAATGGAAGCATTGGAAAGCTCCGGAATGTCGGTTAAAATTCTTTGGGAGCCTGAAACATTTCTGACTTATCACCCTAATGCAGTAAAATTCAAAGCTCTTGATGAAAGTGGTTTCCCAATGGATGAAACCATTTTCTACAGTGTAGGTGGTGGGGCAATCGTCGAAGAAGGTTGTCCAACAGAAGGGAGTCCGGAAATTTACACGCTCAATACTCTGTCAGAGATAATGGAATATTGTGAAAGGACAGGACGGACCTATTGGGAATATGTAGAACAATGTGAGGGGAAAGAGATATGGGAATATCTGCGTGAAGTATGGGAGACCATGAAACAAGCGGTTGAGACCGGTCTGTCGAGAGAGGGGAGATTACCCGGACCTTTAAATTTGCAAAGAAAGGCAGCTTCATATTTTGTAAAAGCAAATGGATATCGTGATAATCTCAAATCACGAGGTCTTGTATTTGCTTATGCCCTCGCCGTCAGTGAACAGAATGCATCAGGTGGAGTAATAGCTACTGCACCAACATGTGGGTCATGCGGTGTATTACCCGGTGTTCTATACCATTTATGGAAGAGCAGGAATTTTCCAGAAAACCGGATTCTCCACGCTCTTGCTACTGCCGGACTTTTCGGTAATGTAGTAAAACAAAATGCATCGATATCGGGTGCTGAAGTAGGATGTCAAGGTGAAGTAGGAGTTGCATGTGCCATGGCGGCAGCCGCTGCAAGTCAATTGTTTGGTGGTAGCCCCGCACAAATTGAATATGCGGCTGAGATGGGATTGGAACATCATCTGGGTATGACATGTGATCCCGTTTGCGGTCTTGTGCAGATTCCGTGTATTGAACGTAATGCCTACGCTTCAGCACGCGCCTTGGATGCTAATATATATGCCAGTTTTACTGATGGAGGTCATCGTGTTTCCTTTGACCGCCTTGTAGAAGTAATGAAACAAACCGGACATGACCTTCCCTCGCTTTATAAGGAAACCGGTACCGGTGGTCTGGCAAAAAATTACACCCAAATGAAACGTAAATGACTCATTCCTCTTTTAAAATTCACACTTTAGGTTGCGGTTCAGCCAAACCTACCATTCGCCACAACCCATCATGTACTGTAGTTGAACACAACAATTCCCTATACATGATTGATTGTGGTGAAGGTGCTCAGGTAGCCTTTGCCAAACAAAAATTGCGGCTGGCACGTCTTTCCCATATCTTCCTTACACACCTTCATGGTGACCATGTATTTGGATTGTTCGGACTTATAGGCTCTCTGGCCCTTCAAGGAAAGGGTGGACATTTGACTATACACACTTTTGAAGAGGGAAAGAAAATACTCTCTACCATTTTTGATTATTTCAACCGCGACAACCCTTTTGAAATAAATTTCAATATTCTCGATTCTAAAAAAGAGGAAATTGCTTTAGATACAGGAAAACTTAGAGTCCGAACCATACCTTTAAGCCACCGGATTGATTGTGTCGGTTATGTTTTTGAAGAAGCAGAAAAACCACGTCATATCATCCCCGAGATGTGTGAATTTCATAAAGTGCCTGTGAAATTAATGAATTCAATTAAGATGGGAGAAGATTTTGTCAGATCTGACGGAAAAATTATTCCAAATGAGATTCTCACCCGACCCTCCTCCCCTTCCATGAGCTATGCGCATATAGGAGATACAGAATTTAAACCCTCTATTGCACAAAAGATAGGACCTGTGGAATTATTGATGCATGAAACCACCTATCTGAAAGATATGGAAAAGACAGCAAAGGAGCGAGGTCACTCTACAGCACGTCAGGCTGCTCAAATAGCCAAAGCTGCCGGTGCCAAATGGCTCCTCACCGGACACTATTCTTCAAGATATCATGATGATAAAGTTTTCCTCAAGGAAGCTCAGGAGATTTTTCCCAATACTATTCTAAATCATGAAGGATTGACATTAAGCCTCCCTGTCACTCCATTGCGTAATGACAGATAATTATTCAGGAAACCGGGATAACATATTATCTGATATAATAAATCAATATTAAATACAATATTAAAACAGGAACTTCCCAATAGGAAGTCCCTGTTTTATATGTTTATTCTATGTTTACTAAATTCTTAGAACATAAGTTTTTTAGTTACATTGCCTGCTTTTACAATTACAATACCTGAGAAGGCTGAACCATTAATTGTCACACCATTGGCGTCTGCATTGTAGCTTCCGAGGAGTGTACCATCCACTGCAAATACATCAACCTTGGTGTTTTCGGTAACATTTACCTCAATATTGTCACCTACCTTACGGATTGAAGAAGAGTCAACTGAAACACCTGATACTGCACCTGTCTCACCCTTGATGAATTTAGAAGCCGGGAAAATGTCAGAAGCTACAATTTTTCCATTCTGGCTCGGGTCAGTGATAAGGATAATAACTTCAGTATTTTCCCAATTGTCAACATTGTCGGGCAACTGGAATGTCAATTCAAATTCGCAAGGTTGATTAGCAACCCATTCCGTAGATATTTCCTCACCGTTATACGACGGGAAGATGCCACGTGCAACATGCTGGTAAACCATCTTATCGAAAGACACATATTGTTGTCCCAAGGTTCCACCTGCAAGGTAAGGTTTAATATAAGGAATCAAGAACGAGCCATAATTAGATGTTATATATGAATCAGTTCTATTATAGAACCCATTAGTCTGGGTATAACCTGATTCATAACCTCTGACATCATTTTCAACCATTACAACTGCGGCATTCAGAATTTTTGAAGAAGAATCGTAAGCAGAATATACATTATATTTCACCTTAACGTTCTTACCATACATCAAATCTGTCTGATCACCATCAACTTGGGGCACCATAACTTCAGTTACCTCAGCCTTGTTATAGGAACGTGACATTATTTCACGCTGCATGGAGGAAGTCTGCCAGGGGTATTGAGCTACATAACCACGATTGAAGTTGGCACCGGGATATGTTGTAGAAGCTGCCTTATCAAGAGCCTGACTGAGATATCCTTGAACACCTTGAGACATTGGGTCGGTGTAATTGATGAAACCGTGGATTGCAATACCGATGAATCGTCCACGTGAAGGATGACCGGCCGGATAAGTTTCTGCATAATATTGCATTGATGCAGTTCCGGCAGGACATGCCTGACACCCTGTAGCTGTAATCTCCTCTACTACGCAGTTGTTAAGATAATTTGTAACCGGATAACCGATAGTTCCTTCATACACAGAAGTAACAGCGCCTTCAAAATCGGGAGTTACAAGAAGTCTGTAACTAAGGGAAGTTTCGGTCATTTCCATCACATCGTTAAAGGTAGCCCTTACATACATAGGCGACAATCCACTTGGACCAAGAACTTTAGAGTAAGTTTCTTCCGCTACCTTCTCACCGTTGATTTCCAGTTCAACCTTCAAACTTTTACAGGTTACAGGAGTCTTGAGCGCAATATTGTTGTCAATCGACACTTGCTCCCCTTTTTGACAAACAGCGGGGGTATTGGTGGCATCAAAAACACAATAGTACTGACCGAGACCAATGTTGGTAAATCCTACAGGACCGCAATCCTTACCCTGCTGCACAAATCCAAGATGTATCTTCTTACCTTTATACCCCTTCAAGGGTACAATAAAGTTTTTCAAAGTAATCTCCTGTTCCTGTGAAGGAGAAAGAGTGTATGTATAAACAGGAGTTTCTCCGAAATCCTCTTTAGACACACCTGACTCGGAAACATAGACGGATATAGGAGCTTTATCTTTGCCGAAAAATCCCTTATTTGTGTAAAAAGCGGTAGTGAAATAGAGAGACATTTCATCATACGGGATTTCTATCTCCGGAGTCACAAGCCATTGATCGGCCTGAGTAGAAGGGATGAAATTGGTACAACTGAGAGCTAATGCTTTTGCCCCGTAGTTGAGAAGGACATAGATATCTTTTCCGTTGTTGAAAGTTTTCTTCATCCACTCATCGATATCAGCATAATCGGGATTGGCATAACCCGGAGTGGCATCCACACCAAATGCGGTCCAACCATCAACCGGAAGGTCGCTGGTCTCCGACATTTTCACAAAATTCTCGTAAAAAATCTGTGGCGTTACGCTTTGAGCTACTGCTGTTGCAGCTATCAACGTTGACGCACAGAAAAGCGCAAATTTTTTCATTGACTATAGTTGTTTGATTGTTACCTTTTTATTAAAATAAATACTTATTTAGAATTAACCTTGATTAATTTTTGCCTTTCAAGGGTTGATAAAGCAAAGTTAGAAAATTTTTTACAACTTCCAAAACCTTTTAAATAAAAAGAGATAATAATTATTCCTGTCACTAAAAAAGGAGGACATCAATTATGATACCCTCCTTTTGTTTAATCTTTTGACTAAAGAATTTATCTCTTCTTTCGAGTCTTTATTTCATCACAGTTTTTAAACTCGAACTTCCATTTACAGTTGTGAGTGTCACTATTGCCAAACCGGTATAATTTACATTAATTGTATTTACACCTGCATTAACCGCATCCTTGTATAATAATGCTCCATCCGGGGAATAGACAGTTAAAATTCCATCTTCCGATGTTTTGACAGAGGTAATACCGTCGGAAGACATCACATTGAATAAAACACCTGATTCTGTTACTGTCTTAACGCCACTCATATCTTTATAGTCCTTAGCCTCGACTATGTCAGCGCCCATAACCTCATTAGTACCTCGACGACTAATCACCATAATTACGTTGGAATTCTCAAGATTATTAACGTTATCAGGCATCGTGAAGACAAATTTACCCTTTGTGGGAGTATCAGCAATTACACTCTCCGTCAACGGTTGACCGGCATAAGAGGGATAAATACCCCTTGCCACCTCGTTATAAGCAATCATGGATGATGGGATATGGTCAGGATTAGGAGACACGAATCGCTCGAAGAATGGTGCGATATCAGGGTCAAATTGGTTATTAATCTGAGCCATGGTATACTGTGCGTAATAATTAGACTGGTCCCAGTTGCCGGCATCATCATATCCTGTCACATTATTCTCAGTTACTATTGCTGACAAAGCAAATCCTGGATTTGAAGCCGTGAATGAGGTGGTGTACTCATAATCTACGCAGACTTCTTTACTCTCTTTATCAAAACCGACAGCATTGATTTTGAGTAAAGCCGGTGATTTCAAATCCTGGAAGAAGCTTTTCATATCAAATTGAAGGGGGGCACCCCCGGTAATTCTGTTTACAAGAACTGTAGGGGGATCTGACACTTCTATCCCGGCACGCTTTACCTGTGTTGTGTAATCGTTGAGATAATTTCCTGAACGCATAGACATCGGGTCGGTACGGTGAAGAGCAACTTCAATCACCTTATTTCTATCCTGAATTCCAGTGAAATAACTATTCCAGAAATCCATCATCACAATACCTCCGGTACACCATCCGCACCAGGTTCCGGTAACTTCCTCGACGAGTGCCACAGCCTTGAATTTTCTTTCAGCTGCTATCAGTTCACCGGTAATTACCGCAGGAACAGCACCCTCGAAATTAGGAGTAAATGTGATAGTATAATTCTCCTGAGGATTCTGAAGCTCAATTTTGTCTGGGAAAGTGAAATTTATAGAGGATGCGTTACGAATATTGAATGTTTTGGATGTCTCATTCAATACGGTTTTAAACCCACTGTCTGTCACAAGTTCCGCCGTGTAACCTTTGGTAGTGACCGGAGTTGAAACAGTCATAGACATCTTTACAACAGGATTCGCACTATCCAGAAGGAGCGAGTCGTATGAATCAGACTGATCCAAAGAGAAATACCAGGGAGAAACCACCAGATCTGCAAAACCCATGAATCCTGATGTATTAGCATCGTTTACAATAGCCAACCGGATTTTTTTACCCTTCAGGTTTGTTATAACCGCTCTTTGAGAAGTATAAGATATGATATTGGCTCCCCTGTTACGAACCGAACCGGACAAAAGGGGGTCATTTGCCTCGAAATCTGCATGTTCAGTCCCCTCTAATGAATACAAGACGCGAAATGTATTATATGTTGCAACGTTGGTATCTCCGCAATTTGCTAACAAGATTGAAAACATTTCAGTGTCTTCGGTAATTTCGATTTCAGGTGATATTAACCATGTCGATCCGGGTTCCCCATCTTCAAATTGATTATTGGTCAACAGGTATTCAACATCTTCAAGGTTTACTACCGGTGTCAGTCCGGTTGAAAAATATGAAGCAAATTCCCCGGTGGGAGAACCTTCTCGTGAAGAAACCGACCATTGAGACAGAGTTTCCGGATTTACGAAACTTCCTTCGTAATTAATTGGAAAGTTCAAAGCAGCATTTGCATAGAAAGACAATGCCATCATTGATACTCCAAGAACAATTTTTTTATACATATTCAAAATTATTATTTTTATCATTACTCTACTTTTACAACTGCTCCGGCTGAATGAGCCGTTATCATTGGTGAATACTGTGATTGAACAGTAGCTGTGCCGGATGAATATTCACCCTCGCGAGTTACATAGCAATCATAACTGAAGACATGCTTACCCTTTGGAAGATAAGTAAAGAAGAGAGTGCTTGAAGAATCACGTATTTCTTTATATGTCCACACACCATCGATGCAAAGATAATCAGAAATTTGCATTGTAGGAATAAAACAAGCTGCCCTTTCATCCTTAAGAATAACATAATTTAAATCCCTACTATTCTCAACAGTCATGGTTATCCTCACTTTATCACCTATCCTCAGAGTATTATTTTTTTGAATCACAGCCCCGTTATTGTTAGTTTCCACCACTAAGAGTTCCTTGGAAACAGCTATTTCCGGTGTTGAAACTCTTTTTATTTCCTGAATGGGAGCTGTAAACTGACTCAGCAACCCACCCCAGGACGGTCCTTCGGATTTCTTGACAATCCTTAGAGTTTCCCTGCTATTCTTTGAAGAAAGATTAAGAGTAATCATACCGGAAAGTACATCCACCTTTTGAGGTGTGATTTTCTCATTTCCAAGAAAAATTTCCGACACAAGACCTTCTGAATTCCATTTTTCGCCAGATGTTAGTATAGTCTGCACTAACTCACTCAAATGACTTTTTGATCCCCAGTCTTCTCCTCTACGCTGTAGGATAAGCCACTGCCGAATCTGATTAATCTCGTCCGAATCAGGCAAAATTTCGTTATATGCTTCCAAAACACGAGCTGTGGTAGCAAGTTTTCCTTTACCATCATAATCTGAGCCGATATTGTCAAACCATCGACCCTGCGACGGCTGATAAGTAGAAAATTGAGATAGGGACTCACATATAGTTTTGGCAAGAGTCTTATCATCATATCGGGAAAAAAGAATAGCCGAAGTCGCTTTGTCTGAAATATCCATCTTTCTCCATGATTCCCTTAGACGAGACATCATTTTTGTCCTTAATGACAAGAACTCGGCACTTCCCGAATCATTCCGGAAGAAACTCCTCGCATATAGATAATAAAGAGTTCCGGCTAATGAAATTTTATCACCATTCTTACGATAATCCTCTATCAAATCAGCATCGGCAAAGGCGATAGCCTCTTCAATTGCCTTCATCTGCAGTTTATCCGGTTTCATATAACCGGTTTTCAAAAGTCTTCCGAGACGTATAAGCACCCCGGTAGTGATATAAAATGAAGGTTCCATCTTGGGACACCAACTCCACCCACTCCCGGGCAATCTTAAAGACTCAAGTTTATTCCATGCTTGGTTAAGTTGCTTTTGTGCTTTATTATCATCCAAAAGATTTGACAATGAGGATAAACGTAATTGCTCTGCAAAAGCATTGTTCACCCATGGGGTATTTCCCAAAGTTAAAATTCTTTGTTCACTATCTTTTAACAGGTTGCTTTCCAAAAGTCCCTTATCCTTTGATTTATCAAAGAGGAGAGTGAGTGCTTCACGCAATGATGGGTTTGAAGAAATCAAACCATAAGATGTGGCTGATGCAAAGTAAGACTCAACCAAATTAGTAGCATTTTGGGAATCAGTATCAATCAGTCCCGGAAGAGCTGTCATTACATACCATATCGGGTTATCACAGTATTTTAACGTGACTGCTGAATTAGAAGATAAGGATGGTAATTTATATGTGAATTCACTCTGACCCGGTTGGAGATAGAAATTATTAGCTTCAACCACTGGTTGAGACGCCGGAAGAATAGAAATTGCCATTTGTTCACCATCTGAACCAACCTCCGACCAACCTTTTATCCGGAAAATAATAACTGAAGTCTCTGAAGGAACTTTGAAAGATATATCAAGAGGAAGTGAGGAGGATGGAGACACTCTCTTCCCTTTTAATACTTCTGAAGCTATTACCTTTCCATCCAGTCCATTAATTACTTCAACATTACCATTTAATTCACGCTCTTTGTCTGAATTGTTATATATGGCGCTTTTAAGAATTACAGTATCATATGTCCGTAGGAACATGGGAAGATTAGTCTGAACCATTACCGGTTTAGAAGCGAGACTTTCAAATTCCCTGATGACAGTTTGCATTTCCGGTGTGTATCCTAACACCTGAAGTTTCCACGTGGTATTAAAATTTGGCACCTCGAAATCTATACTGACAATTCCCTCCTCATTACTTACCAGATCCGGATAGAAAAATGCAAGAGGACATTCAGTCTCCCGATATTTTATTTCCTCTCCTCCGGAACCGGCTTCGGAAGCCATCTCATCTACCATTTCGGCCTCTGCATATTCAACTTTTGTCATAGCAAGGTCACTTACTGCCCCGGTAAGATACACTTCCTCCACCGAAAATGTTTCCTTATCATCACTAATAATTTGTGTGGAAGATGATTTGGTGCCACGAATCATAATATTTTTTCTCATCGTAACCCCATTCCTAAATGAAGGATATAATGTATAATCGTAAAAATTCCATTCCGGGATTGCATATCTATATGCTGTTCCGAAATTTTTAGTATAGTCAGCAGAGAAATTCACTGATCCCTTATATAGAGAATTTAAATACGCATTATTCCACAAATAAACTTCATCTGTTGGATTAAAGTACCATTTGAATGGTTTCAAAGAATCAAGAGCTTTATTGGTCATAACAGCCATTACAGGTATCATTCCCGGATTTTGACCTCCGTTGGAAGTTTCCAAATTAAATTTGAATTTCCATTGCTCTTTACTTCCTGCTGTAACCTTATCACGAAATGTTTCGGTAAACAATGAAAGTTTATCTTCTGCTGATGGGGGATATACAGTTACTTTAGAAGTTACTGTATTAAAATTTCGGGATGAACAAAAATTCACCCACACCCGATTACCCTTTTGAGGCACTGGTGCTGAAACATCAATAATCTCTCCTTTGGGACGAACCCATTTACGGGACAAAATTCCTGTTTTATCTGAGATTACACACAAGATGTAATCGTCATTATGAGAATTTCCAACCTTCACTGCGACCTTTTTCTCACTGTTTGAAGGATAAATTTTATCCTGTGGTAACCAAAGTGTCGTTTCTACAGGGGGTATTTTATCATCTGCACGGAATACAATAAATTCCGATATTTTTTGAACCTCTTCAAGATCAAAAACAAGTTTATATGAACCGGACTGAAGTATTTCGGAAGGTAATGTCAGAATTGGAGAAGAGAATCTTCCCTGTTTGATTTCACTCCATTCATCACCATTCCCTTTTCGCAATAGCTTGAAATTAACCAATTGTTTCACAGGGAATCCACTTATATCGCAGACTACAATATTAAATACAACAGCTGTAGAATCTATCTCAACCCGTGAAGGGATTGAAGGATTGATTGTAAACGATTTTCTCAGTGAAAAGTTAACTGAATTGGATTCTACGGTTTCACCTTCCTGTGATGTTACAATCCCTTTAATAGAAAACAAACCATATTCATAACGGGTATTCCGTAGATTCTCTAACGGAAGACTGATGCTGAAGTCACCTTTCTCATCTGTTACCGTTTCCCCTCCATAAAAGGCAGGCGAAGAATTCCGTCGATAAAAGAAGGGTTTGAAACTTACTTCGTATTTTACTTCCGCTCCAGCAACCGGCATTCCGGAAAAGGTAACTACACTCCCTTCAAAAGTTTCTGTTTCAGACTTCAGAATATCATTTTTTTCTTTTTCGAGAGAAACCATGAAAGAGGGAGCCTTATATTCCGCCACACTAAAATAAGCACGGTTGACATTATCATATTTCCCCTTGTCCTTGAATTGACCCTCCAATCCCCACTGACCAAGAAGACCTTCTTCAGGAAGAATAAAGCTGCCACTTCCCCTACCGTATTTATCTGTCGATACCCTCAAATCTTTAACTGCATTTCCATTCGCGTCTATCAGGGAGACGATTAATTCCTTCTCCGGGTAAACTGACAGGACGTCATTATCGCGCAGATAGGAAATAACCGAGAACTGCACTTCGTCACCGGGATGATAAATAGAAAGATCTGTTAAAATCTCTATAAATCCTGCCCTATTACTTGGGTTATAAGTCCTGTTTGTGTTAGCGACAATTTGTACCTTACTTCCCTTATATGTTGCAGTCACCTGACAATTTACAAACTCACGCGGAAGACCTACAAAACCTTCATTATCTGTAATGAATACCTTTTTTAAAGACTTATTTTTACCTAAGGCGCTAAGTGTGACTTTCGCACCTTTTATCGGCTCCATAGTAACGGCATCTACTACAAAGACTCCGGCCGCAGAGCCAGAATAACCGTTGTTGACACCTTCTGAAGTGATAACATTTATTGAAGAAACATTGAAAGTGGTAACATATTGACTTTTTGTTGATTTATCAATTCCTGACAATGAATTGTCATTTGAGAACAGAGCTACATACGTTCCTGGACCCGGATTGGGAACGGTTAGTTTAAACTGTTCATTAAAAGGAATGACACTCTCAGAAGAAGGCAAAGGATAAGAATTGACTAAAGAGCCCTTATTTAAAGCCTGACTGACTTTTAGAGAGCGATCTTCGTTACGTGGAATTTTTATAAGAAGTAAATAACCTCCTTGTTTATTCCTGCTGTTGATTTTAAATTCCAGTTCATCACCGGCAGTAATTAACTGAGGGAGAATATACGAATAATTTTCCTCCGTTAGAAGAGACAAAGGACGGGTGAGAATCTCTTTTCCAAAGTCAGGATATAGAGCAATCAATTGATTGGCAAATTCATAGAATTGCGCAGGAGTAAAAGTATCTTGAATGAATATCTTATTTCCCTCAACAGCGTCCGTTATCTGTGTCTCCTGTTCATATTCGCCGTCACAGAAAGCGGGATATATATATTGGTTGAAATATTCCTCGGCTATAGGTAAGCGAGCAACGCCACAACGGGTATTCATTAAAGAATCATAAAGCATCCTGATTCTTTCCTCCTGATCAAGAAAAGATGCAGTAAGTACCATTGCACGTCCGGCAGCAATATTAAACCTATCCTCCTCTTCATAAAATCTGAGAATGTTCCGGGCTATTCCTTCATCGATTGAAGAATTATCCGAAGTGTCTGATATGAAAAACGGTATAATGTCTCCATTGCTTCTAAGTCCAAAGTTATTGAGCATTGAAATGCCCTGCCTTGATATAAAATCAAAAAGGACCATCCCTTCAAGGTCAGCTTGTTCAGTGTTTAATATCAATGGCTTAAATTTGGATAATGGGAAGGCTCGTCCCTCTTTGTTTGAAATAGCTTCTTCTATAAGAGTCTTTATTTTTTCCAGATAAATATCTCTGCTCCAAAGCAAAGGATTCTCCGGATTGGAGCCCGGTGGTAACAATCGGTTATCATAGACATATCTGTTAGCACGATAAGCGTCCGTAAGCAGTCTGGCTTCAAGAATGGAACCTAATGAAGAATAGGCTCCTTTAAGATGAGGCCTGAGACGTTCCCAAACCTGAAGAGCACTTGCAAGACTATCAGGAGAAACTAAAGTGCGGGCTATAGTTATTTGCACACCGGCTTGAAGAGCGTCAAGCTGTTCTCCTGTTGCCAAGGCATGATTAAGTCTCATTCTGGCAGACACATCCACAGTCTGGGGGAAGGCAAAATCAGGACTGGAAAAAGTATCGGCAGCTGGACCACTACCGGCTGACAAGGTAGGAATAAAAAACAACAGGAAAGCTACCGATACGGCAACTTTCCTGATAATAACGTTTATTTGAAGCGGAGACATCATTTCTTTTGACCTTTTTTATGTTTAGACTGGCGCATTTTATGCATTTTTTCGCGGAATAGTTTTTCTGCTTCCTTCATCTTAAAAAGTTGTTTTTTAGAAAGAACGGCAGAAAACTTTTCATCATATTTTTTTTCTATCTCTGCGAGTTTTATACGAGCATCCGTTATCTGCTCATTTGCTTCCAGATACTCTTTTTCAGTAGCCTCTTTCTTATCTTTGATTCTCCTTTCTGCATTTCTCATGTCAGAAAAAACCTTTGATTTTTCTGCCTGCATCTGTCGGTATAATTCCGAAAATTTTTCCTGTTTGGATTTTTCAAGCTCCATCTCCTCTATGAGGAATTTAATCTTGAAATCCTCTATCTCTTTAGAAATACCGGCATGTTTATGGAGTTTTCCCTCCTTTTGCTGGGAGAACCCCTGACAGGGAAATACAAAAATTGAAATTAAAAAAATACTAAAAAAAAGAGCTATTCTGGTCATCGGAACTGACAGGTTAAAACGTAATTATTTCTTTAATATATAATATTTGGCGAGATATTATTTTGCATTGATGAAATCCCTGCGGAAATCATCAATATTGGAATACATTTGACTCACCTCCATTTCAGTATTGTATTCATCTTCCTCGTCGTAAATAGAGGTATAAAAATCGTATGTATTATTGTCAGCAAGTGCAAGTGCCACACTCTCAGGCGGATTATCCAGCGAAACTGCAGTGGGGGTTGTGAACGTATGAAACACCTTCATCATACACCAGATTCCGACAAACATTGCTGCCAGATACATATAAGGTTTGATTTTTTGCCAACGTGAAAGGGGGTTCATCTTCGGTCGCTCTGGATACTCCGGCAATGTATTCAGCATTTCGGCTCTAAAAGAGTCAAAATATCCTTCCGGAACTGTAAACGGAAGTTTTTTCAACCTTTCATCGGACAGTATATCTTTTCGTTGTTGCATAGTTTCTAATCTTTACAACCTTTTGACATACATGAATAAGAAAGGTTTAATCTCTTACCACCTCTTTTATAAAAAAGTAATATAAAAGCCTTTACGAAGAGGTTTACATTTTTATGAAATCCGGGAAATTGCCGATTCAATTTTCTTCACGGCGTGATGATATGAAGCTTTCAAAGCACCGATCGATGTGCCGAGTATTTCTGAAATTTCTTCATATTTCATATCATCAAAATATCTCATATTGAAGACCAAACGCTGCTTTTCGGGCAACTTATTTATCACCTTCTGCAGCTCCAATTGAAGGTCATCTCCATCAAAATAGGGGTCTGCTTCAATACTCTCCAACAAGAAGGAATCATGGGTATCATCAGTAATCTGATTCCGATGTCGCTCCTGATTGATAAAATTTATCGACTCATTTACAGCTATTTTGAAAAGCCATGTAGAAATTTTTGCATCTCCCCGAAAATTGTGAAGGTTTTTCCATGCTTTAAAAAAGACATTCTGTAAGAGGTCGTTGGCATCATCATGATTTGGAACCATTTTCCTGATCTGCCAATATATGGACTCTCCATAAGTACGCATAAGAGTATCAAAAGCCTCTTTGGCTTTTGATACATCCTGAAGGTCGGCAATCAACCTTTTTTCGTCTATCGGGACTTTATATGGCGCCATACACTGCAAAGTTAATCTTTTTTATAATATTAGACAGTATATCATAAATAATTTTCTTAACCCTCTCCCATAAATATCAGGTTAATTATGCGTCCGTTTTTTACAATGTGTGAGAAATACCAAACCCTTGATTCCGTATATGTCCTATTAATAGATTTTAACCACCTTTTTAAAACTATTCCCTTTACGGATAATATAAATACCTGAATTGTCAGGAAGAGTGCGGGATTCATTAAGTCGGTATCCGTTGATGGTAAAGATTTCCGACGATTCCTCTCCATTAATATTCTCCAATCCTAAATCAATTTGATTTAGTCGGAATATTGTATCTTCGTTGAAAGTAAAAAAGAAATTATCACCATGTTTAACCTCATCAGTAATATCAACCCCATTTTCATAAAGCTTATATGGCAACGGACCACCCACAAAATCTGGGTGGAATGAGGTTGAACTGAAATCAAGGTTAATTTCAGTTCCGGGTAAACAAAATAAATAATCCCCTTGTTTCCACCAGCCAAATAAAGTTTTGTAGGGATCATCTGTTTTATAATTTCCTACCATTATTGACCCCATGGCATTGGATTCGAATTGAGAACACAATTTATCATTAATCAATCCCGTATCTAAATAATTATCTTTCAAATTTTTAGGGATAATAACAACACTCTTCTCCATCCATTCTGATTTTCCATCTATATAGGGATTGGCGGAATATGAATCAAAAATTATATGATTAGACGCTGAAAAAGCATCTGCCGATAAATTGAAACCACTGCGATTCATACATACAGTCTTTATGTCACAACCAACAAAGGCTTCTTTACTTATCCTTATATCTTCTCCAGACGGAAACTTTAACGATGTAATCACATTATTGGCGAAACTCTTTTCTCCAATATACTTTATATTCTCCGGTATTGTAAGAGTAGTTAACTTACAATCATAAAAAGCTTTATCCTGAATCTCCGTAATTCCGGAAGGGAATTCGATGTTTTCAATTGGCATACCGGAGAAAACCTCAGGACCTATGCATGTAACTTTATACTCTTTCCCTTCAATTTTTATCACACGGGGAATATAAACATAGCTATAGTCATACTCAGAAGGATTAACCACTCCGACAATTTTTACTTCCTGATTATTAATTATTTCATAATAATAATCATATATTGCAATTTGAGCTTTTATTGAGCCCCAACATAAAACGCTAACCAATATAGCGATAACCTTACTAATTTTCATAATATTCCTGAGATATTTATTGTTGCAGTCTATATCCGGAGTATGTCACCAAATGTGAACAATTCCCCGTCCTCATATAAATAAATCATATAAAAAATATGGTTAAGTCGATCTTATTATACCTTTCAATTACAAAAGTAATTAATATTTCTTAAAAATAATAATTATTGCCAACTTTCTTTTAGATTTTGGAGTTTATTTTTAGTAAAAGGTATTTGATATTAATATAATCAAGACTCTCAGTAAGAGTTATTGAAAAAAAATTTTTAATGTTCTCGAAACCTTTTTTGGAGGATGGATGTTATAAAGACAAAGGAAAAGTTAATCGTTTCATGATGTTAGGTTAGTTAAAAAGTTGTTATGAAAAACATTCGGATGCGGTCGGTTGTGAAACCGACCGCATTCGTATTAATAAAAAAATTTCTAATGTGAACCATTTTTTATCATGTGATGTTATAAAGACATAAAAGAGTTATTCATTTCATGATGTTAGGTTAGTTTGAAAATTTACTATGAAAAACATTCGAATGTGGTCGGTTGTGAAACCGACCACATTCGTATTATATATAAACCTAAGTTTAGAGACTTTCTAAAACCTTTATAACGCGGGAATTGTTTAAAGAAAAGATTATAAACATTTTTTTAGAAAATTTATATGAAAAAAAGATTGCTTTCCATATTGGTCCTGATATCTGCATTTTTAAGTGGTTCCACTGCTTCTGCCCAGCTCTATCAAATAGCTAATCAGCTGCCGAGTTTAATATCCCCTGCATTATCCGGGTCCATGAATTATAAAGGATTTGTAGATGCTCACTATATCAAAGGATTAGGAGATTGCAACGCCGATTTCCTTGGAGTATCCACTTCTCAGGGATTTCAATACAGAGAATGGTTTTTTATGGGTGTGGGAATCGGAGTTGACATGATCTCTTCTCATGTATCCGACAACTTCGGGCAATGGGATGAAAATCATCCCAATTACGACTATTCTATTGAAAAAAGTGATAGAACCCACGGAGTCATGATACCAATTTTCACAGATTTCCGTTTTAATATAGGGAGTAAAACATCCACCTCATTTTTTATTGACCTAAAATTAGGTTGCTCATTCCTTGTGGGTAAAGATAATCTCCGCATAAATAACGGATACATTACCAATCAGGAATACTTCTATCTCCGACCATCAGCCGGAGTAAGAATACCGGTAAATAGTGATAATTCGAAACAGGCAATTGCCATCGGGATAAATTATCAGCTTTTAACCGCCAATTATTGGAGCAGTTGGAATCGCAATGTCACCCTTAATGGCTTGGGCGCTTCCGTATCCTATGAATGGTAAGCTACGGCATCCGGGAATTGAGCGCCTTATATGAAAATACAACTTAACTCATGACCCGAAATAGAAAAATTAAATACTCATCTATGATAAATAGATTCACTAAGGTGGGCATCTCTTTTTTTGGGATGTTTGCCTCTTGTTTTATATCCGCTTCATCACTTCTTGCCGTTCCGGCAAATCCAAACCCGGTAAAATACACTCAACCCGATGGCACGGAAATCTCTGTTATCATTACGGGTGACGAAAGAGGAAGAGAAACCTATACACTTGACGGCAATCTTCTTATGATGGATAACGAAGGCTTTTTAACATACGCTTCCGTTGGAAACAACGGGCTCCCTGAGCCTTCTTCAATCAGGGCAAACAATATTTTGTTCCGCAAACCTCTTGAAAGATATTTTCTTCAATCGGTAGATAAAAAAAGCATTGAAGAAGCCGTGGAGAAAAGGGCAAGAGAACGGGCAGAAAAACGCGCTCTGGGGGATGCTCCGAAATATATCTATTCCGGAACACCGTTCCCGGCAAAAGGTGAACCACATGCCTTAGTGGTGCTCATTGAATATCCTGATCAGAAATTTTCTATGGAAAATCCTTCCGACTTCTTCAACACACAGCTTAATGGTGATAATTATAACCTTTATTGCGCAAAAGGTTCGGCAAGAGAATATTTCATAGAAAATTCCAAAGGTCTGTTCCGTCCTACCTTCGATGTGCTCGGTCCGGTAATGATGAAAAATGAGATGAGTTATTATGGAGACAACGACAAAAATGGTGATGATCAGCATCCGGATGATATGCTTCTTGAGGCTTGCGAAGAATTAAGCAAGACTCATGACCTTTCCATTTACGACCACGATGGTGATGGATATATCGACAATGTGTTTATGATATATGCCGGATATGGAGAAAATGATACCGCTATAAAATCTACTGTCTGGCCTCACTCTGCAGAACTTGAAACCGATTTCAAACGTGAATCACCGTTATTCAATGGAGTAAAAGTGAATCGTTATGGTTGCACATGTGAAATGAAAAAAGCATACGAACGTCCTGATGGAATCGGCACATTTGTCCATGAATTCGGGCATGTTTTAGGTCTCCCGGATCTTTATAACACATGGTTGTCTTCATCTTACACACCAGGCTATTGGTCTGTAATGGACAGGGGGTCATATAACAATAATGGTATCACTCCTTGCAATTATTCATCATTTGAACGATATTCTTTAAATTGGATTGAACCGGAAAGATTTTATGCTCAAGGTCTTTACTCTCTTCCTGAACTGAATGAGACAAATAAAGCCTTTCTGATTCCTACTGAAAAACCTGATGAATTCTTTTTACTTGAGAACAGACAACAACAAGGATATGATGAATATCTTCCTCATCATGGAATGCTTGTATGGCATATAGATTTCAACCAGGATCTTTGGGACAGAAATGTGGTAAATAATACCAGAAATCATCAATATGTAGATTTAGTGGAAGCTGACGGAAAAACCGGGAGTTCTTCAGCTGATGGTGATCCCTTCCCGGGATCTTCCCGAAAAACTTTTTTCGGAGCCTCCTCTACTCCGGCTTTAACATCTTGGGCAAAAGAAAAGATTCCTTTTGAACTTTTTGATATTACCGAGAATAATAATGAAATAACTTTCAACGTAATTGGTGATTTTTCATCAGTTGATGAAATTATTTCCGGGAATGATGTCAAGTTTAATTTAAAAAACGGGATATTATCCGGTTCTTTCCCTGAACCCGCAACCGTTTTCGATATAAATGGCAGATTGGTCGGCTCAGTTTCAGTATCTTCTTCTCTCCCACTTTCGGAAAGAGGTTTATACATTATAAGAGTTGGTGAACAGTCTTATAAAATTCTCTACTGATATAAAATTAATATCATAAATATAAACGGGGCGTAAGTTTCAAATTAACTTACGCCCCGTTTTTAATATCTCTTATATTTTATACTCCATTATTTTCACGCTGGAAGATATGTCTCAATCGCGAGAAAATCCTTTTTGATGTAGATTCATCGGGAACAATATTCGGTTGATCCTTCAGACTTTCAATCGCGGATCTTTCACCATCGGAAAGATTTTCCGGAACATAGACCATTACATTGACGAGCAAATCGCCACGGATGGAATTATTATTCAATTCCGGAAGTCCTTTACCTCGTAATCGGAGAATCTTCCCGGGTTGAGTGCCCGGAACAATTTTCAGACGTGCCTTACCCTCAACTGTGGGAACTTCTGCAGTTCCTCCAAGTGCAGCCGTTGGGAAATCAAGCATTAAATTGTAAATCAAATCTCTTCCCTCTCTTATTAGTTCAGAATTCTTTTCTTCCTGAATTACAATAAGAAGATCTCCGTTAACACCTCCGTTGCGGGGCGCATTACCCATACCGCGAAGAGTGAGAACCTGACCATCCTCCACACCGGCAGGAATATGGAAACTTACAATCTCATCTTTTTTCTCTAATACCCCGGTACCGTGACATTGGTCACAAGCCTCGGAAATTATTTTCCCTTCTCCATTACAATCCGGGCAAACCACATGCGAAGTTTGGGGACCGAAGAAGCCGTTTTGAGTAACCGAGATATAACCATCGCCGTGGCAACGATCGCAAGTTTTGAAAGCAGTTCCATTTTTAGCACCTGTTCCGTTACAGGAAGGGCATGCCACAAGACGTGGTATCTTGAGCTTCTTATCCACACCATTCATGATATCCTTCAGAGTCACTTTCACGGTGATTCTGAGATCGGTACCTTTTCTTGTACGTTGACGGGGTCTGCCTGAAGAACGATACTCACCACGACCGCCATTACCGAAGATATCTCCGAAAATATCCCCGAAATTGGCAAAGATATCATCCATGGACATACCTCCGCCGAAACCGCCGTAAGAGCCACCGAAGCCACCTCCCATCCCTTGGGGACCCATGGAATGTCCAAACTGGTCATATTGAGCACGTTTCTTCTCGTCACTCAATACATCGTAGGCCTCGGCTGCTTCCTTGAATTTCTCTTCCGCCTCCTTATCACCGGGATTCTTGTCCGGGTGATACTTTACGGCCATCTTTCGATAAGCTTTTTTTATTTCATCAGGTGTGGCACTTTTCGATACTCCCAACACCTCATAATAATCTCTTTTTTCAGCCATAGTAGGAATCTTATTTTAATTATTGTCCTACAACCACTTTGGCATGGCGCAGCACTTTATCATTTATCATATACCCTTTCTCAACTGTATCCAGTATTTTTCCCTTTAAGGATTCATCTTCAATGGGTACAGCAGAAATAGCTTCGTGTCGACTTGTATCGAAATCTTTATCCTCCGGATCTATAGCCTTTACTCCATTTTGCTCAAGATACTTCAATAACTTCTTATATATCAGTTCCATCCCCTCTCTCACAGCACCGGCATCCTGGGCTTCCTCGGAGGCTTTCAAACCTCGTTCAAAGTCATCTACTATCGGCAGTAACCCTTTTAACACCTGCTCTCCGGCATTTCGGATAATTTCCGATTTCTCCTTGAGCGTGCGCTTGCGGAAGTTATCAAATTCTGCCATCAAAAAAAGATATTCCTTCTTCTCTTTGGCTAACTGTTCCTCCAGAGAGGAAATCTTTTTGGATTCATCTTCCAATAATTCCTCCGCTCCTTCAGCTTCCACCTCTTCCGGAATGACATCCTCAGAGAATTGTTCTTCCTGCAAATTCTCAAATTCCTCGGGATTATTTACATTTTCAAATTTATCGTTGTGCATATCTTTCATCTTTTTTATGATTCATCACAGTATTAATTAAATCTTAGAGATAAGGTTTCATCAAAATCTAACAACAAATATTATACCAAAATTTGTTAAATCTCTTCATAGACCTTTACCTTTTTACTTTATTAAAAGAACAAATAAATGTATTATAAAGTTTGGAAGATTCACAGGGCACACAGAAAGCAAGAAAACTCATCGAATCCCATTTTTGCCTTCTCTGCATCCTCCCATGAATCATATATGCCAAATAAGGAAGATCCTGAACCGGACATAGAGGCATAAAGAGCTCCTGACTCGTATAACCTCCCCTTTATCTCCCCTAATTCAGGATGAATCCTAAAGATAGATTCCTCAAATTTATTCTCAATTTTTCCTTTCCACGTATCAGGAGACGTTTGAATTTCTTCCCGAAGCTGAATCTTTAATGGACTAACCTTTATACCTCTGAAAGCTTCAGCTGTCGACACGTAGATGTTCGGTTTTATTATCAGACACCATTTCCCTGATAGATCAAGATCAACCGGAGTTAGGATTTCGCCAATCCCTTCTCCATAGGAGGGTACGTTATCTATAAAAAACGGACAATCTGCCCCCAGACCGGCGGCTAATTCCCTCAATTCATCATTATTCAATGCTAAGAGATTACCTTTCTGTTTTTCTATTTCATTAATCATTGAGATTGCGAAAGCACAATCTGCGCTCCCTCCTCCAAGACCGGCACCATCCGGTAGATGTTTTTCAAGATATATATCATATTCAGCGTTGCTTCGCAAACTTTCAAAAATACTCCTTGCTCCCTTAACCACTAAGTTCTTTTCCGGGTCACAATCAATTTTTCTGCCGAGAAATTTAAATCTTAGACCTGTTGATTCAAAATCGAATTCCGTAATATCAACTTTATTCGAATCCGCAACTTCTGTCTGCATAATTAATGAAGGGGAGTTCCTCTCAACCACTTCAAGAATGTCACAAAATGGTGATGGATTTAGTGGTGTCCCGTTATACAACCCCACAGGATAAAATATTGTAGCGAGATTATGGTACCCGTCCTCTCTACGGGATGTAATATAAAGTCCGAGATTTAACTTTGCGTTTACAAATTTTATCATAAATATAAACTTTAAAATCTTTTTCCAGATGTTTTCCTCAGTAAAAGTGCCAGAATCACACCGCGGGCTGCCAGATAAGCTAAGAAGGCAATCCATAATCTTATATCTTCGCTTAACTTATTCATATCCCCAGAGGAATCATGAATAAATCGGAAGATTGGTTCCGGCAAAAGGAATGTTATGATTATAAAAACTACCAGAGCGGAGAAAGTCGCAGCAAGCATCTGGCGCGTGGCGGTCAATCCGATATATATTCCATCGAAGAGGAAACTGGCAACCGAAATGGAGGGTAAAAGCCATAAAATCAGGAACATCTTTTCTACGATTCTCCTTACTGTTATATCGTCTGTGATGAAATTAATAATTTCTCCAGAGGCCAAAATATAAATTCCTGTAATTAAGACAGTCATGGTGACACCCCAAAAGGTTAACCCACGTAGTGTGTTCTTAAAAAGAATCCTGTTATGTTCTCCTACAGCTTTACCGCACAACGCTTCTCCACTGAATGCAAAACCATCCATGAAATATGAAAACAAAATAAAAAACTGCATTATTACTGCATTCGCTGCAAGAATATCAGCTCCCAGACGGGCTCCCACAGCAGTAACAATCATTGAAACCGACATTATACATGCAGAACGCAGAAATAAGTCTCCACTTATCTTGAAAAATCTTCCGAGCCCTCCCCCTTTCCAGACTTTTAGAGGAGAAAGGAATAATGACCTCTTCGCAAACGGAATAGCCAAAACGATTGCGAGAAGAAGTCCCGCCCAATTGGCAATGAGAGTTCCATAAGCTATTCCTATAAATCCGGAATTTAAAGCAAAAACTGCTGTCAGGCTGACAACTATATTAATCAGATTTGTAGTAATGGCTACTATCATGGGTCGCTTGGTGTTCTGCATTCCTATAAACCACCCTGTGACAGCCATGGTAGCGAGCTGAGCCGGCGCACCGAAAATAACTGTCATATAATATTCAGCCGCCAACATCTCTACCCCCTGTTCCGGGGAGAGCAACCAAAGGAGAAGTCGGCATAGAACCGGGGAGAGAGCCACAATCAATATCCCGGCACCCAGACCAAGATAGAAAGCGCGGGAAAATACCGTCCGGATGCCACGTAAGTCGGATGCACCATAAAATTCCGCAGTAAGTCCTGTTGTCCCCATTCTCAAAAAACCGAAAAGCCAGAATACTACATTAGTCATCATGGTGCCGGCAGCTATCGCCGCCATAAATATTGCTGACCCGAGATGACCTGAAATAGCCGTATCACTCAATCCCATGAGAGGGACAGTGATATTACTTAGAATCGCCGGAAAAGCAAGTTTTAAGATTCTGCTCCTTACTTCCTTATAATTTGAATCCGAGGAATGGTTAATCTCCATAATTTGCAAACGCATACCGACATCTGCCGGAACTTTTCTTGAATAAAATCACTTAAAATTAATAGATGTTTTCAACTTCGAACTACAAAGTTAATGCAATGATAAAAAGTTTTGCTAATTTTGTAAAAAAACTTAGGGAACCATGAAACAATTCATTACTCTATCTGCCATAGCGGCTTTGTTTTCTTTGCCGGTTTTAGCCGGGGATATCCAAAGTGCCTATTTTGATTTTGCCAATCCGGAATCTTTAAATCCTTCTATCGAAACGCCGGCTTTAAAGGAAGCAATTCCTTTGGATGGTAAAGAATTTACTGATGGCGAAGTAAGTGTATCGTTCCATGCAACCGGGACTGGTAATACTCAGGTACGTCTTTACGGCTCATACGATGCCGGTTGTAATCTCCGTGTTTACGATGGAGACAGCTTTGTTGTTGAAACCCTTGAAAACAGAGGTCTTTCTTCTGAAGAAGTCTTTATAACTGAAATAGCTTTCGATATTGCACTCAGTGGGAGTGTGCCCGATGTTGACCTCATTCCTGACGTGGGGGAATATGACTGGATGACTTGTGTCTGGTCGGCAGGTGAGGAAAATGTAAAGAAAGTCACTCTCACTTCTAATCAGCAAAGCCGAATTAGCAATATGAAGGTTTCGCTTTCACTCCCTTCCGGAATAACCACTATTTCACCTGATGAAGAAAATGTCTCATATTTTACAATCGACGGACAGCCGGCGAAGGATATTGAGACTCATGGTCTCTACATAGGAGTTTCGGGAAACCGTACCTTCAAAATTCTTAAGTAACGAAATTCTTAATCATCAAAGAGAATATCTCATGGATTCATCAGGATTTACCCGGGGATTTAATGATTTAGGTGTATGGCGCCTACTGTTATATATTTCAGAAAAAGGGATGTCGGCATTCTTAAAGAATACGGAAGAACCGACTGTCGCTCCCCATACTCTTTTTGAAAAAACCTGGAAAAAAACTGATGATTCCCTACTTCATCAAATTGAGACCACAGTCTACGACAACCCCTCTCTTCTTGATGATTATTCTACAGAAGTGATTATTGAAACGTCAAAGACCTTGCAGATTCCCAATAAGATTCTTGATGAGAATGACGGGATTGAGGAAGAACTTTTCAAAAAAGTATATTCTGTAGAAGAAGATGATATATTTACCGATGATAACGGAGATGAAACCTGCGTTTATTCTTTGGCGGGAGGACTGCCGGCATTTATCCGCCGAACTCTTCCCGGAGCCAAAGTCACATCTCACCTTTCAAGATTGATTTGTCATCTGCGCAACCGAAAGTCTGAAAACAATCGAATCTATTGCGACATTCGTACCGGAGTAATGGATATCATTGCATTCAACGGCTCTCAGCTTTTAAGTGCTTCAATGCATGGATGGGATAGCTTTGAAGATATATCCTATCAGATTCTTTTGCTTATTAAGGCCTACGAAATAAGTATGAAGAAGGTTGACATTTATCTTTCAGGGATTTCTGAAATAAAAAACAATGTTGCTTCTCAATTACGTGAATTTATTGAAAACGTATCTTTCCTCCCCCTCTCCTCTATAGAGGGAGTAAATCTCCCGGTTGCCGGGCTTATCACCTTAGAAAAATCTTGAGAAATGAGAATAATCAGAGGGAAATATGGCAGACGCCGCTTTGAAGTGCCAAAAAATATAACAGCGCGTCCTACAACAGATTTTGCACGCGAAAATATTTTCAATGTCCTTGAGAACCTGGAAGATTTTGAAAATAAGACTGCTTTAGATCTTTTCGCCGGCACAGGAGCCATTAGTTATGAATTCCTTTCACGTGGCTGTTCCTCTGTGATTGCAGTTGAAAAGGCACCCGTTCAGACTGCTTTCATACGATCCGTAAAAGAAAAACTCAACGATGAGTCTCTCGAAATAATTCGCGGTGACGTTTTCCGTTTCATCTCTACCTGCCGAAGGAAGTTTGATTTCATTTTTGCAGATCCTCCATACGATCATCCTCAATTTGAAGAGATTCCCTCCAAAATTCTTGATTCCGCTATGATCGGAGAGGGAACTATAGTGATAATCGAACATTCAGGAAGCCGTGACTTTTCCAACCTCCCCGGTTTCAAGGAGCAAAGAGTGTATGGCTCTGTTAATTTCTCGATTTTTATACCTCAACCTTCAGAAAGGCCTGAAGTGGAGGAATCCTGAATTTAAGAATAATTAAAAACCAAATACCTGTGAATATTAAATTAGACAAAATAGAGGAAGCTATTGAAGACTTCCGTAATGGTAAATTCATCATAGTAGTTGATGATGAAGACCGTGAGAATGAAGGTGACCTTATAATTGCCGCAGAGAAAATCACTCCTGAAGACGTGAATTTCATGCTGAAAAATGCTCGTGGTGTTCTTTGTGTCCCCCTCACCAATGCCCGCTGCCGCCAACTGGATCTTCCCCACCAGGTTGATGACAATACCTCAGTTTTAGGTACCCCTTTTACAGTCACCGTTGATAAGCTCGAAGGGTGTTCCACGGGAGTAAGTATAGAGGATAGGGCCGCCACCATACGTGCCCTGGCAGATCCGGAATCGCGTCCCGAAACATTCGGCAGACCGGGACATATTAATCCATTATATGCTCAGGACCGGGGTGTGCTCCAGCGTTCCGGACACACTGAAGCTGCTGTAGATTTCGCTCGTCTTGCCGGCTTGGAACCAGTAGCGGCTCTGATGGAAATTATGAGCGATGACGGCTCAATGGCCCGTCTGCCTGAATTAAGGAAACGTGCGGATGAATGGGGATTGAAATTAGTAAGTATAAGAGATTTGATTGCTTACCGTCTTCAACATGAGCAGATGGTGGAAAAGGGTGAAGAGGTGGATATGCCGACGGCTTACGGTCATTTCCGACTGATACCGTTCCGCCAGAAGGATTCAGGACTGGAACATATAGCTCTCATAAAAGGGGATATTTCGGGCGAGGAGCCTTTATTAGTCAGAGTACATTCCTCCTGCGCTACGGGTGATATCTTCGGTTCCATGCGTTGCGAATGTGGTGAGCAATTGCACCTTGCAATGCAAATGATTGAAAAAGAGGGAAGAGGAGCGCTGATTTACCTCAACCAGGAGGGTCGGGGAATTGGTCTTATGGATAAAATCAAAGCCTACAAACTTCAGGAAAACGGACTTGATACTGTGGATGCGAACTTACATCTCGGACATCTCGCCGATGAAAGGGATTATGGGGTTGGCGCCAATATCCTCCACCAACTCGGCATAAAAAATATGCGTCTCATGACTAATAACCCTGTTAAACGAATCGGTCTGGAGGGTTATGGGATACATGTGGTGGAAAATGTACCTCTCGAAGTGAAACCAAATAAGTATAACCAGGTTTACATGCACACTAAAAAAAGTCGCATGGGACACGACCTTCATAAAGTAGACTGAAATGAAACTCAAGACTTTACAAATCCTGGCATCCCTGATTCTTATTTCCTTTACTGCTCCTGTTGCTGCAAAAAAGGTGTTGAATCATTCCGATTTTGACGCATGGAAAAGAGTTAGCAACTATACTCTTTCCAATAATGGAGAATGGGCTACATTCGCTGCTGTGCCGCAAGAGGGCGATGCTGTTCTTACTTTTTACAACACCCGTACAAAAAAAAATATAATTATTGAACGGGGATATAAGCCCTCTTTCACCTCGGATTCAAGATTCGCAATTGCCCTGATTAAACCTTTCTTCTCTGTGACCCGCAAAGCAAAAATCGATAAGAAGAAAGGGCTTGATTTACCTCAGGATTCACTTGCAATCATAGATCTCAAAACAGGAAACATAGAAAAAATCGCTAACGTCAAAGGGTTTAAAATTGGTGAAAAAGGAGGCAACTGGGTTGCATATCAATCCGTTGACACCCTTTATGCTAAACGTAAGCTTCTTAAAGAGAGTGGTGTTGGGAAACCGTTAGTCATCAGAGACCTTAAGAGTCCGGTGACAAAAGTTGTTAAATGGGTGGATTCTTATTCTTTCTCCAAAGATGGTCAAAAACTTGCCTTAACCATAAAAAAACCGGAAAAAGATTCTGTTGCCACAGATGGTCTGGGGTTGATACAATTGCCGGATACTTCTTTCTCTATGATATCACGGGATCTCTCCTTTTATGGAGAACCTGTGTTTAACGAACAAGGAACCAGACTTGCTTTTATTGCCTCGGCTGATTCCACCGAGACGGGAACCCGTAAATCTCAGTTATATCTGGCTGACCTCACTTCCAATATCATTTCCCCTGAAGAAATCGAATTAAATGTCTCACTCAATCGGCAGCTCCCTAACCTCGCTCTGCCGCATGCATCTGACCCTGACGTCCAGAAGGCTCTTGAAAAAACCAGGAAAGAGGCTATAGATGCCATGAAGGGTCCCGAGCTTTTCCTCACCCAATACAGCACTCCCCTCTTTTCTCATAACGGGAAACGTCTGATTGTGGGTATGGGAAGAATGATTGCCCCGGATGACACTACTATTGTTGATTTCGAACGTGCTGACCTTGATATCTGGCGTTGGGATGCACCTTTCACTCCCCCCCAGGAAAATAAGATTGTGGATGAATTAAGAGAAAAAACTTATCCTGTAGTCATCAATCTTGAAAATGATCTCTATAATCTATTATATATCTCTGAATTACAGACTGTCTCTGACCCGGACCGCTGGGACGGAGATTGGGCCTTGGTGGCTGATCCTTCAGCGAAGATTATCTCTCGGCAATGGGATTATGATGCCCCGGAGAGTCTTTGGAGTATTAACGTAAACAATGGGAATATATACAAAATAGGTGAGGCTCCGCGCGATGGTTATGAACTTTCCCCGGGTGGGAATTTTGTCCTCTGGTTTAAAGACCGGAAATATTACGCTTACGACAATAATACACATCAGACAGCCGAAATATCTTCTAATGCTGATACCCTCTTTTGGGATACAGCAGATGACCATCCTTGTCCAAGTCCTGCTTACGGCACTGCCGGATGGAGTAAAAACGACTCACGCGTGTTAGTATATGATAAATATGATATCTGGAGTCTTGACCCTACCGGGAAAAATGAGCCGATATGTCTTACAAAAGGTGAAGGAAAAAAAAGAAACCTACGTTTCCGTTATCATCAGCTGGATAAGGAACAACGTTTCTTTAACGACGGTGATCTTTTAGTGCTTGATGTATTCGACTATGCCACAAAAGAGAACGGGCTTGCCACAATGACTTATGGAAAACCTATGGCGCCATCGGTAAAGATGTTGGAAAAAGCTTCTTATACTCAGATTCGAAAGGCAAAAAATGCTGATGTGTTTACCTGGCAAATGGCAAGTTTCGACATCGCTCCGGATATCTGGTTAAGCAAGGGTACAGACTTTGCCAGAAGTATTCGCCTTACAGATGCCAATCCTCAACAGAAAGATTACTCATGGGGTACCGCTCAACTCTTCAAATGGTACACCTATCGCGGAGAAGAGGCTGAAGGGGTATTATATCTTCCTGAAGATTTCAGTGCTGACAAGGAGTATCCGATGCTTTCTGTTTTCTACGAAACCTCCGATGAGGACCTGTATCGCCATTACACCATGGAACCATCCTGGAGCTGGGTTAATTATCCCTTCTACGTATCCCGTGGTTATGTTGTGTTTGTTCCAAGTATCAAATATTATCCCGGACTTCCCGGCGAAAGCTGTTACGACTATGTTTGCTCCGGTGTTGAAGCGGTGTGTGAAGCCTATCCCAATATCGACAAAAAGCGTCTTGGAATTGACGGACAGAGCTGGGGAGGTTATCAAACAGCCTATCTTGTAACGAGAACCAACATGTTTGCTTGCGCCGGAAGCGGAGCGCCAGTATCAAACATGACTTCTGCCTTCGGAGGAATTCGCTGGGGCACCGGTGATTCCCGTCAGGCACAATATGAGATGGGACAAAGCAGAATCGGAAGAAATCTCTGGGATGCGCCGGAGCTTTACATCTCAAATTCACCACTGTTTAAAGCCAATCGTGTGGAAACTCCACTTCTTATAATGCACAATGATGCCGACGGTGCTGTCCCCTGGTATCAAGGCATTGAATTCTTTATGGCTCTCCGACGTCTGAATAAACCGGTTTGGATGTTGCAATATAACGGTGAAGCTCATAATATTAAAGATCGTAAGAACCGTAAGGATATTACCATTCGTCTGCAACAATTTTTCGACCACTATCTTCAGGGAGCACCTATGCCGGAATGGATGAAAACAGGCATCCCGGCTTACAGAAAGGGTCAGGAGATGCGAACCGGATTAATTGAATAAGAATGTTAATTTACTGCTGCTTAATTGAAAATCGGTGTTTTGTCAACACAGGGTGTCATAAAAGAGATATGAATTATGAGAATGCTTTCTGAAGAAGAGATTGTAGAGCGTATGATCGAGTACATTACCGGATTACCTCAAGGCTCTACATTCTCCACAGAACTCCTCTTAAAGAAAATTTCTATTGCGGAAGAAGAACTTCTCCCCGTAGGAGATTTATCGGGGATTCACAATCTCCTGGTTCATCATCTCTCTTCTGGAAACAGTCCGGTAAAGATAAGGAGGTGTGACAATTCTTATGAGAGATATTTTCTACCCTATAAACAGACATTCACACGATAATTTCTTCACAACGCATTTGAACCATTTTTAAACAAGAAGAGGGTGTGTCAAGATGAAAATTTTGGCACTCCCTTTTAGGTTTGTAAGAATTGGTCAGATGCAATACTCTGAGGATAAGACATAAGGCGACATTCTGAATTATATGAACGAGACCGAATTCCAATAGCAAACCGACTTAAATAAAGTTTGCTTATATCAAAAAAAAAATCACTAAATTTGTATAATTCGTAAATTAAAAATTGGGAAAGTATATTAATCGTTTAAAGTTGCCGTAGCTATCAGCAGAAAAACGAAAATAAAATTGTGATTAAAAGCTTGAAAAAGATTTAAAAAAATTGTAATTTTGCAGATTGAAAGGGAACTAATAACTCCCGGGATTTGTTTTCAAACAGGTAGAAAAGAAAAACAATTAAAAAGATTATGAGAATAGAAAAAGTCATTGGTCGTGAAGTACTCGATTCTCGCGGCAATCCTACAGTAGAAGTAGACGTGATTCTTGAAAGTGGTGTTATGGGTCGTGCAGCTGTACCCTCCGGAGCATCCACCGGTGAAAATGAAGCTCTTGAGCTTCGCGACGGAGATCCCAAACGCTATATGGGTAAGGGTGTAACAAAAGCTGTAGCTAACGTAAATGGTCCTATTGCCGAACTTCTTAAAGGTCGCAATGCCCTTGATCAGGTTGCTATAGACCAGGCTATGATTGATCTTGACGGCACTCCTACAAAATCCGTTCTCGGTGCCAATGCTATCCTTGGTGTATCTTTAGCCGTGGCAAAAGCTGCCGCAAATTATCTTGACCTCCCTCTTTACCGCTACATCGGTGGTGCTGACACATACGTCCTCCCTGTTCCGATGATGAATATCATCAATGGAGGTGCCCACTCAGATGCTCCGATTTGTTTCCAGGAATTTATGATCCGTCCTATCGGTGCTCCAAGCTTTAAAGAGGGTATCCGTATGGGAACAGAGGTTTTCCATCACCTGAAAAAAGTACTTAAAGCCCGCGGACTTTCTACAGCTGTTGGTGATGAAGGTGGTTTCGCCCCCAACCTTGATGGCACTGAAGATGCCCTCAACGTAATTATGCAGGCCATCAAAGATGCCGGTTATGAACCCGGAAAGGATGTTACTATCGGTCTTGACTGCGCTTCTTCCGAGTTCTATCATGACGGGGTTTATGACTACACATGGAAACAGCCTGATGGAAAGAAGCTCACAAGCAAAGAGCAAGCCGAATATCTTGAAAAGCTTATCACTGAATATCCTATCGACTCTATTGAGGATGGTATGGATCAGAATGACTGGGAAGGTTGGAAAATCCTCACTGACCTTATCGGTAACCGCTGTCAGCT
>CAZDWB010000019.1:0-43748 GCA_964509225.1 uncultured Sangeribacter sp.
TACACTCCGTTGATATGGATTTATCTATATTTGGATAGATGGATTATTTCACTTCTTCAAATTCAACATCCTGAGCACCTCCATCATCATGACCTCCATTACCGGGATTTGCTCCTGGTTGAGGGCCTGCTTGAGCTCCAGCTTGCTGAGCTGCTGCGATATCCTGAGCAGCTGCCTGAAGAGCATCTGTAACAGCCTTCTCGGCAGAATCAATATCTTCTACAAGCTGATTCTTGTGAACCTCTTTAAGTCTGTTCAAAGCGGTTTCAATTGCTGCCTTCTTGTCAGCCGGAATCTTATCCCCAAGTTCGCTCAACTGCTTTTCTGTCTGGAAGATTACACTATCAGCTCTATTAAGCTTATCAGCGCGCTCTTTGGCTTTCTTGTCAGCTTCTTCATTAGCCTTAGCTTCATCCTTCATTCTCTGAATTTCTGCATCGCTTAGACCACTTGAAGCTTCAATACGAATTGACTGCTCTTTACCGGTGGCCTTATCCTTGGCAGAAACATTCAATATACCATTTGCATCTACCTCGAATGTAACTTCAATCTGAGGTACACCACGAGGAGCGGGATTAATACCGGAAAGATTGAATTCTCCAAGTAGTTTATCATCTGCAGCCATTGGACGTTCTCCCTGAAGAACACGGATGGTTACTTCCGGCTGATTGTCTTGTGCTGTTGAGAATGTTTCACTCTTTCGGGTAGGAATGGTAGTGTTTGCTTCAATAAGTTTTGTCATCACACCACCGAGGGTTTCAATACCGATTGAAAGGGGAACAACATCAAGAAGAAGTACATCTTTAACATCACCGCTAAGGACACCACCCTGGATTGCAGCTCCAATAGCTACCACCTCATCAGGGTTAACTCCCTTGTTAGGTTCTTTTCCAAAAATCTCTTTAACCTTATCCTGGATTGCAGGAATACGGGTTGAACCACCAACCAAAATCACTTCATCAATTTGTGCTGCTGTTAAACCTGCATCACTTAAAGCCTTAACACATGGTTCTTTCACTGCATCAATAAGTTTAGATGCAAGCTGTTCAAATTTAGCACGAGTAAGAGTCTTTACAAGGTGTTTCGGTCCTGCTGCGGTAGCTGTAATATAAGGAAGATTGATTTCTGTAGAAGTAGAACTTGAAAGCTCAATCTTTGCTTTTTCAGCTGCCTCTTTAAGACGTTGCATAGCCATAGGATCCTTTCTAAGATCTACACCCTCTTCTTTCTCAAATTCATCTGCCAACCAGTCAATAATTACATGATCAAAGTCATCTCCACCAAGGTGTGTATCACCGTTCGTAGATTTTACTTCAAACACACCGTCACCTAACTCAAGGATAGAGATATCGAAGGTACCTCCACCAAGGTCGAACACTGCGATTTTCTGCTCTTTTTCCGACTTGTCAAGACCGTAAGCAAGGGCTGCAGCTGTAGGTTCATTTACGATACGTTTTACCTTTAGACCGGCGATTTCTCCAGCTTCTTTTGTTGCCTGACGCTGTGAGTCATCAAAATAAGCCGGCACTGTAATTACTGCTTCTGTAACCTCTTGTCCAAGGAAATCCTCTGCTGTTTTCTTCATCTTCTGAAGAATCATAGCTGAAATCTCCTGTGGAGTGTAATCTCTACCATCAATATCCACTTTGGGCATATCATTCTGGCATACTACTTTATACGGTACTCGCTTTATTTCATCTTCTACCTGACTGCACTTTTCTCCCATGAAACGTTTGATAGAATATATCGTACGTGTAGGATTAGTAATGGCCTGACGTTTAGCCGGGTCACCAACTTTACGTTCACCACCATCAACAAATGCAACTACAGAAGGTGTAGTGTTTCTACCTTCGTTATTTGGAATTACAACAGGATCCTTACCTTCAAGCACTGCTACACATGAATTGGTAGTTCCTAAGTCAATACCAATAATTTTTCCCATAATTTTTATAGTTTTAGTTAAAGTTTCTAAATTGAGTTATATACTTCTATCCAATTTAACCTTAACAATTGTACCAAAATCTGTAAATTTATTAAGGTATCTTGGAGCAGGAGTTTTTCCTTCGTTTATCTTATAAACAAATAGTATGCTAAATGTTTCAGTTAAATTTCAATTTTTAAATAAAATTTACATATCATTCTTATTTTCAACTTTATACATTTTTTATAGTTTTTTCTAAGTAACAGGCCATCTGTTTTAATTTGTGACAATTTTGACAATTTGTCACACTTTGTCCCTTTCATTAATGATTACCAATAATCTATCTGTCATTATGTAATTTCTACCTCGATATTTAACACAGGGAGTAATTTTAAATGTTATAACTCCTCTAATAGAGCTTTACAAAATCATTACTTAATTTGCACTTGCTGGTTGAGAGTAGGTGGCATAATTTTAGGGTACAATAATAGAAATTTTTTGAAGTATTAGAGGATTAAGCTAAATTTGCAAGATATTTTGCAAGAATATTTGAAGAAATGGATTTTAAACTCGAAGTATCCCCTTCCGGAACAAATGCACGAGCCGGTATTATAACTACCGATCATGGAGAAATTCCAACACCGATTTTTATGCCGGTTGGAACTGTGGCAAGCGTAAAAGCTGTTCATCAGCGGGAACTACGCGAAGATATTGATGCCAAAATAATCCTTGGAAATACTTATCATCTCTATCTTCGTCCGGGATTGGAAATTCTCAGAAAAGCTGGGGGTTTACATAAATTTAACGGGTGGGATAGACCGATTCTTACCGATTCCGGCGGATTTCAGGTATTCTCCTTATCAGCTAACCGCAAACTTAAAGAGGAAGGTGCGTATTTCCGTAGTCATATTGATGGGAGCAAACATCTGTTTACACCGGAAGGTGTTGTTGATATAGAGCGTGTTATAGGGGCTGATATAATGATGGCTCTGGACGAATGTCCTCCGGGTACTTCAGATTATGATTATGCTAAAAAGTCACTTGGCTTAACTCAGCGTTGGTTAGAACGGGGTTGGAAAAGGTATAAGGAAACAGAAGGTCTTTACGGATACTCCCAGGCATATTTCCCCATAGTGCAAGGATGTGTTTATCCGCAATTGCGACGTGAAGCTGCTAAACATATTGCAGATTTCGGTGCTGACGGCAATGCTATTGGAGGTCTCGCAGTTGGTGAACCAACTGAAAAGATGTACGAGATGATTGAAATTGTCAATGAAATTTTACCATCTGACAAACCGCGCTACCTGATGGGTGTGGGAACTCCTGCAAATATTCTTGAGGCAATTGATCGTGGAGTAGATATGATGGATTGTGTAATGCCAACACGTAATGGAAGAAACGGGATGCTTTTTACACGTAACGGGATTATGAACATGCGAAATCTCAAATGGGCGGATGACTTCTCTCCATTAGATGAAGGGGGACCGACTTATGTGGATGAAGTATATTCTAAAGCATACGTAAGACACCTTTTTATCAGTAACGAAATCCTGGCAATGCAAATCGCATCAATTCACAATCTGGGATTCTATTTATGGCTTGTTAGAGAGGCTCGGAAACATATAATTGCCGGAGATTTCCCTTCTTGGAAACGAATAATGATAGAAAACGTAACTCGCCGATTGTAATATTTTATCAATGAAATTAGTTGAATCCATACAAAAATTCTCAATTTCTCCGATACTTCTTTCTCCATTCAGAAAGGATAAAAGGAGAATGGGAGATTCATGGAAAATTAAACTCCTTGACTTTTATATTCTTAAAAAATTTCTCGGCACATATTTTATGGCAACATTACTGTTTTTAGCAGTAATCGCTATGTTTGACGTAACAGAGAAACTTGATGCTTTCCTTTCGGCCCCTCTTAAGGAAACATTATTTGACTATTTTGCATCTTTCCTTCCCTATTTTGCCAATCAACTTTCACCCCTTTTCGTTTTTATTTCTGTAATTTTTTTTACTACAAAAATGGCAGGTAACTCGGAAATTATCGCTATCCTGTCAAGCGGAGTAAGTTATCCACGTCTCTTGCGCCCATATATGATTGGAGCGGCTGTTATCGCCGCATTAACATTTGCCTTGAGTAATTATATAATACCGCCCACCAATGTTGCCAGAATTAATTACACTAACAAATATGTAAAAAATAAAAGTGTGGAATCAGGTACCAACATTATGATGATGGTAAGTCCAGGGGTGGTTGCGTACATATCTCAATTTGAAAACAGCTCAAAAACAGGTTATAATTTCTCTCTCGATAAATTCGAAGGGAAGACTCTCGTTTCGCGTCTAACAGCCCAGACTGCTTATTACGATTCCCTCAAAACTTATCATTGGAAAATGCAAAATTATATAATCCGGGATTTTGACGGGAAGAAGGAAAAAATTACGAAGGGTTCTTCTCTTGATACTATTATTCCTATCGAACCTAAAGACTTCCTCATCTCTGTGAATGATCAAGAGACGCTTACGACACCTCAACTTTCTTCTTATATTGAAAAGCAAAAACAGAGAGGTATAGCCAATATCAAAGGTTTTGAAATAGAGAAGGAAAAACGAATTGCATCTACAGCTGCTGCTTTTATCCTTACACTGATAGGAATGTCATTATCTTCCAAAAAAATTAAAGCAGGTATGGGAGTGAATATCGGAATAGGATTAGTGTTGAGCTTCAGCTACATCCTATTCTCTACGATTACCAGTTCTCTGGCTATTAATGGATATACCTCACCCTTTATTGCAATGGAAATACCAAATATAATATATCTAATAATAGGAATATTTCTGTTTATCAGGGTTGCCAGATAATCTTTTCATTTATTAATTGAAGTCCCCGTCTGAAATAGCTGCGGGAATAATCTTCCGGACGCAATATATTATTATCATAAATCACTAAGTCTATATCAATCGGAACTTCTGTCCGGGCAAGTTTACTTTTATCTCTGCCCAATTGAATTTCAATCTCCTTAAACTTATCAATCAATTCCTGATGACTTAAATCAGTAGTGAAAACCAGAACTGAATTAAGATAAGATGCTGACACCCCGTCTATAGCATCGGTTTCATAAATACCGCTATAGGAAAGAATCTCGCCGAATTCTTTCAGAATTTTCAAGGCCTGTTTGATTCTGAGCTCTCTATTGCCATAGTTACTTCCCAGACTTACTACAGCTCTTACTTTCATTAATTTTTCCCTCGTCTAAGAGTTATTACTGTGATTTCCGGTATTGCACCGATTCTCGCCGGGATTCCTACTTCACCTGAACCGATATTTACATATAGAGAAGTAGGAACTCCATCATTATTTAATTTCTCATATAGTCCTCCCCATTGGGAATATCTATATTTTGATGGTGACCATCTAAAACTACCAAATTTTATCATCAATTGCATGGCATGGGTATGTCCCGATAATGTCAAATCTACATTACTCTCCTTCAATACCTCTCTTCGCCAATGTTCAGGATTATGGCTGAGTAAGATTTTATATCTTCCGTCTTTTAAATTTCTTGCTGAGTCAACAGGATATGCTTTTTTTAAATCACCATATTGCTTAAATGGTGGCTCACCCCAATTTTCCACTCCAATTAGTTCTATTTCTTCGTTGTTCCTATTTAAAGTTTCAAATGAATTATTAAGCATTTTCCATCCCATCTTCTTTTGCAACTCCTTTAGATAACTAAGATTAGCTACTTTTTCCTTAGGATTGTCCCAGGAGATATAATCACCGTAATCATGGTTTCCAAGCACGGAGAATACTCCATCTTTTGCATGTAGACGTGATAAAACATCTATAAAAGGTTCGAGTTCCGAGGTTTTCCTGTTTACAATATCTCCGGTAAAAACTATCAAATCTGGTGCCTGTGCATTTATGGAATCGACTAATTCACTTACAAACGAAGTGTCTTTTCCCCAGGTTCCAACATGAATATCAGAGAACTGAACTATCCGGTAACCATCAAACGGCTCAGGCAATTTTGAGGAGTAGATTGTAACTTTCTCAACGTCAATCTCTCTACGGGTTATGCATGCACCCCATACCGCAGTTATTATTACCAAAATTCCGAGAGGCAACCCACACCAAAGACCAGTATTGATACTCTTCCCATTCCATAATTTCGGTATTTTTCCTATTAAAATGAAGATTAATATTACAAGTTTAGCTATATAAACTGCCGCATAATAATACAGAATCCACATTATTGGCAGGATATCACTATCTGAATCACGTTTCGGATACAATAACGCCGCTATTAAGATAACCCAACAAATAACGGAAGAAACAAGATAGATTTTAGAATATTGCTTCCGCTTTGCGTGCAATTTTACATTTCTCCATATTCCCCAATCAATAAGAAGAGATGCAATAATAACAATTATAACCAAGACTAAAGGAGTGCGCATATCACTTAATCTTTATTCTCCAAGGATTGTTGCAAGTTTGTTCTTTAGTGGATTTGCATACATCACCAGCATCATCTGATTCATGAATTCCCTTTCCTCAGATGTGATATCCTTTAAATCTACCTTATCAAGCTGTGTGTTAAAATAATTTTCCACCTCCTGTTTGGTAGACTCATCATATTTTGAAGAAAATCTATCAGTTGAATGAAGTAAATCAAAGGCGACATAATTTATGGGGAAGATTTCGTAACTCCTGTGTATCGCCTGGTCTATAATTTTGCATGCGCATCGCGCCGAGGTACTTACATCTCTAAAATTGCCAATTTGATCCAGCTTGGAATTTATACGGGGAGTTAATTGAAAATGAACCTTTCCTTTGAATTGCATTAAACCCGTCTCCATTGAGAACAAATCATCTCTCTGACTCTTTTTAAATTCGGGATCACGACGTTTAAGCAAAAACTCCTTACTTTTAAGGTAGTCATTAGGATCATACTCATAACTTATAGCGACCGGCATAAGATTTATCTCCTTAAGTCTCTCCATAAAAGTCCCTTCACCTGAAAGAGCCAACATCTTAACTAATGCATCCTGGGTATGGTCAGAACTGTCTTTAGCTCTCCCCTCACGTTGAGCTATCCATACAGATTCATGCTTCTCTAAAATTGTATGATGAATATAAGCACTAAGATGTTTGGCTGCAAAAAGCCCTTCCCTTAAACCGGTGTTTCGCTTTACTATAAAACTTTTGTTTAGACGCACCAAATCATTAATCCAATCAAAAACAAGCAAATTATTCCCAATTGCCACCTCCGAAGTGGGCAAACCTCTTCGCAAGAAAGCAAGATTTAGAAATGATGCATCTAATACTATATCCCTATGATTGGTTATAAAGGTATAATTCATTGAAGGTTGATAATTCTTTATCCCTCCCAATGAGATTCCTGCAGTAGTTGTTTTAGCCAGCATTTCCAGAAATGGGAACATAATCTGATGCTGAAAATCATAAGTATTGTCGATTTTCAGCAGATCTTCTATCAGTACCGGCACATCCTCCGGGGGTATGGCATAGTTTATGGCATGTATAAATCCAGACTCCTTAACCAGATTTCGTATTTTCTCCTTGAAAACGCTATCATCGTAAGGGGCTATATCTTTAAAATCTTCAGTATTCTGAACCATAATCTTTATTTATTAATAAAACGCCACCCGTGGCAATTAGGTTTAAACCTCATTAATATTCAATTTCTGTGCAGGCTCTTCAATCTTTATGATAAGCTCTCCATTTTTCTAACAAAATAGAAAAATCTGGTGGAAGAGGAGCTTCGAAATCCATCTGTTCCCCCGTAGAAGGGTGTTTGAATCCAAGAGTTCTCGCATGAAGTGCCTGGCGTGGACAAATTTCAAAACAGTTCTCAATAAATTTTTTATATTTGCTGAAGGTTGTCCCTTTTAGAATTTTATCTCCTCCATAGCGGGCATCGTTGAATAAAGGATGACCCTGACTCAACATGTGAACTCTTATCTGATGGGTTCTTCCCGTTTCGAGCACACATTTAACAAGTGTCACATACCCGAACCTCTCTATCACTTCGTAGTGTGTCACAGCATGTTTCCCGATTTCGGGGTCATTAAAAACAGCCATTTGAAGTTTATTCTTCGGATTTCTGGCTATATTTCCAACAATCGTACCTTTATCTGAATCAAAATCACCCCAAACAAGTGCCCGATATTCTCTACGTGTTGTCTTGTTAAAGAACTGCAAACCGAGGTCTGTTTTCGCTTCTGGAGTTTTTGCAACTACCAGAAGACCGGAAGTGTCTTTATCAATCCGGTGAACCAATCCTAAGCGTGGGTCGCTTACATCATAATCCGGATTATCTTTAAAATGCCATGCAAGGGCATTTACCAAAGTCCCCGAATAGTTCCCGTGTCCGGGATGCACCACTAACCCCGCCGGTTTATTTACAACCAAAAGATCATTATCTTCATAAACTATGTCGAGGGGTATATCTTCCGGGATTATCTCCAATTCATACCTGGGACGATCCATAACAATAGAAACGGTGTCGCCAGGTTTCACTTTATAACTTGACTTGACAGGTTTTCCATTTACGATGATGCAACCAGCATCAGCAGCCTGCTGAATTCTGTTGCGCGACGTTTTTTCCATCCTGGCAACGAGAAACTTATCAACTCTAAGTAATTGCTGACCTCTATCGGCTTCAAAACGGAAATGTTCATATAATTCCCTTCCGTCTTCAGTAATAAAAGACGGTTCATCAGGAGCTCCGGTATCAATTGTCAATTCATCCAAAGACTCTGCATTCGATAATTCCATATCCGAATCCATCAAACTATTTCTTTAAAAGAATTCCAATTCCTCTTCTGCTTCCTCATTTTTCTTACGAGGTGAACTCTTCTCCTCAACCGGGACAGACGGTGTATAACCGGGATCATATTCATACGGATCCTGATATACCGGGTTTGCCATCCTCTCCTCCATCGCACGGTTCAGCTGTTCCATCTCGTATAGGGAATCCCTCAAAGCAGAAAGTCTACCATCCGAAATCTCTATAACTATACGTGCATTTATAGGCACTCGCTCCATATTATGAACGGTTCTGCCATTTGCCGTGATTTTAACTATTCTGTCATTGTCACCAAGCACTGATACAACCTTGATATTTTTAAAACCAAGTTCCTCTAATCTTGCAAGTCCCTGTCGATATGAAACCCCACGTAAAGCATATTCTGCTGCATTGTGATTATCATCTATTACAACCTCTTTGGGATGAACAGAATTTATGTACAGAAAAATCTTACGTCCAGGCTTTACAACTGAATTCCCTTTAGGGAACTGCTCTATCACGTATCCCGGCTTTACATCATCTTTATACAATGAGTCCCGGATGTCCACATTAAATCCTGCATCATGCAAAACATTGACAGCTTGGGTATATGACATATTTTCCACGCTTGGAACAGTATCCTTTTCACCATGTTTTGTAAAAAGAGCTATTGAGATATATACAATCCAAATTCCAATTATGGCGACTAAAATAATAATCAGAACATTCAGAATTATAGGATGTTTGCCACCTGCTCCCGTAGACTTTTCTATTTTGGGTTCTTCGTTGTTCATTTTCATAAATAAGAATTTATGATTTCCAAAGTTCAAAATTAACAAAATTTTCCCAATGATTATTCTAAATCGGATAAAAACACACATCATACACGAAATTCCTCCCAAATAAATCGAATTTATACAGAACATCTCTATAGGATATTGCGAAAAATAAAAAAAATTATTAATTTTGCGAGCTAAACCGACCGTACGATATTTAATGCTGGTCGGAAGGTGTCTAATGAGCCGTCAGTAATTATGCAATACCGCAAAATTGTCTATATATTACTTGTGATCCTTTCTCTCGGTAGCTTGGTAAGTTGTGGAGAATACAGCAAGGCGCTTAAAAGCCGAGATATCGATTATAAATTTGACTATGCCAAACGCGCATATAATCAGAAGAAGTATATGCAGGCATCAACCTTACTCGCCGACTTAATCACCCCTCTTCGGGGAGGTCCTAAAGGTGAAGAGGCGCTTTTTCTTCTCGCAATGTCTCACTATGAGAATAAAGATTACCTTAATTCCGGTCTTTATTTTAAAACATATTATAATCGTTATCCCAAAGGGAAGTATGCTGAGTTAGCACGCTTCTATAGCGGATATGGTTATTATCTCGATTCTCCGGATCCCCAGCTCGACCAGAGCAATACTATTAAAGCTATCGAGGAACTTCAGGGATTTCTTGACTACTTCCCCCGCAGCGATAAGGTCACAATTGCTCAAAATGCAATTTTTGAGATGCAGGACAAATTAACTCTCAAAGAGTTACAAAACGCTCAGCTCTATTATAATATGGGAAACTTTCTTGGTAATAATTATCAATCTGCTATTATTACAGCTCAAAACGCACTTAAGAATTACCCGTATTCCAAATATAAAGAGGATTTCGAACTCTTAATTCTTAAATCAAAATATCAGGAAGCAAAACTGAGTGTAGAAGAGAAAAAAGAGGACCGTTACAGGGATGTTATTGATGAGTATTTCTCTTTTGTCAATAATTACCCGGATTCCAAAAACACCAAAGAAGCGACTAATATTTACAACATCGCGCGACGTCACGTTAAAGAATGAATTAAAACCAAAACAGATATTTTTGATATTCTAATATGGACTACAAGAAAACGAATGCTCCCCTTACCACTGTCACCCGTGACATGATGGCAATGTCTGAGCAGACAGGAAATGTGTACGAAACAGTTTGTATCATCGGTAAGAGAGCCAATCAGATTTCTCAAGATTTAAAGCAGGAACTCGAAAAGAAACTTCAAGAATTTTCATCAACAGATAATCTTGAAGAGGTTTCAGAAAATCGTGAACAAATTGAAATTTCCCGTTTCTACGAGAAACTTCCGAAACCTACTCTAATAGCGACTCAGGAATATTTGGAACATAAATTATACTTCTCTAATCCTGCAAAGAAAAAAGAGAACATTTCTGAATAATTTTTTATTTCATATAGGGGGTATGTTTTATTAACATACCCTTTAATTTTCCCTTTTTCTAACTGTTTCACATATCTTTGAATAAAATACATATTTTTAATCCTGATCATGATTATGCCCTCTCTATTGACGGACCCTGGTTTACACCTCCGGCATCAATCATGAACTTGATCCAGTCAGAAGCTTTACTTCCTCTTAACTGGGCTTCAGAGGGTGATGCCATCCTTCTGCCATCTCTCAAAGGGAAAGAAATCTTAATTTCTGAAGTCCAGAGGGAAAAAATAGAAAAATTGGGAATTACTCTTTTAACATGGGAGAATATCGGTGATTTCTCTGCACTTCACAATGATTTTATATTGGCACCATGGGGTTGGAATCTTTCATTGGTTTCCAAATTAATAAAAGCCGGTGTTCCTAAATATCTTATTCCCTCACAAGAGACAATCATACAAATCAGAAATCTCTCCCATAGAAGGACAGCATCCGAATTCAATAAGAGTTTTGCTCAAATCTCAGCTAAAAATGACATTCTAAAACCTTTTGCAGCAATAGAATTCTTTAATGTTAACGACGCACTCTCCTTCTACGAAGAATATAACAATTCATTTTTCAAGGCCCCTTGGAGCAGTAGCGGTAGAGGTATACTGTCCTGTCATGATCTTGAATTAAAGCATATAGAACCCTGGCTAAGAGGAATAATCAAGAGACAAGGCTCTGTTATGGGTGAGACATTCTTTGATAAAACAATTGATTTTGCAAGTGAATGGATTTGCCGGGATGGAGAAGCGGAATTCATTGGCTATTCTCTTTTTAAAACCTCATCAAGAGGAAAATTTCACAAGAACATCATCCTCCCGCAAGAAGATTTGTTAGATATAATTCTCTCTTCGATACCTGAATATAATACTAATGTGATTGATATTCAAAAGAATATTTTAGACACCATGATTTCAAAGAATTATTCCGGACCACTTGGAATTGACATGATGGGAAATAAAACCGGACAAATTCGCCCATGTGTGGAGATTAATTTAAGAATGACTATGGGACATGCAGCGATATTAAAGTCCAAATCATGAAGAATAATAAAATTGCGATTATAGGAAGCGGCAATGTCGCAACACATCTTTTTAAGGCATTTCAAGGGAACCTGGATGTTTCTTTAATTAACCCTCACCACCCTGAAGATGTCTCAGACGATACAGATATTGTCATTATTTCAGTGTCTGACGATGCAATATCTGAGGTTTCTTCAAAATTATCAGATTTCAACGGTATCGTGGCACACACTTCGGGCTCTCAACCTATTGATATAATTAAAGGTCATGACTCGGGAAAAACCGGAGTTTTCTATCCATTGCAAACGTTTTCAAAGGATATTGCTTTAAACTATTCCAAGATACCGTTCTTCATTGAAGGTGGTTCCAAGAATACTTCTAAATTATTATTCTCTGTTGCAAAATTATTAAGTCCAGAAGTCAGTTATGCAGATTCAGAACTTCGTAAGAAATTACACATCGCCTCTGTATTTTCCTGTAATTTTGTAAATCATCTATGGGCATTGGCTGAATCATTATTGAAGGTAGATGATATTCCACTCTCTGTGCTCACCCCTCTTATTGAAGAAACACTAAGGAAAATAAGTATTTCCTCACCCTTAGATACTCAGACAGGACCTGCACGCCGTGGTGATGAAGAGATACTAAAATCTCACATTGAATATCTAAAAAAAGAACATCCTGAAATGACAAACGTCTACAAGGTCATCACTGAAAGTATTTTATCAACATATCATAAAAATAATGAGCGGAATAAATTATAATCTTAAAAGTATAAAAGGAATAGTATTTGATGTTGATGGGGTCTTATCACCATCAACCATCCCAATGTCGGAAGATGGAATTCCATTACGCATGGTAAATATCAAAGATGGATATGCAATTCAGTTGGCAATGAAATGTAATCTGCCAATAGCAATTATTACCGGAGGTAATACACCATCCATTATTGGAAGATATTCTGCCTTGGGTGTTAAGGATATTTACATTGGTGTATCCCAAAAACTTCCGGTTTTAAAAGAATGGTTAACCAAAACAGGACTAAATTCTGAGGAAGTAGCATATATGGGTGATGATATTCCTGATTTGCAATGTCTGAGACACGTTGGGTTACCTTGCTGCCCACATGATGCTGCTTACGAAGTAAAACAGGAGTCGACCTATATATCTCCCTTTACCGGGGGGTATGGATGTGCCAGGGATATCCTTCGTCAAATACTTATAGCTAAAGGATTTTGGATGAAGGATGATAAAGCCTTCGGTTGGTAACTACCATTCTTATTACAAATAAACATTAGATTTTGAGAATGAATTATGTTAAAAAATCTGGAAAAATATAACATACTCTTAGCAAGTAAATCTCCCCGTCGACACGAGTTAATGAAGGAACTACGAATACCTTTCCATATAATTTCCCTGGGAGGTATTGATGAAAGTTATCCTCCGGAACTACCTGCCATAGAAGTGGCAGAATATTTATCAAAACTTAAAGCTGACGCTTATCTTCCAAAATTAACGGAGAAAGATCTCATCATAACTGCTGATACAATTGTTATTCTTGGCAACAAGGTGTTCGGGAAACCCAAAGATAGAGAGGAAGCCATAACAATGCTGGAAGAATTATCCGGTAAAATTCATCAGGTTATAACAGGAGTCTCTATATCTACCCCGACCAGACAAACTACTTTCCGAGCTGTAACAGATGTAAAATTCACTGAGCTTTCAAGGAAAGAAATAGAATATTATGTCGATAACTATCTCCCTTTTGATAAAGCAGGCGCCTATGGCATACAAGAATGGATAGGATGTGTTGCTGTTGACAAATTGGATGGTTCTTTTTATAATGTTATGGGACTACCTATTCACCGCTTATATCAGGAACTTAAAAATTTTTGAGCATTATCAAATCACAACCACAAATAAAAGAATCTGATATAAGAATTTATTTAAAATTAATTATTATCTTTGCAATATTAACTACTGGAATTTAAAACATTTATCTGCTATGAGTAAACCATACGTCATGGGTGTCGACATAGGTGGCACCAATACAGTTTTCGGTATCGTTGATGCACGCGGTCAGGTTCTTGCAAGTGACTCCATTAAAACTCTTAAACATGCAAACTTTGACGATTATATACAAGAGTTGCATGATGGCATGGAACGTCTTATTAAAGCAAACGATGCTGAAGATAAGATTCAAGGTATTGGAATCGGTGCACCAAATGCAAACTATTATACCGGTGAAATCCAGAATCCACCTAATCTGCCATGGGGATCAATAATTCCACTTGCCGAAAAATTAAGCAAAATATTTAATGGTCTTCCTGTATCTGTCACCAACGATGCCAATGCAGCGGCATTAGGAGAAATGACATACGGGGCTGCTCGTGGTATGAAAGACTTCATCATGATTACCCTCGGGACCGGTGTGGGCTCAGGTATCGTGGTCAATGGTCAACTCGTTTATGGTCATGATGGATTCGCAGGTGAACTTGGACATCTTGTCGTAAAACGTAATAATGGTCGTATTTGTGGTTGCGGTCGCACCGGATGTCTGGAAGCATATTGTTCTGCTACCGGGGTCGCACGCACTGCTCGCGAATTCCTGGAGATTTCAAATGAACCTTCTTCCCTCAGAAATCTTCAGATTGAAAACATTACTTCTAAGGACGTGTACGATGCCGCTGTGGCAGGAGATAAACTCGCAAAAGATATTTTTGATTACACCGGAAAAATCTTAGGTGAATCTCTTGCAGATATGGTTGCATTTTCAAGTCCTCAAGCAATAATCCTATTCGGAGGACTTGCTAAAAGCGGAGACTTACTTCTCCGTCCTCTTAAAGAAAGTTTCGAGAAATCTCTTTTCCCGATATTCAAAGGAAAGACAAAGATTATTCTTTCAGAATTGAAAGAAAGCGATGCTGCAATCCTGGGTGCAAGCGCTCTGGGGTGGGAAGCAAAATATCGGTATGAAGTACCTTCTTTTGATCATCAGCTTTCTGACCATACTCTCCCTAAAAATAGCTAATATACCATTTACGCTATATGAAGTTGCGGAGTCTTTGATTAAGACTCTGCAATTTTATTTTTGGTAAACAAATCCCTTTTCCAATTTTTCTGAATGGAGTCAATTATTACTTATATTCATCATACTCCCTTCGGGGATTTAACTCTTGGTTCGTATGGCAATAATCTTTGTCTTTGCCTTTGGAAACATGGTAAAAACCGAGAGAAAATTATAAAACATCTCTGTAAATACCTTCATACAAATATTGTCGAAGGATTTTCAGACACTATCGGGAGAGCAGCTGAAGAACTCGGAGAGTATTTCGATGGTAAAAGACTGAAGTTCACCCTTCCTCTCCTGTTTACGGGTACTGATTTTCAATGTAATGTATGGTCGGAACTGCAGAAAATTCCCTTCGGTTATACCTCTACATATAGTCAAATAGCTGACAATATTGGTAATCATCAAGCGGTAAGAGCAACTGCACAAGCAATATCTAAGAATCCATTATCTATTATTGTGCCCTGTCACAGGATAATCGGAAAGAATAATAAACTCATAGGATATGAAGGTGGTCTTGATATAAAACAATATCTTCTAAAATTAGAAGGTGTCTTATCATCAAATATTTTGTAAATTTATAAATAAAGGGGGAATGTCAATTTTAAATGACACTCCCCCTCTTAAAAATATTTATAATATGAAACTTTATTTCCCTGTAGTGATACGAATATTTATTCCTCCGTCAGGATTAACATTGATTTCAAGAGTAGTTCCCTCAGCGAGTCTCAACATAGGAGCTGCATCTTTAGATCGTCCCGGAAGAGTAGCATGAGCAGCTGTACCACCTTCTACCGGCGCATAAGCACGATAAATATCAACTGGCTTGACAGCAACCGGTTCACTCTTCACATCCTCAACTGGTTTCTGTACAGGAGACGGTTTGGGGGCTGCCGGTTTTGGAGCAGGTGCGGCTTTTGGAGCTGCTTGTTTAACTCCACCCTTAGCATTTCCGAACTCAAAGAGGGGTTGATCTGTCGCCATGACATCACCATCTTCTATTAGGACTTTGGCTATTTTTCCGCTTCGATCACTGAGAATATTATTCTCCATCTTCATTGCTTCGTATACAAGCAGTACATCACCAACATTAACTTCATCGCCGGCCTTTACCTTTATCTCAAGGACTGTACCACCCATAGGAGCTTTCATGATTTCACCATTTCCTTCTACAGTCTCTTCTTCAACTGCAGATGCTCCTTCTCCTACAAATTCAATCAAGGGCTGATTAGTTGACATTACATCACCCTCTCCGATGAGAACTTGTTTTACTACACCACCCTTATCGCAGGCCAGGTCATTCTCCATTTTCATTGCTTCGTATACGAGAACAACATCCCCGGGTTTTACTGTATCGCCCGCCTTAACACGTATATCCATTACTGTGCCACCCATAGGTGCGCAGAATACATCACCGGTCACCGCTGCTGAAGCATTGGCTTTGGGAGCAGCCGCAGCTTGAGGTGCACTGGCTGCTTTTGCCTCATACTCTTTCTTACGAAGGTTAGTCAAGAATGTCTTGGCTACTGCCGGAAGAAGCTCAAGAAGCAAAAATTCCTCCTCATTCTGGGCAAGTTTTACGCCACCGAATTTTTCCATTTCCGGATTAGCCGGTGTCTTATATGAATTAACATCGTAAGGTTTCTCTTCGGCACTACCGGTGATTTGTTCACGGAACTTCGGATCAACGGGAACGGGTGTGGTTCCATATTCTCCCTTGACAAGAGAAATAAACTGATTATTCTTATTGGTATAGTCAGGTTTTCCCGCACGACGATCCATTGCAAGATTCACAGCCTGTGAACCGACAATCTGGCTTGTCGGAGTTACGAGAGGTACAAGACCTGCATCGCGACGAACCTTGGGGATAAGTGCCATTGCCTCTTCAAGCACATCCTCAGCACCGAGTTGCCGAAGATTTGCCACCATATTTGAGTACATACCTCCGGGCACTTCTGCATTTTTAACCAATTCATTAGGTTTCGGGAATCCGAAATAAGCCTCAATTTTGTGGCATGCGTCAAGAAGTTCTTCTTCTTTATTAGCCTTTGCTGCTTCAATCGCACGGTCAAACTCAGATTCAATTTCAGCGGGCATCTCCTTGTACGCTTCATCGAAGTCACGTGGCCATTTATCTTTGTTAAGGTCAAAGTCTGCCAAAGCCTTACGAGCATCCTTAAGTTCGTGGCGAATGCGCGCTACAGCTTCCATATCGGCATCTACCTCAACTCCCAGTTTACGACAGAATATGTCGATAAGCTCAATTGAAGGAGCGGCTGAGCCACCTCCGAACCACCAAATGTTGGTATCTACAATATCTACACCCTGAATGATTGCTGTCAACACAGCTGCCAAACCGTAACCCGGTGTACAATGTGTGTGAAAGTCAACGGGTACTTTCAATGCTTTCTTCAACTTTGGCATCAAGGAATAGATACGGGAAGGACTTACAAGTCCCGCCATATCTTTCAAGGTCACCATTTTTGCTCCAAGAGCTTCCATCTCTTTGGCTTTCTCTACAAAATATTCATCTGTAAAGATTTTTTCTGCTTCAGGTGTACCTTTAGGATCTACTGTATAGCAAACTGCAGTATCTGCAATACCACCAAGTTCATTAATCATGCGGATTGAACCCTTGATATTGTTAATATCATTCAGGGCATCAAAGATACGCATTACGTTCAGACCATTTTCAATAGCTTTCTTATAGAACCCTTCAAGAACACTATCAGGGTAAGGGACATACCCGAAAAGATTACGTCCACGAGAGAGGGCAGAAAGGAGAGATATCCCCTTCATTGCCTTTGAACATTCACGAAGACGATTCCAAGGGCTTTCACCCAAATAACGCATTACAGAATCGGGAACTGCTCCTCCCCAAACTTCCATAATGTAGAACTTTGCATCACGATACAGGGGAAGAAGTTTATCTACATTCTCCTGCTTCATACGAGTTGCGAAGAGTGACTGCTGGCCATCGCGCAGCGTAAGGTCTCTGATCTTAAGTTTTTTAACCACTTTGATTAGTTTTTATTGGTATTCGAAATAAGTTATTTTCTTCTTGTGTTTCCGAAAGCATAATGTTGAGGAGATAACTCTGTTTCGGATTCGGATTCAAATTTATAATAATTTCTTATAATACCGAAATTTTTCGCTAATTTTTTATTTTTTCCGATTCTCAATAAAAATTCAGGGATATCCGGCATTTGCCAAATATCCCTGAATTTCAAAATTTTCAATACTTTATTTATTGCGGAAAACCAAATTATCTTCCTCAACATCTATCACAATAGGATGTTCTCTATCTACTGTCTGTGCAAGAATATCCTTAGACAGTTTATTCAATACCATCCGTTGGATCGTACGTTTAACAGGACGTGCTCCAAATTCGGGATCGTAACCATCTTCCGCAAGGAGTTCAAGTGCCGGTTTCGTTATCTCAAGAGTAATTCCATTTGATGCCAGCATCTTCTGAACACTCTTTACCTGTATCTCGACAATCTCAAGAATTTCTTTCTTATCGAGCGGAGTAAACATTACAGTTTCATCAATACGATTTAGGAATTCCGGACGGATTATTTGTTTAAGACGATCCATTACATCTTGTTTGGTCGTTGCAATAATCTCTTCCTTCTCTTCCTCCTTCTTTTCATTAAAACCTTCAAATTTGCTTCTGATAATATCCGAACCCATATTTGAAGTCATGATGATTATTGTGTTCTTGAAATTGATAAATCTACCTTTATTGTCGGTAAGCCGACCATCATCCAATACTTGCAACAAAATATTGAAAACATCGGGATTTGCTTTCTCAATTTCATCAAAGAGAACTACACTGTAAGGTTTACGTCTGACAGCTTCGGTAAGTTGACCACCCTCATCATATCCTACGTAACCCGGAGGTGCTCCGACTAATCGTGACACGGAATGTTTCTCCATATATTCTGACATGTCGATACGGGTCATCATATCTTCATCGTCAAAAAGATATTCTGCCAGTGCTTTGGCGAGCTCTGTTTTTCCGACACCTGTCGTTCCGAGGAAAATAAAGGAACCGATAGGTCTGCGTGGGTCATTAAGTCCTGCCCTTGAACGTCTCACAGCATTAGCAACTGCGCGGATGGCATCTTCCTGACCAACGACTCTCTTATGAAGTTCTTCTTCCAAATGCAGAAGTTTTTCCTTTTCACTTTGAGCCATTTTCTTTACCGGGATACCGGTCCAACGACTTACGATTTCTGCGATATCCTCCGCATCAACCTCTTCCTTAATCATCGCTCCTTCTCCCTGAAGCTTATGCAGACGTTCCTGAATTTCTTTATTTTCATCCTCCTTCTCTTTAATTCGGGAATAACGAATTTCAGCTACCTTTGCATAATCACCTTCACGTTCTGCACGTTCAGCTTCATAATTCAGTTGCTCAATGTCTATCTTATTCTGTTGAATTTTATCAATCTCAACTTTTTCAGCCTGCCATTTTGCCTTTAGAGATTTCTCTGTATCACGCAAATTAGCAATATCTTCATCAAGTTCCTTAAGTTTATAATTATCACCTTCTCGCTTGATAGCTTCTCGCTCAATTTCAAGTTGTTTTATCTTTCGGGCAGCCTCATCCAAAGCCTGAGGCATTGAATCCATCTCAAGACGAAGTTTTGATGCGGCCTCATCGATTAAATCAATTGCCTTATCCGGAAGAAAACGATCTGTGATATATCTTACACTCAATTGAACCGCTGCAATTATTGCTTCATCCTTAATTCTAACTTTATGGTGGTTTTCATATCTTTCTTTCAAACCTCTAAGAATAGAAATTGCGGCAATCTCATCCGGTTCGTCTACCATTACTTTCTGGAACCTTCGTTCCAAAGCCTTATCCTTTTCAAAATATTTCTGGTATTCATCAAGAGTAGTTGCACCTATCGACCTCAACTCACCACGTGCAAGTGCCGGTTTTAGAATATTTGCAGCATCCATAGCTCCTTCACCTTTACCTGCTCCGACAAGAGTGTGAATCTCATCAATAAATAAAATTATCTCCCCGTCACTTTGAGTCACTTCATTAACTATAGCTTTAAGTCGCTCCTCAAATTCTCCTTTATATTTGGCTCCTGCTACAAGAGCTCCCATATCAAGAGAATAAATCTGTTTTGACTTAAGGTTTTCCGGAACATCTCCCCTGACGATACGCATTGCCAACCCTTCTGCAATTGCTGTCTTACCGGTACCCGGTTCGCCTACAAGCATAGGATTATTTTTGGTGCGTCGAGAAAGAATTTGAAGCACTCGTCTTATCTCTTCATCTCTTCCAATGACTGGGTCAAGTTTTCCGTTACGTGCTCTATCATTCAGGTTAATTGCGTACTTGCTTAATGCCTGATAACTTTCTTCGGCACTTTGATCCGTAACTTTATTACCTTTTCGTAACTCATTGATGGCTGCCTTCAAACCGTCTTCAGTTATTCCAGCATCTTTTAGGATTCTGGATGCTTTGCAATTGGTTTTAAGAATTCCCATCAACATGGCTTCAACAGAAACATATTCATCGCCCATTGATTTAGAGAAATCAACAGCTTTCTGCAAAGCCTCATTAGCCTCTCGGCTGAGAGTCACATCTCCCCCCGATACTTTGGGTAAGGAGGCGATATCTTGATCAACTTGCTGTAATACTAAATTAAGATTAGCCCCAAGCTTTTGGAAAACAAAATTTACAATAGTTTCGCTTTCCATCACAATTGCTTTCAGGAGATGAACAGGCTCAATGAGCTGTTGCCCATTCTGCCTTGTCAGATCAATTGCCTTTTGGACAATCTCCTGAGATTTAATAGTGAAATTATTAAAATTCATATTCGTGGAATTTTGGGTTATGTTTTTATGTTTCTCTTTAATATTTTAACAATTGTCTCCCCTTTTAGGTTCTGTTATTTTTCCGGGAGTATCTCTATCCAATAATCATCCGGATCATGGATAAAATATATTCCCATTGACTCGTTTTCGTAACAAATCACCCCCATCTGCCGGTGATATTCTCTTATTTCATCGTAATTACCCTCTACACGAAAAGCAATATGTGTTTCGTTCTCCCCTAACTGATAGGATTGTGGATGATCGCGAAGCCATGTTAACTCTATTGTAACTGGTGCCCCGGGCACTCCGATATAGGTCAGGATAAAGGAACCATCTGATGATTCCTTTTGTTTCAATGGCACTAATCCAAGTGCATCCTTATAAAATTTCAGAGAACGCTCAATATCAGTGATATTAATGTTAATATGATCCAATCGTGATTTTATTTCCATAGATATTTTTTTTAGAAAGGGATAATTTTGTATCTCCCCTCATAATCTAAAACATCTATGTCCTTAATTAGTTTGTTATCTTGCTAATGAAATATTACAAGATATTCCATAATTGGAATTAGAGGTGGGATAGGAAGAATTAGATACCAAGGGTGTATTGACCTGATGGTCGAAGAATGCTGAAAGGGTAATTCTCTTACTCAATTGGTAACTTGCCATGAAATTGACTGAAAAAGTTTGTGTGCCTGAAGTGGCTTGGGTATACGCAGTTTCAATTCTTCTGATCAATGACTGATTATTGGAAAATGAGAAGTCAAGGTTTAAGGACAAGTCATTTGATACTCCTCCTTGACGACTACCAATTTTAATAATCGAGCTAAAATTGGCAATCTTATATCCTGCTCCCACCGTAATCTGTTTACTTGTAGTTTCCACAAGCTGACCCGCTGATGAATTAAGATTTAACGTTCGGGAATCCCTGTACTCTGCATTTAAAGTTAAATCATTATTTAAAGTAGCTTTTACTCCAATAAGAGGATTGAATTTTTCAGTAATTGCAACCGAAGATATATTATAAGGGGAGGAAGGTATCGGACGCTGGGTTTGTTCATCAAGAATAAATCCTTGATCCCCATTCACACCAATCCAATTCATATATCCTGAGTAAGAACCTACGGAATATGTACATTGATAAGCATGGCTAAGTGTCAATGTTTTGAAAATCTTTTTCAAATTTCCGATACGGGTCAATCCATCGTATGTTATTTTCCAGTTAGGAAGAATAGATGACAATCCCGGGAAATGATTCAGAGTTATTTTATCAACATTCTGACCGCTATAGGCTGCAATAAAAGCAGGTATAAGTACATCCGAACTGGTAGCACTGATAGTACCGTTTTCAGGATTATAAACCGATCCGGCAAGAGGATTCCCATCCATGAAACCTGAGGATGGATAATGCATTCCTGAATATTCCCTCTCAAGTCTTTGAGCAACTACCGGAATATTACTTAAGAATGTATTAAATGCTTCTGAGGAATATCCGTCAGTAGCCTTAAAGGTCTTTAATGCGGAGGCAATGGCAATGTGGGTCCTGGTATAAGAACCGGTTCTGTTTGTAGGCATGTCAGCATACATGAACTGTATCTGCCGTGTACGATTGTCTGTTAAATTAGAAGTAAGGGTTATCTTCAACCCACTTATAGGTTCAAGTATTAATTCAAATGAGTATTCTGTCCCTTGATTCCAAATTGCCGGTGATACTTGATCACTCGAAGTAAGCAGCCAATTCCTGTCAAGAGCCTTATTAACATACCCTTCATCAAAGAAACCGAAAGCAAAGTCAACACCGGGAGACATAGGACCATATTTTGTGGATTGTCCGAAAATATCTCCTATGTTGGGTGTAAACAACGGCAAATTAAGAGAATGAGATGACCGATAACGGAATGATGCACTTCGGGGCATCATCAGAAAACGTAATGTATGCTCTGCAAACTCTTTGCCAAAATTTTGTTTAGACTCTTTAATGTCTTCGGTAATCGTGACCTTTATATTTGCTTTCCCATGAGAAAGAATCTCGATATTATTATCATCTACAATCCGGGTTTGAAGAGTAATTGGATTCCCTTTACTTGTAGCCTTGAATTTAACTTTCTTTGTCTTTAGATTATGGGTCACCATCGTGGAAGTATCCATGGATAGAGTATAAGCTCTTTCAAACTTCTTGACTTTCTTTTGAGGTGCAGTTCGTGATTGTTTATTTCTTGAACTGGAACTATTTGCGAAACGCTTGTTAATATTCTGAAGATATTTGCTTTTATTATAGAGGGTCTCAAAATTCAGACGTGCATCAGCGTTCCAGGTTGTTTGGTTTTGTATAGTATTCCCGAGGTAAATATCTTCAATCGTAGCACCTTTGTCCCAACGATATGTAGAAGTATAAGTCACATTCGCAGTTAAATAATCCAAGAATGCTATTTTATTAAAAGGAGCTCTGTAAGTTCCGGTAAAAGTCTGGTTATAATTCCATGGAGTACCGAGATTCCGGATTGATGACATAACAGTATCTTTCCAATCACGATATTTGTCTGGGAACAGTCTCTTATTGACAGCTCCTATTGTCTCTTCGATTCGTGCGGTAGTATTGGAGGCGAACGATAAATTCAGACTCTGTATCGGATTCCAGGTCAAATTTAACTGACGGTTCCAATAGAAATTTTTACTTACCTGAACCGGCAATTGGAAATCAACATCTACCTCACTTCGCGTTTGTTGTTCATAGTAATAACGCGTCATATTTGTAAAGAAGGTCAGATTGTTAAATAGCCAATTGATTTGCCAATCTTTTAAAAATTTCACATTCTTGCTCTTACCTTTTAAATTTTTAAAAGGTTTCCAAGGGGTTATGACAGGTGAATAACTATATTGAAAACTTCCCCTGTAATCATTGGTGTTTTCATATAATGTAGTAGGATCTTGATTCTTCTGTCGGTTAAATGAGAAAGCAAGCTGGAAGTTTGCCGGATCCCAAGGCATCGGTATTTTGCTCTGCACATTAAACCGAAGATTGGAAATTGAAAAACTTTCTACGCTCTTATGAGTAACAGCATAACCCTTTATTGAGTCTCTCTCTTGCTTTGTGGTGGCAGCATCCAATGCCTCCTTTAAAAGTATATCCTGATCAAGAGGATTATATTTGGGAGTAGTAGTTTCAGAAGATTTAGAGTAATAGATTGGAGCGGAGAGTTTGGCTTTCTCCGGTATTATCTTTCCTAAATCACCCTGAACGGCTACATTATATTGAGTATAATCTTCAAGTCTGCGTGCCGCGAGTCCTTGATCCACACCTCCGAATCCACTTGTTTCTTTGTGATAGGAAAAATTGACCATTGCAACATCGCTTAGAGAGAGATTCGCATTTGCGTTCAGTGCCCAACCACCATCCTGGTTAAAATCAGTTACTTTTAACTCATTAACCCAAATGGTTCCATCTTTAACGGAGTTAGATCGGTTGCGTATTCCAATAAGCATAACCCTTACGTCACTTAAAGTTGGATTACCGAGCACACTAACTGTATTATGCTCATTATTTGGATCCCTTTGAGTGAACAACCGGGTATAACTTGCACCCTCTCCCGCACTTCTATCATGATTTCTGGCAGTCTTTACTTTAGTAAAAGCCTCCAGATCGACATCCAATCTGTTAGAGTAAGGCCATACTTTGGCACGATCTGCACTGGAATAATTATTATAAGACCCATGCGGAGTGAGTTCAAGGGGAATCTCATACTCATAATAATTATTCTTGATATCAGAACCCAATCTGACAAACATTGCAAGATCTCCATTATGGAGATTAGTAGCATCATCAATCAGTGATTCGGCATGAACCCACATCTGCATCTTCCGATAAATACGCAAATCAAGCTGGGTATTCTTATATATGCCACGTGCATCCCCGGGTTGTAATCCTGTCACCTTCATAGAAAGTGACTGCTCATTAAGCTGAGTTGCCTGACTTTGACCAGGGTCCTGAATGCGGTCTACACCGGGAGGAAGAACATAGTTGACCGGTGTTCTTCCGGCATTCTCCTCAATATTTACGACCGACATATCCAGCTGCCCCTCCGCCGGAGAATCATTTCTTGAATTAAGATTAAACTGATAATCTCTCCACTCTCCCCTCACAAGTTCAAGAGTTGCAAATCTTAAATGTGTTGTCTCTTTAAAACCGGTCATATATATACGGGCAAAACGGATTGTAGAGAAATCGTTGATTCCTCCTACCACTTTATCCGGTGATGACAAGGGTATCTTAAATTGATACCATGTCACTGTCTGATGTGAACCGTCTCTTACAGGTATAGTTGAAACTTGCTTATCAGCTATATAATTCTTGCCCACCTCAAGATCTTCCGGACGTATAGATACTTTATATTCAAAATAACGTTCGTATTCATTCAATGTGTTATCCTGATTTATATCTTCCACATCCGGAACGCTACGTGATGATTGATATTGAGGATTGGGGCTTTGGTCGGGTGAAAGTGAGTTGCCTTCAACTCCATTGTAATGTTTATATCTTTCAAGGATAGATGAGTGATGCTCATCATACCAATTACTTTTATAGAAATGATAATTGTCGCCGGCAGGATCGTTCATGGCTGAGAATGGATCTTCCTGCATTTCCGCTATAATATTTGCCGGGAGTTTTGTTCTCAATTCATCGAGATAATTCTTATAGGAGGAGAAGTTAAACTCATCGTCATTTGGAAGTCCATCGAGTCCCACATCCTGAAGCAATCTGGCATCAGAGGCATTTTCAAATGCATATGTCAATGAATTCTGTGTAGATACTCTTCCCCAGTTGGTCTCGGTCATGAATTTGTTATTCCCGTCGATAGGAATCCCATTCTCATAACTCTTCATTCCATCCTTAAGAATATCTTCACTGATTTCCCCAAAATTAAAATAAAGATCACCTCCCTCTCTGTTGGGATTCTCATCATCGAGGAATGGGTCCATCATCCAAAATTGAATATATTCAACATTGGAATTTTCAAAATTGGCATTATCCATCTTGCGCATAATACCACCCCAACGACGTTCCGGAAAGAGAAGTGAGCCATCGGAATCTATATCCTTGCTGTCAAGATTATATGGTCCTCTCTCCTTTGGGTAGAAGGAAAGATTAAAAGTCTGAATTACATTGGTTTCACCATTAACAAGCTCTCTATTTGGGAAAAGTTCGTTTACAGTGACTTCTCTGACATACGGATTTGAAAGCTGTTTCAAATCATTTTTCATATATCCCGGAATAGAAGAGGAATTGCGCTGGGTAAATAATCTGTCAATGTAATTCCATGCGAGCAAAGCACGATTTTTTCCGTATGCAATATCATTGCTTAATGAAGCCTCCGGGAAAAGGGAGTTGGGACCTCCATCATAAGGCGTGGGTGCCAAAAACCATGAATAAGGATTTCGTAAATCAACTCCGGTTTGAGTTGATTCAAAATCATCAATAAAACTTGAACCTCGGTTAGAGCCACTTTTTTGCTTGTGAGGAACCAACTGGGCAAATTCTGCATTTAGTTTGAACGATGACGGTGCTGTTGCATTTATTGTCGGGATCTTATTAAGAAGATTTGTTAACCATTGAAAATCTTTACTGTAATTTAAATTTATACCCCACATCGTGTTATTAATAACTTCGTCACCTATGTTGACTTTTTCAGTTAATGCTTTTTCTGAAAAATTCATAAGTGTCGCACCAAGGGTAAAATCCTTATTAAATCGGTATTGAGCGTCAAGACCGACAAGTGTCTTACGCTGCATACTGTACAAAGACTGATTCTCTAAAGTTACGCTTACATTGGTTCCTGAATCAATTATGCTCTGATTTGTAATGGTGACTATACCCATACTGTAATCCACAGTATAATCACTATTCTCTGTCAGGACTACACCCCCAGCCATTACCACTACAGACCCTCGGGGTACATTCATGGCATTAAGTCTTATAGTGGCCCCGTTTGATGACTGATATTCTCCTACCAAAGAATATTTGTTTTTATCTGAAAACTGTTTTGCAACAACCAAAGTTGAGTCATACAACTCCTGGAACATGTAAGGAGCTGCAAGATCTTCATTTCCGATTTTCTTAAGAATGTTCGAACCGAACGGTTCAGCTACCGGGAAAATAATCTTACCATTGGAGGATTGCACGGTATATCCTTCAATAAAATCAAAAAATCCGTCAGGATTAGATTCCTGGTTGGAGTCAATACGGTCAAGATTCATCAATTGAAGAATCGGCTTGTTCGAAACTCCGGGCACCGGAAGATAATTTATCTCTGTTCCGGTAGTATCACTTAAATACTTTATATTAAGTTTAAAATTCTTCCCGGAAAGTTGATATGCTCCTAAAGAATATACATTCTTCATCATCAATTTCCACATCGGCAGACGAGGTGAAATCGTAGTTCCCCTCAACATTTTTAGGAATAATGCATCTGATGTGGAAGTTACATCAGATGAAAATTCACCTACCTGATACACCTTTCCCTGATACGTATATTCATAAGCCACTGCGAGCACTTCATCTGAATTTAAAGCAGATTTTAAGGAGATGTATCCAAGATCTGAATTTAATGTATATTCCGAAGATTTAAGTAGGCGAGCACTTTCTACTTTTTCATAATCTCTACCGCCATCTATTCCGAAGGCTTTCAATGGTTCAAGAACTTGTGTGACCTGGTTGATGTTACGTGCACCTGGAAACTCACTCTTTATTACTGACAAGAGGTCGTTGGATTGGTTTGAAGGAATTGGAAGTGATTGATTTGGTCTCCAATAGTTATTAGCCAAATTTTTATTCTCTGCCAAATCCATAAAACCCACGAAATTTCGGGCCTCCTGAAAGTTTGAGTTTTTATTAGTCACCCAAACTTCTATTCGAGAAATTTTGATTCCCGAAGAAACATAAGGGAGACGGGATGCGAAATTATCATAATTATCATAAAAGTATTGTGCCAAGAAGAAGTGTCGGTTAGCATCATAATTATCAGCTGTTATTGAAAATTTTGTTGCCTGGACACCCCCCTGGGTATTTACTGTGCGTGATTCACTGTTCTGTTGAGAAATAAGACCTGTTAAGGTGAGTTTCCCGAACTGAAGTTTGGTCTTGACACCAAAGAGAGCTGTACCACCACGTATTAAACTTGAACCAGTGGTCATACTCACATTACCGGCCTCAATATTTTTTATAATCTCATCTTCCTTCCCTTCATAATTAAGTTTGAGATTTTTTGAATCAAAATCAAAGGTTGCATCCGTGTTATACGACATATTGAATTTTAGCTTATCGCCTACAGATGCAGCTATGGTAGCCTGAATTTTCTGGTCAAAATCAAAAAAAGTTTTTCTACGAGATTTTAAAGATAATGCAGGGTTATCGGTTTTATTACTTTTAATTCCCAATGACAACTGGATTGAACCTTGTGTGGTTAGACGAACGCCACCGGGACCAAAAATTTTTTCCAATGGCCCGAGTGCAAAGTTCATATCCAGAATATTAAACGGCTGTTTCTCCTTATTTTCAAAAATCTCTGAATTCTTGGTTTTAAAATAACCGAACATTTCCCGTCTGTTCAGTATCTCATGATACTCTTCAGAGGTCATCATATAGGGCGTGACAATGTCAGTCTCTCCTATTTTTGTATGGAGTTCATAAAGACCGGTCTCCGGATTATAAACTGCTTCTGTCTTCACATTGGAAGGAGTGCGAAGGTCTGCAGCATATTCCTGACCTACATAATCTGAATACCCACGGGGAAGAGTCGGTGAAACCGGTGAAGGAAGAAAGACACTATCAGGAATACGCGTATTTCCTAAATATTCAGACGTCGGAGGTGGCGGAGGTGGTGCCAATTCCGATTTCTTATATTGAGAATGGGTCATAACCGTCACAAGCGTCGATATTATCAACACTACTAAAGTTATCCTGAAATGTAAATAACGCTTGCGCACGGACATTTACAAGAGTCTAAGAGATTCGTTTCACTTTATAGGTAAAATATCAATCCTTTCTGTCAAAGCATTTTAAGCGCTTGTTTTACTGCTTCCTCCGTAGAGATGGATGGAGATGAGATAAAAATCTTCTTTAGCACTTTCTTACTTTGCATCAGATTGAATCCTAACATGGTCAGGGCTGAGAGCGCATCTTCATAACACTCACCGCCCCCTGTCATATTTGTAGATAACGTTCTTTCCGTTATGTTTATTTTATCTTTCAAATCTACAATTATTCTTTGAGCTGTTTTACCTCCTATCCCTTTTACTGACTTTAATATTGAATCATTTCCCGAAGATATTGTTTCTTCAAGCTGATCAAGTGTCATGGAGGATAAAATGAGACGTGCCGTATTGGGACCGACTCCACTTACTCCTATCAATAATCGAAATAAAGACCTTCCCCTACGTTCCAAAAATCCAAATAATTGATGGGTATCTTCGCGTATTACTTCATGAACATACAGCTTTGTTTGTTTCTCTTTTTCAAGTGTTGCATAATCAAGTATGCTTATATAAATTTCATAACCTATTCCATGATTATCAATAACACATGTCGTTGGTGTGAGTTCGGCAATTTCCCCTGCAATATAATCTAACATTTTTTCGTTTTTATATTGGTTTTTGACTTACCTGAAAATAAGTAAAGGATGGTCATCCTTTTTATAAACGGAAATAATGGAACATTCTTATAATTCCACCCTTCTCGATTCAGCTGTTAATGAATTAGCAAAATTACCGGGCATCGGACGCAAAACAGCTCTGCGATTGGCGTTACATCTGTTGCGTCAGGAGCCTGAATATGCAAAAGCCTTGGGTGAAGCAATCATTAATATGCGAGAAAAAATCACCTATTGTACTACCTGTCATAATATTAGTGAAACAGAAACTTGTGAAATCTGTGGTGATTCACGCAGAGATAATTCTATAATTTGTGTTGTTGAAAATGTGAAAGACGTACTCACGATTGAAGGCTCACGGGAATTTTCCGGATTGTATCATGTTTTAGGAGGACTTATTTCTCCACTTGATGGTATAGGACCATCCGATTTGGAAATTGAAAGTCTCATTTCTCGTGTAAATGAAAATAAAATACAGGAAGTGATTCTCGCACTCAATCCTACCATTGAAGGGGATACAACAAGTTTCTATATTTTCAGAAAATTGTCCGATTCCGGAGTTAAGGTGTCTGTTCTTGCCCGCGGTCTAAGTATCGGAAATGAATTGGAATATACTGATGAACTCACACTCGGAAGGTCCATTATAAATCGTATACCATTTTCATCAGATTCGGAATGGAAATAAATGGTCTTGTATTCAGAGGAGTTGAGCCGGAAGATGTTGACCTGCTCTTCCGTATTGAAAACGATTGGTCCAATTGGTTTGCTTCAGAAACTGAAGCACCGTTAACTCGACATTTGCTTCTCCAGTATGCTTTGTCTTATCAAGCCTCCCCTTTTGAGGAAGGACAACTGCGCCTCATTGTTGAAGAACAACCCGGAAAACCTATTGGTATTGCTGATTTCTACGAACTTTCTCGTCGGCATAGCCATAGTTATGTTGGGATTTATTTAATCCCCGAAAAACGAGACAACGGATTTGGAGCAAAAATAATTGAAGGGCTTATTTACTACGCCCGGAATTATTTACAGCTTAAACAGTTAATGGCAAGAATAGCTTCCTTTAATGAAGCTGCACTACGTTGTTTTGAATCCTGCGGATTTGTTAAAGCTGGCTATCTTAAACAATGGTATCAGCTACCATCAGGTATGGCAGATATAGTACTGCTTCAATATTCTGTGAAGGACGAATAATATCAACGTTGGTTAATCTATAATTTTTTATTACTTTTGTCTTTTGATTAGACTTTTGAGGAGATGAAAGTATTAAAATTTGGAGGCACCTCGGTTGGTACCGTAAAAAGCCTCAGTCATGTTAAAAAAATTGTAGAAAGTCTTGATGAGCCGGCAATCATAGTTGTTTCTGCTTTAGGCGGTCTGACTGACATGCTTATCCAAACCGCCAATATGGCAGCTTCCGGGGATAAAAAATATAAGGATAACATGACTGCTATCTCCGAAAGACATTTTGAAATTATTCATCACCTCGTAAGACCGGAAGTTAAAAAAAACACACTTGACATTATCTCTAATCTCCTTTCCGAACTTTCCCGACTATATGACGGACTATCCCTTATTGCTGATCTTCCCCAGAAAACACTTGATTTGATTGTCAGTTTCGGAGAGCGGATGTCTTCAGTAGTTGTAAGCGGTATCATAAAAAATTCAATCCATCATAATTCTCCCGATTTTATTAAAACAGAGCAATGGTTTAATAAAAATATTGCTGATACAAAACTCACAAATTCCTTAATAGTAAAGGAATTCGGGAATAATTTTCAATCACCGGCAATTTTGGGAGGCTTCATCGCTTCTGATAACTCTACTGGTGAAATTACTAACCTCGGAAGAGGTGGAAGCGATTATACAGCAGCTCTGATTGCAGCGGCTCTAAATGCAGATATCCTTGAAATCTGGACAGATGTTGATGGGTTTATGACCTCAGATCCACGCATTATTCCTAATGCTAAAGTTATTCCGGAAATGACCTTCATTGAGAGCATGGAATTATGCTCTTTCGGAGCTAAAGTTATTTATCCACCTACTATCTATCCTGTATTTCATAAAAATATTCCCATTAAAATTCTCAACACTTTCAATCTTACAGCCCCCGGCTCTATGATTCATGACGTGGTTTCAGGAGGTTCTTCGCCTGTAACCGGTCTTTCTTCCATAAAAAATACTTCTCTCTTTTCAATATCCGGACCCCTGACGTTAAACCTTCCCGAAATCAATTCACGTGCCTTCAATGCCTTGGCCCGAAAAGGGATAAGTGTATTTCTCGTGCATCAGGATGGCGACAAATCTACTTTCTCTTTTGCTCTGCGAAGACAAGATGCTGAAAATGCTCTCAAATTACTTGAAGAAGAATTTGCTCCTGAATTGGGAAACGGGAAAATCACCGACCTTGGATTTATCGATAAACTTGCTACCATTGCCGTAGTAGGAGAAAAGCTATCCACATTTGAAGGTCTCACGACTCGCATTTTAAATGCACTATTAAGTGCCGGTCTAAAAGTTTTTGCTTCCTCCAACGGAACTTCTAAAACTACTGCAACGTTTGTAGTAAAAGAGGAGGATGCTGACCGTGGATTAGAAATAATCCATTCCATCTTCTTTTAAACTTTAATACTCAGTAGTATGGAAATAAAAAATGCAAAATATGAAATAAGCAATGTAGATGTCAGAAAGTGTCCGCAGCATGATGAACCGGAATATGCCTTTATTGGAAGATCTAATGTAGGGAAATCTTCTCTTATAAATATGCTAACCGGTAGAAAAGGACTTGCCAAAACCTCTCAGTTACCGGGGAAAACCCTTCTGATTAATCATTTTAAAATTAATGATGGGAAATGGTGGATTGTTGACCTACCGGGATATGGGTATGCTTCCCGTGGCAAACAACAAAGAGCAGAGATCAAACGACTAATTGAGGATTATGTGACACTCCGCCCCCAAATGACTCTCTTGTTTGTGCTTCTCGATATTCGTCATAAACCTCAAAAAATTGATCTTGAATTTATTGAATGGCTTGGTGAAAATGCTGTGCCTTTTGCTTTGGTATTTACCAAAGCTGACAAAATAAGTAAAACTGCTGCAGAAAAAATGGTGGAAGATTATAAAAAAACTCTTCTTTCCCAATGGGAAGAGCTCCCTCCAATCTTTATTACATCTTCTGAAAAGCGTCAGGGTAGAGATGATATACTTGACTACATTGACTCAATTAATAAGGAAATAGAAGAAAATAAAGAAATGGGCGCCAACCAAAATTCGGAGTCTGATCTATAGAATCTTAACCTGATACCATGAATATTAAAAATCTGATAAAAAGTGATAGTCGTCTGTCTGAAATAATTCGTTTCTGTATGGTAGGCGGAATTGCTACAATAATTCAATATGGCGTTTATGTAGTGTTTGTAAATGTCGTTGGAGTTAAGGCAGTTCCATCTACAATGATTAGTTACGCCATAAGCTTTGTCTTTAATTATATTTTATCGAGCTATTTCACTTTTCATAAACATCCTACAGCAAAAAACGGACTCGGTTTCATATTAAGTCATTTGATTAATATGGGACTTCAAACCGGTCTTGTGGCGATTTTTAAAGGGCTTGTAGATCCTACTCTGGCACTCTTGCCAGCCCTTGCAATTTGCATCCCGACCAATTATTTCCTTGTAAGATTTGCTTTTACATCTAAAATTTTTGGAGATAAAAAAACTCAGGAATGAATATTATTTCCAAATTTGATTATAAAAACTTTAAGATATGACAAAAGTTGCAATGGCATGCGATCATGCCGGATTTAAATTAAAGGAGCGCATCATGCTCTACCTTAATGACAAAGGGTTTGAACCTGTTGATTTTGGAACCCATTCTACTGAAAGTTGTGACTATCCGGACTATGCTCATCCTGCTGCAGAAGCTGTAGAAGACGGAAATTGTGAATTCGGAATTGCAATGTGCGGTTCAGGGAATGGAATTGCCATTACACTTAATAAACACCAGAAGATCAGAGCAGCTCTTTGTTGGCTACCGGAATTAGCATCGTTAGCTAAACAGCATAATAATGCCAATTTTTTAGTCCTTCCGGCGCGTTTTATCTCTGAAGAAGAAGCGCTCAAAATTGTTGACTCCTATCTTGATGCCAAATTCGAAGGGGGCAGACACCAAAGACGCATTGACAAAATACCCGTTATTAAATAAATATCCCTATTGAGAACTTTTACTATCTCACTAAAAAATTTAAAATTCTATTCACCCATTGGTCTCTTCGAACAGGAGAGACTGGTGGGGAACGAATTTTATGTAAACCTCGATGTCATTTTTCCTGCCCCGGACAACATCAATGATGATTCCTTGGATAATATGATTTCATACGTCGACCTTTACTTCATCGTAAAAGAAATGATGATGCAAGGAGGAAAACTTCTGGAAACCATAGCATGGAAAATTGCTAACAAGATAATCGAGTCAAAACCAATTATATCATCCGGAACCATCTCTATCACAAAACTCACACCACCAATTAGCGGAATGGAAGGGAGCGCCTGTGTAACACTGAATTTCTAAAACAATACTTCCATATTAATTCTTCCGAGACCTGATTCATGTATCAATTCCTCAGGATTAAAATTTAGAGTCCAGAAATTCAAACTCAAGGAAAATAATCCGAGTACCGTTCTCGGTTCAAAACAAAGTTTTTTAATAAAATTTATAAAGAATTACTCAAAATATTTGGCTGGAATAAAAAAAATACGTAACTTTGCACCGCAATTCAGGAATGAATTATGGTTCGTTAGCTCAATTGAATAGAGCATCTGACTACGGATCAGAAGGTTGCAGGTTTGAATCCTGCACGAATCACTAATTTTTATTTATGACTGTATCAAAGAAGAAATTTTGATACAGTCTTTTCTTTTTAGAGGCATTTGCAACTTCCTTGAACAAGGATCCCAACAATAACCTTATAAAATTGTTTTAAACCATTTTTACTTTAATCAATACACAGCTTCCATTTTTTACTTAACTCTTTAATCCTTTTTCAACTGAAGTTCTTTCCATTCATCACTTCCCTTACTCATTAACATTATCACACTGTTTTAGTTGATCGCAATTTAATCCTTTTTATTACTTAACGCGTTATTATTAAAGAGAACATTAATTCTTTTTAATTTTTAATTTTAATATTGCCTTGTAAAATAACAATCCAATAAGGATTGTAACTTAATTTGATTTCACTATGGATGCAACATGGAACTTTACCCCTTCCAATTACAACACAGGGAGAGAATATCAAAATTTTAACAATTGGTATGCCCAGGCTAAAGAATCTGTTATTCTGCCAAAAGTTGAAGATTTAAAATTCAGAAAAATTACCCATTCCGATATGTCTCTTATCTGGGACTTTCTCCTGAAGGAATCCGGAAGAACTACTGATTTCTCCTATGGAGGAGTGCTTATGTGGATTGACTATTTCAAATATGAATATGCTATAATAAATGATACCCTTTTTATTAAAGGTACTTTGGAAAATGATTGTAATAAACCTGCATTCTCTCTACCTATCGGCAAAATGAAGTTAAAAGATTCCGTTGCTCTTCTAAGAGACTACTGTGATATTAATCAAATACCACTTTATTTTTCCGCGATCCCTGAATATGCGATTAATGAATTTAAAAATTTAGACCCTCGAAAAATCGATAAACTTGATGAATGGAGTGACTATCTATACGAAGCAGAAAGTTTAGCGACTCTACAGGGAAAGAAAAATGGTAAAAAAAGAAATCATGTAAATAAATTCATTTCTTCCTATCCCGGTTGGGAACTTGTAAAAATGACTTCTGATAATTCCGATCAAGCACTTCATTTTATGGATAAGTTTGATCTTGAAGGTGATGACACACAAATGGCAATTGAAGAACGAAAACTTACACGTTTCCTTATAAATTGTATAAAATCGGGGGATGACAATCTGATTGGCGTAATGTTAAAAGCAGAAGGTAATATTTGCGCCATCTCGATCGGTGATATCAAAAGAGATACATTTTACGTGCATGTGGAAAAAGCATTAAGAGAATTCCAGGGAAGCTACGAAATGATAAATAAGGAGTTTGCGAGCTTCATTACAGAAAATAATCCCCAAATAAAATATATTAACCGTGAAGACGATGCAGGTGATGAAGGTTTGCGAAAAGCAAAATTATCTTATCATCCATTGATGATGCTTGACAAGTATAATGTATATTTTTAACCTTAATGATTTCTGTTGAGAAACGTCAGTTAGAGTATTGTACCTTAACAAATAATTCGTACTATATTATCCCAAATCGGAAATATTTTGTAATTTCGCGTTATGTCAACGAGGAAAGATAAACTCCTCATGGCATAACGTGTTTTATTACCTGTCCGGAGGGGACAATATTAATTTATTAAAGCTTTTTATTTAATTGTACTTCCTATGAGTGATGTTTTGGTCATAATACCTACCTACAATGAAATAGAAAATATTTCCAAAATGATAGACACCGTTATGGCACTTCCGGATGAATTTGACGTTTTAATCATTGACGATGGCTCTCCGGATGGAACTGCTGATGCGGTAAGGGAAAAGATAAAAACATATCCAGGTAGAGTAAATTTGCAGTGCCGGTCCGGTAAGCTTGGATTAGGAACAGCTTATATACAGGGATTTAAATGGGCCATTCAAGAAGGTTACGACTTCATAATAGAGATGGATGCCGATTTCTCGCATAATCCTTCCGACCTCACACGTCTTTACCATGAATGTAAAGACAATGGGGCTGACGTATGTGTAGGGTCAAGGTATATCACAGGGGTCAACGTTGTCAATTGGCCTATGGGAAGGGTTTTAATGTCATATTTTGCTTCAGCTTACGTCAGATTCATTACCAGAATGAAGCTGAGGGACTCTACTGCCGGGTTTGTTTGTTACAAGCGTCAGGTCCTTGAAGCAATCGAACTGGACAAAGTAGAATTCAAAGGGTATGCGTTTCAAATTGAAATGAAATTTACTGCCTATAAAAAGAATTTTAAAATCGTTGAACTCCCAATCATTTTTATCAACCGTATGCTCGGGGTGAGCAAAATGAATTCAGGAATATTCGGCGAAGCAGTCTTTGGTGTTATAAAGCTTAGACTTCGTTCGATTTTTGGTAAAATATGATAATTGTAATTTTTAAATTAATACATTAATTGCTAATTAAATAATTACTCATTTAATTATATAATTATTTATTCTAATAAAATTCAGAATTATATTAATCTCACTAATTTAGAATTTCATTATAATAATAATCCTTTATATCCTTCCATGAATAGAACGGAAATATATCGGTTTTGACAGGAATTCCGATTTCTCGTTCATTCAACATGAATTTTACAAGAACCTCTTCATCGCTATATTCCTTCTTACCCGGCTTTCTGAAAAATATCATCTGAATATTTCCCGCCATAGGAGCTATTTTATATTCTGCAAAATGTTTGTAAAATTCCGATGGCTCATCAACCGACTCATAGCATCCCTCTAATCTTAATATGCCGGCAAGCGGTATTAGATTCCCATCATGACCAAATCTCAATGTCACACTTGGATCTGAAGAAGCAATGGCATTATCAGCCGAAGCAATTATATTTCGTAACAAGGGTTTCGCGTTATCTAATACCATACCGCGATTGCCTGCAAAATTTGAATCACAGGCATAAAAACGGTAATTAAAACATTGCCATAAATCAAAAAGCTCCTCAGCTGTAAACAAATCATAAAAATCCAGTTCTGTCTCAATATTTTGCATACCAGAAGCTATCCAATATAGTCCCCACATAAAGTCGTGCGGATTTATATTTTTCTCTACATATTTGGAATCACTAAAAATAGAGTTTACCAACCGGTCCGGATTAGTATGTTCATTTTCAAATTTTCTGTATTGTTCCTTCCATTCACTTGAAGTATAAGCATTAGATTCATCACTATGATAGTTCAGATAATTCATATATCTGCCTGATGACTCACGTGTGATTTTAAGATTCGGATTAAGCTCTTTAAGACGTTCACTGAAAGCATCCATAGAAAGGACACAACGTATCACGGTTGTAGAACGTGCCGATATTTCTGTCTCTCCTTTGAATACCTCCGGAAAAGAATAATACATCCTTTCAGCAATGCCTCGATGCTGACGCACCCCCAAGGGTGACAAGTCTCCTCCTCTTCCGTCGGCTTCTATCATAACAGAATCAATTCTTTGCATAACATCATTTCCCAACTCTGTCAATGCATTTGCGTCATGCGCCTTATGCAAGGTTTCCGAAACCCATCTATAATCATTATCACTGATTAAATATCTTGAGCCGTGTCTTCCATAATGGGAAATATAAAAGGGCTTGTAACCCTTCGGTGAAGGTGTGTTAACAGATTTTTCCACGGGATAAGCATAATAAACTCCTCCGGTTTTATTAAGATTCTCTGCCATTTCTTCCCGTGTCGTCTGGGCCGACACCTCAAAACATAAACCTATAGAGAATATAATAAGGGAAAATATTTTATATTTCATATTAAACATTTTTTTAGCTGCCAAATACTCTGAGAAAATTAATTATCCGATTTTTCCTTTAATTACTCCTAAATTAATCTCCTCTGTAATACAGTTGTAAATAACAACGGGAAATAAAATCAAAATTATCTTTAACTAATTTAAAATCATCACTCCCTGCGAAATGAGCATCCGGAAGAAATCCCCCTTTTTCAATATATTTCAGAAGATCTGCAGGACATTTGCCTCTAACTGTCAACAACTCCATAGCATGCTCCAAAGCTTCTTCCTTTATATAAAGTGTATTCTCAGGATGACATATATAAGTTGCAATATCTTTTGCAAGCAACATCCCTTTCCCCTTCGTTACCATTAGAACGAAGTTGTGGAAGTTTTTCATTTGGGGCAAATGCTCCTCACCCTCTTTCCAACCAAGTTTTTCAATGAAAAAGCTGTTTAGTTCATCATAATTTTTTATAAACTTTATTGTAGAACCGCCAGTAGCCTTAATGAATGAATCATAGGTTTTGTCACTTCTATTATCATCCGCAGTGGATTCTGATGTAAATGAAGGAATTTTACCTTCAAGAATTAATGTGAGCCATTCTCCAAGATAAAGTGCAAGGGGACCTGTGGGATCTTCTGCCATTGATTGTTCTATACGCTGCTGGATGGTTTCTATATCTCCACTTTTCATTGCAGGATCATCCATCATCTCAAGCATTGTCATGGAATATGCCGGAGACATAAGATAAGAATACATGAATAGCCAACTTCCGAATTGATACACTTGCATTCTCTCCTCCGGATTATTCAATTCAAGACCCTTCCCTATTTGAAAAGAAACCGGTAACGGTGCTGTTTCATATTCCTGTTCAAGCACTTCATACCATTTACGTGCAATAGATTCTATATCTTTATCCAATGGTGAACATAATCTGTTCAGCTCGCTGTTTAATGTTAAAGAATACCATGTTAAAAATCTTACATCTTCAAAATTCAGCTCATAATCTATATAATTTTCCGTTACCTCATAAAAAGGTAATGTCCTGTTATACAGATGGCGATTCATATCAATAAATGATCTCCATAAACCGGCATCAGCAAGAATATCCTGAAAATAACCTACTACCCCCATTGCTCCCCTTGCTATAACCTGTTCCTGCCAATCGGTTAACATTCCGTTCTCTATGGCAATGCTATTTAACTTGTTGGCAAGCGCAAAGAAATATTTCTCTTCAGATTCATCTCTTTTATAATCCGGCTGTCTTAGCTCAAATTGCTTGAAGCTTATACTTTCGCTCATCTTTTTGAAAATTCCTCTATAAGTGATGCAACATCAATTCTTTTCTGCTCCCCCGTTGACATGTTTTTTAAAGTAACAGTACCATCAGCAAGCTCATCCTCTCCTATTATTCCAACGTAAGGAATCTTATTACTATCTGCATATCCCATCTGCTTTTTCATCTTAACAGGGTCCGGATATAATTCGGTGGAAATACCTGATTTTCTTATTACCTGCATCACTTGTAACGCTCTATCAGATTCTTTTTTCCCGAAGTTTACAAACATTATATCTACTGATGAGTTAAGACTGAGGGGATAAAGGTTTAATTGGTTAAGTACATCATATATCCTGTCTGCTCCAAAGGAAATTCCGACACCCGAAAGACCGTCAACGCCGAATACACCGGTTAAATTATCATATCTTCCACCTCCGGTTATACTTCCTATTTCTACATCCAAAGCCTTAACCTCAATAATAGTACCTGTGTAATAATTAAGGCCCCTTGCAAGTGATACATCAACTTCAATTTCGTTTGTAAATCCTAAAGATAGACAGCCATCCATGACCTCTTTTAATTCCTCTACCCCTTTAAGTCCTATAGCTGAATCCCTCAAAATCTCTTCAAGTTTCAATAACTTCTCTTCTGTATTACCGGTCATCTTCAAAAGAGGTTCCAATTGCTCAATTCCTGCTTCTGAAATACCGCGGCTTTTCAATTCTTCTTTAACTGCATCAAGTCCGATTTTATCAATCTTATCTATGGCGACAGTTATATCAATAATTTTGTCTGAAGCACCTATTAATTCCGCTATCCCTGTTAGAATTTTCCTGTTATTTACCTTGATTACTGTTCTGATACCGAATTTTGTAAAAACGTAGTCAACAAGTGATAGCAATTCAATTTCATTATTCAGAGATTCAGAGCCCACTACATCAGCATCGCATTGATAAAACTCTCTATACCTTCCTTTCTGCGGACGATCAGCTCGCCATACCGGTTGAATCTGAAATCTCTTAAAAGGGAGTTGAAGCTCGTTACGATGTTGCACCACAAATCGCGCAAAAGGAACAGTAAGATCATATCGCAATCCTTTCTCACACATTTGCTTAGTTAAATGCTGTAGATTATGTTCTTTTAAATCTTCATCATTAACACCCTTCATAAAATCTCCCGAATTCAAGATTTTAAAAAGAAGTTTATCACCTTCTTCACCATATTTCCCCATTAAGGTAGATAAATTTTCTATTGCCGGCGTCTCTATCTGATGATAACCATACAACTTAAAGGCTTCTCTAATAATTTCGAAAATATAATTTCTTCTTGCCATCTCCGCCGGCGTAAAATCACGCGTACCTTTGGGTATTGAAGGTTTCTGTGCCATATCCTTATTTAAATTATCTTCTTTTTATTTTTCTTATGAAGTCATATAGTGCAAATTTACAAAACTTATACTAATATCCCAACACGAACCAATATTTAAAATTTTTTGATTCGTCAAACAACTGCATAACGTACTAAACTTTACTTCAAATCGTTTAATTATTGATGAACAGATTTAGAGTATTCTTTTTTTTATTACTTTGCATATCTTCGTTTTCTCTCCGCGCGGAAAATGTCAAAATTTCCGGTAAAGTAGTTGATGCCGAAGACCAACCTATTGAATTCGGAACTGTAAGAATTGGAGGAACAGCTATTGGTACTAATACTGATCTTAAAGGTATGTATTCTCTATCCGTTGCTCCTAAGGATACTATTGACGTAATCTTTTCCTGCATCGGATATCATAACATTACACGCCGGCTGATTGACGCCAAGGGTGATATTACTCTAAATGTTAGAATGTATAACGATGAAAAAGTTTTGCAAGAACTTGAAGTAACTGGTTTCCGGCAGAATACAAACGGTATGCAAACTATTGGTACCGATGATATGAAACTTTCACCCGATGTTACGGGAGGTTCTGTAGAAGCTTTAATTACCACAATGGCAGGGGTGAATTCATCCAACGAAATGAGTTCACAATATTCAGTCAGAGGTGGCTCCTTTGATGAAAATTCCGTATATATAAATGGCGTTGAGATTTATCGTCCCCAACTTGTCAGAAGTGGTCAACAGGAGGGTCTTAGTATAATCAACCCTGATATGGTAGGTAATATCAGCTTCTCATCAGGCGGTTTTCCTGCGAGATATGCTGATAAAATGTCTTCAGCGCTTGATATTTCATATAGAGAACCAGAAGCTTTAGAAGGTTCATTATCCCTTTCCCTAATGGGTGGATCTCTTACATTCGGTCAAAATTCAGGAAAATTTTCTCAATTACACGGTCTACGACTTAAAAAAAATAATTCACTACTCAGTTCTTTAGAAACCAGGGGAGAATATGACCCTCTTTATTTCGATTATCAAACTAACCTAAATTTTAAACCATCTGATAAAATATCACTTAATTTCTTAGGCAATATCTCTCTAAACCATTATAACTTTATCCCGGCAGACCGAGAAACAAATTTCGGAACGGCACAAGATACCAAACATTTTAAAGTTTATTTTGACGGTCAGGAAAAAGATAAATTCGAAACATATTTAGGCTCCCTCCAATTTAATTATAAACATAATCGTGCTACAACCTTTTCCTTGGGCATTTCAGGATTCCTGACTAACGAACTTGTGAGTTACGATATTTCTGGAGAATACTGGCTTAATCAAGCTGGCACATCCGGGGAAGGTTCAATAGGTGGTGAATTAGGTGTAGGGAAATATATGGAACATTCCCGAAATCGTCTAAAAGCATCAGTAATTCAGACAGTACTAAAAGGAACATCTGTCATTAAAAAAAATAATATCACATACGGAATCACATTTCAACACGAACAATTCCATGATAGGACTAAAGAATGGGAATGGCGTGATTCTGCTGGTTATTCTCTTCCGACTCTCCCCGATGGAGTTCATCTTATTTATAATCTATCTTCTAAACAAAATATTTCTACCAACCGCTTTGCATTCTACGTAGAAGATGCACTGAATTTTGAAACATCCAAGGCATTTATGACCCTTAATGCAGGGATTCGCTTTTCATATTGGGATTTCAATAAAGAATTCCTGATTTCTCCAAGAGTGAATTTTAACTTCTCCCCAATCGAATATAATCGTTGGAACTATCGACTTGCTTTAGGTATGTATTACCAAAGTCCTTTTTATAAAGAATACCGTCAAGCGGTTACTGACGAATTTGAAAACGCTTTTATAACTCTTAATAGAAACATTAAATCGCCACGTAGTATTCAGATCCTATTTGCAATAGACTATACTTTCAGAATGATGAACCGGCCATTTAAACTTACCGGAGAAGCATACTATAAAAATTTAGCAAATCTGATTTCCTACGAATACGACAATCTTAAAATAAACTATAGTGGAATTAATGATTCCAAAGGACATATCATGGGATTAGACTTTAAACTCTTCGGTCAGTTTGTGCCCGGGTCTGATTCCTGGATTACATTCTCACTCATGAATACATCTCAAGAATTGAATGGCAAGAAAGTACCATTACCATCGGATCAGAGATATTCATTCGGTCTATTCTTTACAGATTACTTCCCAAAATTCCCTAAATTAAAATTCTCTCTCCGAGGAATATTTTCAGATGGATTAACAATGACTGCTCCGCACATAAGCCGCGACAAATCATATTTCCGAGCACCGGCTTATAAAAGAGTTGATGTCGGAGTAAGTTATCAACTTGTTGGGGCACCATCAGATGGAGTACGACCATACAATTTTTGGCGCCATTTCAAAAGCATCGTATTAGCATTTGATTGCTTCAATCTATTTGATATCTCAAATGTCAGCAGTTACTACTGGGTAACTGATGTAAATAACCTTCAGTATGCTGTCCCCAATTACCTGACACGTCGTCAATTTAACCTTCGTCTATCAATAGAGATATAGAAAATAATCCTTTTAAATACCATCACTCCCGATGTAAAAAGGATTAATTTCGCATTGAGTGTTATATGACCCAATACCATTAAAAAAAATATTTAGAGCATAAAAAGAGCAAAACTTTATATGCTATCATCAATTATTAAGGTCGCAATTACCAACTCTCCCGATTTCCCAAAGAAGACCATCACCTGCGGCGTGATAAGGTTTAACTTCAACTATATTAAAAAAGGCACCCAAATATGGATGCCTTTAAATAAGGTGGCGATTACCTACTCTCCCGCTTTCCACCAAAAAAACCATCACCAGCGGCGTGATAAGGTTTAACTTCGACTAAATTTATAAAACTCAAAACTGTTTTACAAAATACATATTTTGTAAATTAAATGCAA
>CAZDWB010000020.1:0-9328 GCA_964509225.1 uncultured Sangeribacter sp.
TTGAAACCTCAGCGGCGTAAAAAAGAGGATGTGCCTATTTTGACACACCCTCTTTATTATATCTGATATTTATCTATATCTCTCGCTGGAGAAACATTTCGCAAAAACTATCTCTTCAAGACTTTAAAGTTAAACACTGTTTCACCTTTTGAATTCTGTAATTCATATACTCCTGTGTTGAGAGTCCCGATAGAAGCGGGATGCCAGGATGCCCGTCCGCTGCGGGCGTCCGGGAGAACAAAGGCACTCTTCCCGGCTGGATCTACAATGGTATATCGTGTACCCTCTTTCAAACCGGTGAAACTCATCTCTCCGAGAAAATCAGGAGTAAGATATTGCGGAGAGCATGAAATGCTTCGTGGAGAATCCTGATATAATTCAGAACCCTCAGGTCGGAAACGATAGAGGGTACCGTATGTAGCAAGCCATATATCATTAGTCACCGGGTCAAGATTCATTCCAAGAACCCTATCATTTGTAATCGGTGAATTTTCTGAATTCCAGAATCCCAAAAGCTTCTTATGATCCGGACTTAAACACATCAAACCGGTCGAGACTCCAATCCATTTTCTGCCGAGAGAGTCTATTTGAATATACCGGCAATAGAAATCCTGGGCAAAAGTAGGTTCCACATCTCCATCTGATTCCAGTTCAACAGGATAAAGAACGGGATTTCCCAAAAAGACTTCGGAAAGCTTGCAATAGAAAGGTCCCTGGTCTGTGATAATCCACACCTCTCCATTTTCTAAATCTTCTACTGCCGACACTGTGAGATAATATGTGTCGGAAACCTTAATCTGACCACCATAAATACGGAAATCGGAGAATGACACCATCCTGTCGTCTGAGGTATCATCCAAAGTGCCGTTATGGTCGTAGAAAAATGGTTGAGTTGTCAGATTGGAATAGGCGTATGGTATATATAACAATGTATTGGAAAATCCTTCACTCTGCAAGGGATAAAGGTAATGGCGGCGAACGTGACGTTTACCGGGCACAGTTATGATATTAAATCCATTGTCATTGATAAGTGAATGATTATCATAAATGTCCGTACAATTCATGCGACTTTCACCATCCCAACTCAAGAGATAAATATTTCCGTCGTACTCACCGTTGGGATAGTCGGGAGCAATCCAAAGACGGTTCTTGCTGTCAAAAGCGGGTTCGGTGAAATTAATGTATTTCCCGGAAGGTAAACCGGGGAATGCATTATTCACATACCCTTTCAGGGAAGTCAGGGCCATACCGGGCATACTCAGATACACTATCTTTTCAGGCTCGGAAAATGAACGTCTCAGAAGACCGTAATAGTAATGAGTGGAATAATATTTATCCGTATCCAACGGGTCAACGGCAAGTCCGCGTGTACGTGACTGCAGACGACCTGCTGAATAATTCTTGGGATATAAATCCAGATATTCCCATTTTTCATCTTTGAAAGCACAGATATTTGCCGGTTGGTCAGGCATATCGATAATATTCCAGCTGTCATATTGATTACCTGAGAAGAGCATACCCTTCTCAGGATGATATGAGATGGTAGTAGGTACTGCCAATGGATTACCTTCGAGGGGAATATCCTCACTGCGTTTGCTCCAAACGACAGCCGCGTCCCAAGCTGCGTCTTCCGCACGTGTAACCGTACGCGTAAAGAAACCGACCTTTGTATTGAGCGACATAAATGTCTCTCCATCCCAGGATGCAACCAATCTATGTTCCTCATCCGTCAATTTCCCTACAGATGCGTTCAAAGTATTCTTGGAAAGCAAAGTGCACGCACGCCGGCAGAAATCATCAGCAGGGTTGCCGGATGTTAAATCAGGGTCAACACCTGTTTTAACAAGCATTATCGCTCCCGATGAGTTGAGAAGATAACCTTCGCGATAATTTCCGGTCAGTGTCTCTATCGGATAAGAATGGGTGGCATTGACATTGGTACCCGCCTTACTGTCGGTATAGTTAAGTCCGGGAAGATGAACAAATACGGGTTCTCCGTCCATCCCAAGTGTCAATACTATGGGACAGTAGGATGCGACTCCAACATTTCCGGCAAACATGATACTCTTGTCGGAAAGGGGCATCAGCACCTGAGCATCAGCCACACCCCCGGATGAATTAAGACAAAGGTGGTCAAAGCCGGCGGAAACGGTAGTTTCAAGGGCATTCCCGGCTGTGAAAACCGGGGCTGTATCGCCAGGAAGAAGATATAGACGCGTGGTATCCGTTTCATCCGGAGCCACCCATAATATTTTATCCCCAAGCCCTGCTGCATAGTGTGGAGACTTGGATGTATTGAAACTTGTAAGGCACTTACCGGTGGATGTGTCAAATGACATCATCCCCAAATCATGACAAACATAAATGGTTGCTCCATCTGAAGAAAAGGTGATGGAGTTTATAGTCCGGGAAGTGGGAAGGGGTTGAAGAGCTATGGACTCAATGACCGTTATGTCCCCGGCATCAGAAATGATATCAATAACACCGGTATCATAACCTACGGCTAATTTTCCGGATTTTGGTGAATAACGGACTGTCTGAATCAAGTTTCCGCTTAGGGGGAGCTCGCGGTTTGCACTGTACATCCCCTTTTCAGGATGCTCCCTGTCGTAACGGTAGAGTGCATTGAATTCACGACCCAAATCCAATTCAGGAGCGGTGTAACTAAACTTATTTTTCTTATAAGCCATCCCCCGAATCACAAAATAGTCATACCGCGGTGTGGAGAGCGCCTGTGATAACTGCTCTGCTGGATAGTGATTATAGATATCCGCCGCAGGATAAGAGGTCCATTCTCCACCGATATTGGTGTGAGCAGATCCCTCATAAATTCCTCCAACAAGGAAGACTGATGCAATAAATGGCACTAAAAGTTTATGGTTCAATATTCTAAAACGCATAATGCGAAATTGTTGTTGTTATGTTCCAAATTAAATCTATCCCTTTTGAAGGATACAGATAAGGAGTCTTGCTCCGATTTTATATAACGCCGGAATATCCTGCCTTATTATATACCTCCCTCAACGCAAATACCCTATTTCCTTATTACTCTTTTAGATATTAGCTGTTTCCCTTTGAAGGTCACATTCAGTATGTACATCCCTTTTTCTACATCAGGGTAAATTATCATTTCTTCACCACCGGCTGTCAGGAAATCATTTATGAGTAATGTTCGTCCGTCAGGTGAAAGTAAGGACAAACGATATTCACCACTCTTGTCTCCCTTCACACTCAACATGTTGTCAAATATCGTGGAGGATATGGTAATCCCCGTTTCCTCAACTTTCACTTTTTCAACGCCCGAGAATCCAAGGGATAATTCAATATCATAACTATCTTCCCCGAATTCATTGCTCAGTGTAAGACGCACGGGATAAAGAGTGCCGGCTTCCTCACTGAGTGGTGTATATGCAAATTGCAAAGCAACAGTGCCGCCATCTTCAGTTTCCGAACTATAAAGTTTTTTTGCTCCCGGAGCGGTCCATATTGTCTCTGTCTTTATTTTCATTCCTTTTCCGGAAACGAATGGAGAACCGGAGCAGTAATCGGGTTTTTCCCAACGTAAAGTGGACTGTCCCTCCACTTCAGTGGCCTCGTATGTGGGCATCCCGACCTTAATCGCAGCCGGAACCACGCTACTGAAACGTCCCTCATTATCAGCATCATTCTCAAAGTCGAAGAACGCTTTCAGTCCTTCCGGCACTGAAGACTCCTTTATATCTCCCATGGCGGATTTCACACTCTCGGAATCGAGTGACTTTTCCCATACCATCAGATTATCTATATTTCCACCTACGGAACCATGCTTATGCAGATAACCTCCGAAAGCTACAATATTTTTCTCTCTCCAATCGTAGGGTTTAACACCTGTCTCCGGTGCTCCCTCAAATTCCTCTTCTCCGACTGTACGGCTCGCTACCATTTGTTCCTCTCCATTGATAAAGAGCGACGGGAGTATCCTCCCTTCCGTATCCGATTCAAATACGTATGCCAAGTGATACCATGCTCCGGGTATGAGTCGCATATCGGCGAATTTATAAGATAGATTGTTGCCATCTTTCCCTCTGAGTGTGAATTCGTCAGTGGTGCCATCCTCTTTCACGGTGTGCCAGAACCATCCCCAGTTGTTGATGGGCCATGCATCGGATTTATCACGGATATTCAGCAAATGCACCCGGTTCCCCTTGAACGGTTCAGGCTTATACCAGAAGCTTACACTGAATGACTTGCCCGGTTCAATGCCACTCTCGTCCCAGCTGAATCCGACACCCTTGTCTGCTATATGCAATCCCCGGGATGTCGTGCCTTCTCCTTTGGCTGCCTTATAGCTCAAATAGGCTTTATCTCCTTTGAAGCCGAAACATTCACTTTCTATCTCTGATAATGCCTGATCATTTGAAAGGTCGTAACCAACTTCCAGAATCTCGGGAACTCCCCCGACTTCTTCTTCCAAAATCTGGACATACCCTGATAATGTACGCTCGGTGAGTTTAAATATCCCGGGCGCAGGATGTTCCATACCTTCAAGAATCAATGTGTACATTCCCGGGGTCAGGATACCTTTTTCGATAGCAATTGAAGTATCATCCTTCACTTCCTTGATTAAATTTCCGTCCTTATCAATTATTTTCCACTTTCCACTTTCGTGTTTTGGATCAGAATAGGAAATGGTAAATGATTCTCCGGGATGAATCACACTCTTGCTCAGCTCAATGTCATCGCTAATCTCATACTTTGAAATTATGTCGGAATATTCCCCCCAGGCTATCTCGCTTTCTGAAGACCAGTCAAGATTCATGGCACTCACTCCGAGTCTTACGCGTGATGATGCATTGTTGTCGCAAGGGATTGAGAACATTAATCCTGCCCATGACGGTGTCATTCCCATCAAAACCGGCTCTCTTCCCTCCTGTTGAGCATAGAGCTTGAATAGGGAGGTGTTGACATCGATATTATAACATACATCGTTACCCTTGTCATGGGGCATGTTAAAAATGATTTTTCCATCGGCAGCACCGTTGCGCGATGTCAGAATCTCGCTTTTTTCCACTACCGGCGTGGCGACGGTGCTCTTCATGGATTCCTCTCTCACTATCGAGAATTCACCAAGACGCATATCCAGATCATCTGCGTTGCTGAAATGCAGAGCTATCATGGCTATCTCTTTCCCGGCAGGGAGAATCAGATCCTTCCCGACAGTGAATCGTTTTTCTGTCCATATTCCGGGTATCGGAGCGCCGGCATGCATTACGCGCATACTGTTTTCTCCTTCTGCAACTGTTTCTTTACCTTTCAACGAAACTACTATTCCTGCATCCGTAGACCCGTTCAGCAATTTATATCTGAATGTTATTACATCTCCATCCTTTAATTCGAATTCTGTCTTAAACAGATGAAGGTATTCTTCCTCGGAGGAGCCATAGATTCTTATTGTGGAACCTCCCATATATGCATCGTCCCAGACAAACTCCCCCTTTAATCCGTCAGTGGCCACATCAGAAGCCTCCCTTCCCATGAATTTACCGGAAAACCACCACATCCATGTGGGGAGATAGTCTTGCATGCCGATATTATACCATTCGGAATTGTGTTGACGCTCACCACGGTAATTGAAGAATTTACCGTTACCTAAATTGAAATATGTGATGAAGGGTTCTTCTGAAAGATTCCATTTAAGTGCGGAACGGGCTGACATCATTTTTGACATTCCGAAAAAATCAGCTGTTTCCGAACCGTGAATGAGTGAGTTGCTTAATTCTGGGGTATTCACCGGATTCTGAGTACTTCCGGTAAACCAACGAATCACTCTGTTGAGATACGTACGCTGATTCCCGAGTGCAGTGGAATTCTGTTCGGCTCTCCCCTCGAAAAACATATTCTGAGAATGGGCTCCCCATAATCCGATGGAAAGAGGGTGTTGTGCCAGCAGAGGCCATATCTCGGGATAATATGCCGGCTCCCGCCCCTGCATATTGATGCCGCAATACAAATCCAGGGGGTTACGTCCCCATTTCTTAGCATTCTCGGCACTCATCATCAAGGTGCGCTTTATATTCCAATTATAATTGAAGAAGAGGGATGTGCGGACATAATCTCCCAGCCCCCAAATCGAGGAGTTATGGGTGTCAAGACCGGCATCAAAATGGATTTTACCGTTCTTGTCTGTGCCATCATACCATATAAATTCTGTCACAGGATTACCATGGCTCTTCATCAGTTTCACTGTGTTCTGATGTAAAGGTATCAGATTTGTAACAAGACTTGCGTCTCCCTGAAACTCTGAGTTATAGCCAATGCCATCTACTCCATAATATAGAAGATAGTCACTTAATTTCTCTGGGGTGACTTTTGCCAATTCCTCCAGCGCGACCCTCCAGGTATCTGTAATTTCTCCGAAGGGTATGGCGGCCACAGAACTTACCGCTACACCATTTTTATGAGCTACATCACTGAACCCGGCAGGAATTCTGACAAGAGGAGTTGACCAATTACCATAATGAGTTACGTATGACCAAAGAGGGAACACCTCACTATCAAACACGCCGTCGGGGAGTGCGTTAAATTCCTGATTATTGATAGGAACCCAGAAGATTAGTTTCTTATCATTAGTATCATCAAGTGAGGGATTAATCTGTGTAGCGGTGTTACGGAAACGAGACTTCGGGCGAACCCTGGAGATAAAGAAATTATCATCCTCTGTCCATTTCTGACCCTTCTCCCACTTTTGCAACGCTGCAGGAAATTCAGGTCCTTTAATTCCCCAGTCCACATAACCGGGGCGGATAGTCTGAGCTGAAACGGATAGTGTCAGCACCGACATTATGATATAACTAAAGATATTTCTTTTCATAGATGAGTCAGTCCGGCAATTAGTTCGAAAAATTAACAGGTCAACCTCTAATCCCTGAGATTTCAAACCCTTCAAATACTCCGAGGACTGAATGCAAATATAGTGGATTTCACAAAAATAACAAAACGCTCGGCTCCTCTTTAAGTTTTTATAACTAAATTCCATATCTCCGGATTGGTGCTCTGACCTTCCAAAGAAATTCCTTTAAATAAACATTAAAAAGTTTTTTTGATAAATTTAAAAGGTTTTAATGGATTGACCATACTATTTCGTGTTCCAAAAGTGTTTAAGATATATGAATACTAAAGAAAACTACATACCGAAGCTTTTTGACTTTTTACATAGACTTGAACGGAACAATAACCGTCCATGGTTCCAACAGCATAAGAATGAGTTTGATACCCTTCGAGAGGAATGGTTATCCGACCTTGACCGCATCATAGCTGCCATGACAACATGGTATCCGGAGATGAGTTCTCAGAATGGAAAATCTGCGGCTTACCGCATATATCGCGACACACGCTTTTCTCCAGACAAGACTCCTTATAAAACTTATTTTTCGGCTGCCTTCTCCCCCTACGGACGTAAAACAGACCGTGCCGGTTTTTATCTGGAAATGTCACCCTTCGCTTCTCATCCATCCGGAGTATATGGAGGGATTTGGTGTATTGAGAGACCGGCACTTAACAAACTTCGCCATGCCATTGTCGACAACATAGAGGAATGGGAAGAGATACTGGATACCCCGGATATGCGGAATGAATTTCCGGATTGGTGCAGTTCGATGTTAAAGACAATCCCCAAAGGGTGGGACCGTAACCATCCACAGGCATTTTATCTGAGGATGACCAACTATGGTAAATACAAAGAATGTAGTGAATCTTTCTTCTTGAGTCCTGACTGGCCCGAGAGAGTTGCCGACCTTTTCCATACCCTCTACCCCTTCATCCGCTTTCTCAACTACTCCCTCGACGAAGAGCCCTAATCCCCCCAAAAAGCATCTGCATCAACTGATTCCATTTCATAAATAAATCCAATCCCTAAATTCAAAAACGACAACTTAAAATAAAAACGAACCCAAAAAGTTTTGTATTTAACTTTTTGGGTCGTTTAATTTATACTTACTTATTGGATATGATCCATAAGTAAGGTTTGATAGATGCTTAGCGAACTATTTTGTCTGTCTTATTACCTGCAACCTTAATGTATACTCCTTTAACTGGATTAGCAACCCGTACACCTTGGAGAGTATAATATACTGCTTCTGACTCTCCCTCCTCAATAGAAATCACTGATGAGCTATCCGTTACTACAAGAGTCTTGGTATTGTAATCCCAAGTGAATTTATAATTTCCCGGGGTTAGAACATAGGACAAATTACCCTCTTCACCATAGAGCTCTTCAAGTTCTACTTCGAGATTCTCATTTGTAAGTTCTATGACATCGGGATTATTTGTTCCCCATCTTTCAGTCCAGTTCGTTTTAGAAATTTTGAATTCTCCTTCAGCCTGTACTACGTTGATCTCGCAAGCGAAAACCCCTTCTTCATCTGTTTGCTCCAGGAGGTATCCTGAATTATTGGGATTTGTTACCCAAACATCATTGATACCGGCTACGAACCAATTGAATTCTCCACCAAAGTCTCCGGTTAGTGTGAGAGTGCAATCATTGACATTTAGTAAAATAACGGGGTTAATAACTATACTACCAGAATGTAACTCAATGTTAAGAGTGCTAGAACCAGTTTCATATTCGTAGGGAACTCCTTTTTCTATTGGACTACCATTCGATCCTATATTTACTGTTTCCCAGTCACCGTTTCCCGCATTTATTTTGAAACTTGTCCCGAGTTCAGTACCTCTCCATTCATAGATTCCGTTTCCCTTTTTCTCAAATTTACCTCTATCTGTTCCTAACCAATCTTCATTGCCGTTCACGTTTGCTCCAACTACATAATAGTCAGGACAAGCTGCAACAGTAATAATCTTGGTGTTGTAATTCCAGGTAAATCTGTAATTGCCGGGAGTAAGGGAATAGGGCACATTACCTTTTTTAACCTCGAATATTTGTTCAAGTTCTACTGTAAGATTATCGTTGGTAATCTCCACGTAGTAAGGATCTTTTGTTCCCCACTCTTCAGTCCAGTCTGTAGTGCATATCTTGAATTCTCCTTCAGATTGGGTTACATTGATTTCGCAAGTAAAAACTCCTTTTCTATCGGTTTTTTGCATGATGTATCCTATTGGCTCTTTAGGATTTGTCACCCATGCACCATTAATACCGGCTACGAACCAATCGAAGTCTCCGCCAAGTTCTCCCCCAAAGTCTCCGGTAAGTGTTAATGTCTCTTCATATATATTCAGAATCAATACGGGGTTATGCACCACCACCCCAACAACAATATCAATATTACGACTATAAACACCAGTTTCATATTCGTAGGGGACCCCGTTTTCAATTGGACTACCATTCGACCCT
>CAZDWB010000020.1:9428-43703 GCA_964509225.1 uncultured Sangeribacter sp.
ACCAGTTTCATATTCGTAGGGGACCCCGTTTTCAATTGGACTACCATTCGACCCTATATTTACTGTTTCCCAGTCACCGTTTCCGGCATTTATTTTGAAACCTGTCCCGAGTTCTGTACCTCTCCATTCATAGATTCCGTTTCCCTTTTCCTCAAATTTAGCATCTTCCGCACCATCCCAGTTTTCAACACCGTTCACGGTTCCTACAACATAATAATCTGCATTTGCAGTCATAAAGGCACAAATAGCAGTTGCCACAAGTATAGATTTCTTCATTCTTTAATGGAATTTAATTAATAATTTCTTTATTTAATTTTCTTCTCTAATAATTTTTCCTTAAAAAAATAATTTTATTTATTCAACCATTCATTGAATCTGGAAATGGTTAGAGTTTTCCAATAGTAATTAGAAAGTTAACGATTCAAAAGAATTATAAAAACTATCAGCATCATTCTCGGAAGACTCTTCGGATTGATCGAGAAGTGGGTGTGAACACTCTTCATTCTCCTCAGAAACAGTGTGGTCAATTTCATTAAAATCAGTAACTTCGGTTGAATCCAGGTCCCTATCCAAATTTAAATTATTTTCTTCAAAATCATCATTATCAGAATTTTCACTATCAGTATTAAACAGAATTTTTACATTCTCCTCATCCTCTGCAAAGATGTCCTGACCCATTGGAATCTGGAAATCCCCAAATAGTTCCTCCGGCAGTTCCTCGTTTGTTTCTATGAACTCTTCGTAAGATTCCTCAATAGCATCGTTTGCATCCAGAATCTGCTGAACATCTTCATTATCAATGAACAGTTTTTCAAATTCTGATGCCTCCTCCGGGGTCATCATATTATCCAGCCAAGAAGCAAGCAACTCTTCTGAAAACGGTAAATCCTTTATTTCACTCATCATGATTGGAATTCCTCCTTTCTAAGAATTTTTACAAACTGGTCTTTTGCAAGTTTGTGTTTGTTATAAAAGGTATTTAAATTCATCCCCATCAATTGCGCTGTCTCTTCATTTGTATGTCCCTCCACATAACGGAGCCGGATAAGCTGACTATAGCGCTTGTTGGGCATAAGGGAAAGTATCGTATCCGTATCCATCGATGCGAGATTTACACCTTCCTCTATTAAAGACCCCTCACCTTCATCAAATCTTACACCCCTGTCATCAGAATTATCAGCAAATCTTTCAATGGGTACCTTTTTAACGCGGCCATAACGTTTATAGCAATAGAAAAGAGCTACGGTCTTAAGCCAGGTAAAGAGTGTGCTTCTAAATTCAAATTTTTCCAATTTTGTCTTACCCGAATCCTTATCCGGAGTCATGACATGGATATAAATTTCATTGATAAATTCCAGACATGATTCACAATCTGTGTGATAATTATCAAAAATAGATTTAAAGAGTGGATAACATTTTCTATAAAAGAATTCGCGTGTCACGCCCGGATCACGCAAAATAAGAGCCCTGACTAATTTTTGGTCAGGGCTTTGATTTTCAAACTGTAGGGAGTCCATATTCGTTTTCCTCGTCACTTCCTGTGAGCATTAAAACTAAAAACCATATTCCTCCAATGAGCGGAACAAACGTTATGAAATACCACCATCCGCTTCGTCCTATGTCATGTAGCCGGCGCACCGCGACTGCCAATGAGGGTATTATGAGAAATAAGGAAAACATGCCGGCTAATATGTAATATACTATTAGAGCTGTGAAGATATCAGTGGACCAAAAAACTATTCCGGCTATCATTAACGGCAAAATCAGCACTATCAGGAATACACCTAACTGAAACCACCAATATTCTGAACGGGATGCTCTTCCGGAAAAATCCACATAATCTCTTAAGCAGATTTTTATTGCATTGGAGAATGTCATAAACTATTTTATCTCAAAGATTATCAAGTTCCGAGGGACTGTACTTAACCCGTTTCACCGAACCATCCTGAAAAGTAAAGATGTATTGAAGATTAATATTATGCTTTTTAAGATTATCATTCAACTTCTTATTAGGATCAGAAAAGTCTTTCCTGACTATTGTCTTCATACTATCTTCGGAAAGATTTTCAAATCTATTATCGGGTATTTTTATATCAAAGCATATCGAAGTGTCTTTAACTTCCAAATGACAACCTGTGACAATAGCTCCATTTTTCAATACAGAGTCTGGCATGGCTTCCATTTTATCCACAGCCACTATAAGATTTGCAGGGAAGAGTGATGATTTCTGGCGAGTGCAGGCTCCTGATAACAGGAGCGTGCAGACTGCCATTACAAGGAATAATCCTTGGACTTTTTTAGATTTCATGTGGTTATTTATCAAAGTATGTTAAATCTTGTATCGTAAATCACGTCCAAACCATCGAGTATTTCAAACTTATACTCACCCGGCTTCCAAAATCCCTCTTTTTCGGATCCTACCACATCCTCTTCATATATCGTGTCTTTCTTATTTTTCTCAAGGGTCACATTCATCACAGCAGTATATTTTTTGCCGGGAAGACAGATAATGTCACCATCAGGTGTGATAATCCTTACAAACAATTTAACATTCCTTGTTTCGCCATTCCATTGATTAAACTCAACACAAGGCTGAATATATCGTGCCAAATAAGCTCGTAAGGGCTCATTATAATCAGATACCGGCTTGTTATTACCATCGAGCAATCGGAAAGAAACTGACTTGATTTGACCTCTTAGAGTGCTCGGTGAAATCATCTCATTTATCTGACGCATATTCTCTGCATCTGTTTCTATCTTCTCGTCAAGTGCTTTTTTATACAGTTTCTTAAAATCTGTATCTACTGTCTTGAATGTGCCCAGACAATGGGTGAAAACATTATTATAATCTTGTGTAGATGCGGCATAAGTCTGAAGTTCAAGTGAAACTTTATCATCGTTTACCGTCACCTTAATTCCTGGGTAGAGCTTATTTATCTCATTTGCAGCTATGATAGCAGGCTCCTTTTTATAAAGATCTTTCCCCTCTCCTACTTTATAACCTTTTCTGTGAAGGGTATAAAGCATCGGGTTGGTGTCAGAGAATGTCACCCAATAGAGCACATCATTCTGACGGAAACAAACGCTGTTATCGCTCATATCCACTTCCGGTTTAAACTTCATTTTGTCAAGGTAGAAGTAGAATGACCGTTGTGCCTTTTCCTGAGTTTGTGTTAATGTCTTTTGAGCAGTTGCCGACACACATGAGAGCATGGCAAAACCCATAATTAGAGAAGCTTTTAAAAATTTCATATCCTGAAAAAGTTTTTGTTGTTATTTTCTGTTTGGTTTTTCATACTGTTGCATGAATCAGTTCCTGAAGAACTACGAATATAGAGATGCCCGTTTCCCGTTAAATCTTACACCGTAGATGCAAGAATTTTATCATGAACATCTTTTCCTTCCTTACAGTAATAATGACATAAGGATAAATCCCGGAAGTCAAAAAAGTAAAGAATAAAAGAAATGCTTACCCTTTTGGATAAGCATATATTTTATAGACATAAAAGCCAGATTATCATCGAAATCGGTGCAGCTATCACCGCGCCCCAGCCAAGTTGCCGGTGTAGTTTTTTGTATTTGAAGACCTTCGTATGTTTTGGGCCGTAACTCACTTTCGCGGTGGCCAGCTGGGTGCCGAATATAATACCTAAAATACCGCCTAACACCACAAACACATAAGCAGCCACTAACCATACACTTCCGTCTTCTTCCATTGATTCGGGCACTATCCAATCCGGTTTTCCCTTTCTCCGGGGTGTGGATTTATTATTATTATTTTTACCCCTGAGTTTGGCATTCAACGCTTTCTGAATCCTTTTCCAATCCACTAACCCTGCATCCGAATTGGCGAGTTTTATAATTGGCAAAGGCTCACTGACCGGTATAGTGCACGAGCCATTGTGGATAAGTCGATCCCCGACTAATGAACCGTTGGAGCTTTTGTCAGTAAAAAGATAGTATTTACCACCGGTAAATTCCTTCAATTCTATATCTGCATGATGACGACTAATCTTACAATTGGGGTCATTGTAAATTATATCGCATTGATCACGTCCGAGAGTCACCACTACTTTGTCAGCATCCCCGCTTCCGGTGATTACAGTACCGTTTCTGAGTGCGGACAAAAATTCAAGACATGAATCATACCGGCGGGTCATATCTCTTTCTGTAGCCCTATCAAGAATCTTCTGCAGACGATCCGGAATACCCTTTTTAAATTTTGACAGTTTAGGGAATTTATTGTTTATAATAGCATCCTTTGTCTCAAACTCACTTGTCAGCGTGTTGAAAGCATGTTGTCCCGTGAGCATATAAAAGAACACGCATCCTAAAGAGTATATGTCAGCTTTAAAGTTAATGGAATTTCCATTAGCTTGTTCCGGACTCATATATCCGGTTGTGCCAATTATTGAACCGGGAATGGTGCCGTTACCCTCCATATCTTTTGCCACACCAAAATCGAGCAACCTTACGCTCATATCCGGAAGAATCATTATATTGGAAGGTTTGATGTCACGATGTACAATATTGGCATTATGCACACATTGCATTCCGTCCAACACCTTTATCATGATTTCAGTGGCCAATTCGTATGGAATAGGACCGTTTTTGGCTATATATTGTTCAATATTCAACCCATCCACCAGTTCCATAACTATATAGAAATTCTGGTTTTCTGTGTCGCGGAAAGCGGAATATAACTTTACGATTGAAGGATGTTCTACCTTCATTAAAAATTCCACCTCCTTGTTAAGTCGGGCTACAATAGTCAGGTCAGTGGCAAATTCCGGCAGAATCTCCTTTAAGGCAACTGTATTCCCTTGGGAATCATATCCCTTGAATATCTGACCCATTCCTCCCCGCGCTATGGGCTGATCTTCGATTGTATAACTGGCTATCTGTCTCATAATGACATCTTATTTTCCCGGCACATTATCACTCTTTCGTATCTGCATCTGTTGCTCTTCCGGGTTCGGGTTTTCAACTTTTGTCGTAGACCCCTTTACTTTCTCTACTTTCCTCTTAATAGGATTATTCGTTTTCTTTCTTTTCTGCCTTTCCTCCTTATTCACCGGTTTGGCTTGAGGTGCGGATTTCGATTCTTTCTCTACGATTATCACCTCCTTTTTGGTCGTAACGGTCTGGACAGGCTGGGATTTCTTTTTAGAAACAACCTCTTTTGATTCAGAGTCTTTTTTATTATTCCCGGCAGAGGTTAAATACCAGGCGATTCCACCGCCGACAACGATGAGAATTGTGATGGCAGCAAGTAGATACGTGATGCTTTTGTTCTTCTTTATCTCCTGTTTTAACTTACGTTCCTTATCCACTGCTGAAAAAGAACCGGCAAATTCAACGAGCTGAACAGTAATATTATCCACTCCTCCGGCTTCATTTGCTGCTTCCACTAAAGTTTCAGCTTTCTGCTGCAGGGACAGATCGGAGCGTGAGATAATAGTTGCAATACCATCATTTTTCACCATATTGGACAGACCGTCCGAGCATAAAAGGAAAACACTGCCGGGTGCGGGAGTAATCGGTGTCTTTGCCAAAACGGGAGGAGTCATGGTCTCGATTCCAAGGGCATTGACAATCTGATTCTTGTCCTGATGAGACTCTGCCTCTTCTGCAGAAATCTCCCCGGCATCCACAAGCGCCTGAACGTAGGATTGATCCCGGGTGAGCTGGGTGATACTGCCACCGGAGATATAATAAATTCTGCTGTCTCCCACAGAACCATAATATACCTTTCCATCTTTAACAATGAGAATTACGCAAGTAGCTCCCATTCCGGATAATCCTATATTCTGTGATGCCCTGTTCAATATTGCCTGATTTGCCGCAATCACCGAACGGGTGATGGCTTCATTGGGGTTGGGGAACTGATTATCTGTAAGAATATCCTTAATCACAGATACTGCGAGCTTGGATGCCACATCTCCGGCATTCATTCCACCCATCCCGTCACACACCACAACAACTCTTCCATTGGGTGAGTCAAACGACGCCATGCTATCCTCATTGACCTGACGGATTCTTCCAGTGTCAGTACATTCTGCAAAAATAAAGTTGTTCATATCATTTTAAACTTGAGGAATGGCTATAAAAATGAATACAGTATTCCCAAGACGAATTATATCGTAATTATGAAGTTCTCCTTCATCGGAAAGATCCTTGTTGACAAAAGTTCCGTTGCTTGACTGCTCGTCGCGATATTTAAACTTGTTGTCAATATTACGGTAAAGAATCATCATGTGACGTCCTGAAATCTGATTATCATCGGGAATAGAGATATCGGCAGATGCATCACGACCTATATAATTCTTCCCTTCATAGATTTCAAATGATTTTCCCATAGGGAATCTATTATAAGTCACCAGGAATCCGACAAGTTTTCTTCCATTTGTCTTCGCTACTCCTTTAGGAGGACGAATCATTGTAGCTAACGGTTTTGCTCCTCCATGATTTACACCCTGATTTGCAGATAATTTTGTCTGTCCACTCGCATCCACTCCTCCCTGGTTATTAAAGTTGGACACTTGAGGACTTTCCATGCTTCCGATGCCACCACCGGTGTTGCCCCCGGCAACCTCTTCTCTTAAATTTCCGGGAACATTGATACGTGTGCTTGATGCATCAAAATCATTTGACATGGTCCCGGTGTTACTGTATGAATCTCCTGTTCCGGGAGGACAAAGGGGACATGAGTCCCCATAGATTGTTGAATCATATATGTGTCCGTTCGGACATTTCTTCTTTGGCATAATGTTGTTTTTTTGATAATTCGATAAGTATGTGAAATACGCTTCAGCAGATAATGGAAGAGAGGATGAGCACCATTATATGAGTTTAAATTATTATTTCTTCTTCGCCACCTACAGAATAGGGATCTTCGCCTGTAATATCGTTGTCGGCCATATAGGATGATTCGGAAACTGTAGATTCTTCCTGATATGTCTCCCCATCCTTATCCATTTCGATTGAAGCATAGTATTGGTTGTTTTCACCATCCGCATCGGGATTATAGTCGGGATTATTCTCTGCATAATCAGACTGATAATTCTCCCCTGTCTTCTCATCTTCGAAATTATTATGTATCTTTTCCTCTCCGCTGTTGTCAGCGTACATAAGGGAATCTCCGGAATTCATATAATAGTTATTTGAATGAGCGGCATCATGTCCCATACGTACATTATCAAAATATGATAATTCGTGGAATTCATTATCCTCAAAAATTCCGTTGTTGTTTTCATCAACGGCGATAACATCAGCTACGTTGTCTCCGTCATAATCTGCAATCGCAAATTTCTGACCATCCACACTGCCGGTTTCTACGCTCATTACTTTTTCTCCATTGACATAGATGTTCTCCTGTTCATCCCAAACCACCTTATCCTCCTGAGGATTCTCTTCGGGTTTATCCTCTACCGGAGCTTTTTGAGCCGGCTTTTCCACATATACATATTCTTTCTCCTGAGTTTCTGTAGTAACATCTCCTGCTGAAGCTGCCCCGAAAAGATCATCAGTGGTTAACTCTTCACAGGGTTCTTCAGTAGTCATTGCGGCTCTTGTTGCGGCTGCGGCTGCGATACCACCACCTCCTGCCAAGGCTGCTCCGAGTGCTATATTTCTGGCAAGACGACTTCTGTTTACTGCCTTATCCTCATAAACCTCAGGGTTCATTTCCTCGTTCTGGTTGTTGTAATTGTTGTTGTTGCGATTCATAATTGTATCTTTATTTGTTTGACTTCTTTTTTTCAGGAATCTTGATTTTAAGTTCCTTACGTATTTATAGACCCCCTGTCATTTCGAATCTTACACTTCCGGTGAAAATTTTTCCAATTATATTTTTCTCCTTATTGAGGAATGAAAATTTTCCTGACTCCTTCGGGTGTCCTCACTATGTTGAATCCGGGAAGTATTGTGTCTCGTCTCAAACCGTCAAGACCGAAAATAGCTATTCCGTGACCGTTTTCAGACTCTACCATATTCAATGAATCCTCTCCTCCTGATTTCTCAACTGATTTATAGGGACTCCAATTTGTTTCCAAACCATGATAATAGGCTTTCACTCTAAACTGAGAAGCTACTGAAGAGTCTACAGGCCAGTTTATGCGGACAGAGGATGTGGTGATGTTATCAATCACAACATTTTTTGGAACAGGCAATCCGGAACTGAAATCGACACTTAAACATTCCACTTTGTATGAATCGGCAAGTTCTGAAGGTATCCAATTGGCAGTAAATCCCTCTTCATCTATCTCGGTGGCATCTATGGGTTCCGGAGCAACAAAATTCTCAAGGTGAATTATCCCGAAATGAACAGTACCATTCTCATCTTCCTCAATATCCACTATGGCCTTGTTCATATAATTACTTCCATCGGTGTTCGCATTATACAGTAATCCTCCGGTTTCTACATGTGTGGTATTGCCTAATATTTTCACATTCCCGGGTCCGGGAAAAAGATCAGACAAATAACTTTCCCTGTTTTTTCCATATTCATTGTCTGCAGGAATTATTGACAAGTATTGTTTTCGTGGAGAAGAATTAACCTTATTGGAAGTCCAGGCCTTTTCATCGTAATTAACGTGGCTTACCATCATCCCATGCAGACCGGTCAAATTTCCAACGTATGAAAACCATTGTCTACCCTGATGATTCTCAATAATAAAAAATTCATTCCGATTACCATCATTGTAAATCAAATATGCCTCCGGACTCGATTCTAAATCCTTCAGTTCATAGTCGAAACCGTCCTCGGTAATTTCAACCGGTTCCAGCCATCCTGCCATCCAACGCTCATAAGCAGAATAACCGTAAGGAATCTCACCTCTTCTTTCCGGACCGCTATATGAACCCGAATCCATAATATCCCAATCTCCCATTCCAAAAGCACCACTGTAATCTGTATCATAAAGGTCGGGGAAGCCTAAACAATGACTGAATTCATGACAGGCAGTACCAATTCCATCTATAACCTTACCGGAATTTCCGCTCAATTCACATGAACAACCGTATGTACCTATTCTGACACCATCTAAATTCAATTCGTAATTAACAATGGAACTTTCATGTGGCCAAATTGTAGAGGAAGAGGCTCCGGCATGTTCTCCATAACCGGCATAAATTATGAATACTTGATCCACCTCTCCATCTTTATCCCAATCATAATCATTAAAATCGGTATAAGGATCTGCTTTTATACAAGCCTCTCTTATCAACTCTCCGGCTCGTTTATCACTTCCGGTAGAAGCTTCATTTGCGCCATAGTATTCGTATGGATTATCCATCATTACCGGACCTACAATATCAAAGGTCAGATTAAATTTTCCATAACTTTGTGCATAGAAATAATCACTGACACTCCCTATAGATCCATTTTCCGTGTACCCTTTACCGTTAAATGCTTTATTAAAATCAAGAGAGGCATATTCTGAAGTGAATTTCAAATTAGGAAACTCCACCAAAATCACCAATCCCTTTTTCTGTCCCTTATAATCTCCAAATTTACCTAAGGACGCTTTATGAATCTTTCTTTTAAGACGATTGCTGTTACCCTCTATTCTTCTGGTATTTCCAAATTGTCTTACTTTAGATATAATATTTTTCCGGTTACTCAAAAATTCTTTCTCCTCATCCCCTCTTGCATCCGGATTGTGCGCTAATATATTAGAAATTTGCAGTTTATTATCAATTATATCTCCATAACAATAATTCCCTTCCTCATCAAGAAATACTGGAATTCCATCTTCTGTTTCATAAAAATGAAAAAATTCGTCACCTTGCAGAGTCACGATTAATTGTGTCCCATCTTGTTGGGATAGTATTAGTGTGTTCTTTTTTGCCGGTGCTCCATATTCCATCTGAACACCGAAAAAGAAAATAGAAAATACAATAAGAACTATTCTCTTCATGATAATAAATATTGGATTCTTTCAGGCTTTAGCCTGAAAGAATCCGTAATAATTTCAATTACTTAAGTATCAAATCTAATTTATCAGATTTTGATTTTTTACTTAATTTTTTTTGACCAATATTCTTCTTTCTAAATGAGTTCTTAACGTACTTATGCATGTTAAGAGCTTTCTGAGGAGAATTAGAAGCTACTGAAGGCACATAGGTAACAAGTATATAATTCGGAAGTGCCGCATTTTTAGTTACCATAACGAATGTTTTAGTATCGGAATAACAATAGCCACCTGCAGATTCTAAATATATACCTTCTCCATAATCTTTAGAAATTATGGCATTTACTTCACTTTCTGTATATTTTGATACACTGAAACATAATATCACACTGGATAAATCATTTTGAGTAGTATTCAAAATATAATCATAAGCAATTGATTGGTCACCGTTAAAATACTCATATATAGTCATATCATCTTCGGTTTCTACTGTTGGAGCAGAAAAGCCCTGACCTGACATATAGTTTTTGACTTCTGAACCTGAAGCACCCCAAACGGTAAAGGGTTTAACAAAATTAGAGTTACTCTCTTCCCCTGAAGGTTTTTTCAACATTTTAAACCAATCACTTAGATCTTCAGCGTTATAGAAGAATTTGCCCTCGGTTGAACTGGATGTATGTCCTCCCCCAAGATATGCAATTCCTCCGTAATACTTCACACCATCTTTCACTGAAAGAGTAAAATTCGCGGGGGTTGCATAAAATGTATTTGCATCCTCTAAAAGGGCGCCAAAAGTCATAGGAATCTCTCCCTCTTCGATTAAGTAGACATCGGGCCCATGAGAAATTTCTTCATCTTTAAAGTTATGGAATCCTCTTAACATCCAAGTGTTAGAAGATGTATATTGATTGTATATGAATCTTTCTGTTCCTACATATTGAGGTGATAACAATCTTCCTTCAGGTGCATTTTTGGTATATATACCAAAATATGAATAGGGACTATCTGTAAAATAGAAAGAATAACAGTTAATGATTGCTCCTATTCCTGTCGGGACTAAATCAAATGAATTATTTAATGAATTCGTTAAATCAATTGATTTGAAATTGACACCAACTACTGAATACCAATAATGAAATTCATTCCTGTAGTCCTTTACCTCATCATAATGATTAATGACCTTTAGGGTATTCAAATTTTCTTTACCTTCAAGATCCCAATCTTCACTTAGACCTGTAGTTCCATCTACCATGGTTTCTACCGCTACCAAGTTGTATTTTTTTGATAACATTGTATCAAATGTAAAAGAAAGATTCTGGAACGTTTTAGTATTCTGTGATTGTTCAGCTACTAATTTACCCGTTTCATCATATACCAATACGGTTACTCCAATCTTATAATCTTTGCTCAATAGTTGATTTTGCATTGCACTTGTAGTTCCAAAACCATCATATAAGCTTTGGGTAGAAACTCTGACAGTCAAGCTTCCAACTCCTTCGATATTTATATCTTCATTTGAACAACTTGTCAAAGTACTGCCTATAAGAAGCGCCAGGAGTGTATATAGAAAGTATAATTTCCTTTTCATCAGAATGATATTTTGTTAATGTTTTTAGTTGAATTATCTATTTGCTTTGCTTTGGAAACTTTGGCACCTCCGGCACATTTGAACAGATATCCGAGAGTGAGTTCGGCAGAGCTGTTTTTTGCCTGGAAATTACCGGCAAGATTACTTGTTCCGACATTATACCGGAAATTTAAATAGAATCCGCTGTTGGCACCCTTTGTGAAACGATATCCAAGTCCGGCTGTGAACTTTATATCTCCTCCTTTAAAATCTCCTGTGTTGTAGATAAGGCTGTTAGCAGTTATTTTTTCCGGACTTGAAGAAATAAGAGCTGAGAAAGTAGGACCTACCTCTATATAAAGGTTGCGGAGTTGTTTGTTCTGATAACCGGGATAAATCTGGAATAATACCGGAATATCCAAATAGCTGAGACTTAAATTTTTATCTGCATTTGTACCTACGGTACGAAGAGCATAATTGAGTTCTACACCCAAGCCGATGAGCCCTCTGCCATTCATTGGACGACCCTTACCATCTTTACCGCCGAAACGTAGATTGACTCCAAGACCGGCATCAAAAGCTAATCCGGTTCCCTTGACCACATCAAGATCATTGGCTTCGCTTGCCAGAGAAGCCCCTATTCCCACACGTGGACCGATGGAAAGTTCAAAATTGTTCCCTTTTCTTTCGGATAATTTGTCACTGAGATTTCTTCCCTTATTATTTGAAGGTACAGGAGTGTATTTTCTCTGAGAAAATTCCTCTTCTGAACTTTTCTGTGCGTAAGACCCCAGGAAAGTTAGACCTGCTAAGGAAAGAATGAAAAAAAGCTTTTTCATTTTTCGTAATGTTTAGTTATTAATAAAGTTTGCTTTATTTTAAAATGGTTTTAACTGAAGAGATGACCGTTTCGCGGAAGCTCCGTCACTTGTGGTGACTGCACACCACCCATTGAGTTCCACTTTCTTCACTGTAAATGCACTGGAAATACTCTTGGTGCCATAAGCAGGGATGGTGACTGTTACTGTCTTATTTGCAAAAGAGGCCTTTGATCCTCCTCCCGACAAGTGTATGGTTGTGGTGACCGGCACAGAGGAATCGTTCCTGACAGTGGCAACTACTATACACTGATCATCTCGATTGGCGTCAGCATTATTCACCCGGATTGAAGCTTTGAGTTTTGCGCGCTGAGTGAATTCAAAATTTCCCGTCTCCCCTCTCCAGAGAGATGATTCTCCGTGTTTCACAGATAGTACGAAACTCTTCTTTTCTGTCATGGTCTGACCCTTCGGGAGATAGCTGAATGTAAATTGATTCCCGTTTCTCTCTATGGGTACCTGCACATTGTTCTCTGAGTCTGTGAGTGCATAGGTAAGATTCTGTCCTCTCCATTTTTCCGGAATCACAATTCCGAATTCGCACTTAACTTTATTCCCCGGAGAATAAACATGCTTATTCTTGACAGTTGAAATAGAGAATGAAGAATTGTCAGGAACTATCTCCAATAATCCATATTTTCCGTCAATTGCGGCTATAGCCAATCCATCCGAAAATTTATCTATTTTCTCATAGATATAGGGTGTCAGAAGTTTGCCTGAATTATTCTTGAATGTCCAAAGTCCATTATTTTGTGACGGAATCCATTGGTTGTCATATTTTACCTCGACTGTATAATATTCCGGGATTGAAGTCTTACCGGATCTGAAACGATGCAGATAATCCAAGGCCAAATCATTCAGATTATATTGTCCCTTGGATTCCAATTCTCCGGAATCATTTAGAATATAACAATTCCAGTCTTCGTCCCAAACCAATGCCTTCCCTTCATAAAAATTAGTCCCTCCGATGGCATATTCACCCTGCAAATCTATATCTATCTGATTACCTGTGGTGTCGACATAATGGAATTCTTCTCCTGAACCTATGGCTGCCAAGCCCTCGCTGAAGGGTAGTACCTCATCCGGACCAAACGTAAATGCCGGCTTGCAATCCAATCCCAAAAAACCATACAGACCGTCGGGGTGGATAGCAGGTATATATCCTTCCGAGAAAAAGATATATTCCGGATAAAGATAATATTTCTCTTCGGCCAAGGTCACTTCTCCGGTTTCCGATATGACTCCCCGGAAGAGAATACCCTCCGGGACTACATCATATATCACAGCATTTCCATCATAAAAGCGTGAAATATGTCCATATTTTGCCGGGAGAATGACTTTCCCTTCTGTATTGATCAATCCGGGTTTCTTCCCATCTTTAAACATATAAATTCCCGGGATGAATGGCTCAAGTGAGGAATATTTTGGAGCAACTTTCCAATCAGCATTCTGCGCCATCCCAACTGCCACACTTAGAGAGAGGAAGAATACAATCAAATTTTTAGCCTGTAATCTTATCATTTCTTAATGTAATGTTTAATAAGTAAGTCGGGTCACTATTCTTTCTCTTTTGAGAATCCACCCTGATTAGTCCGCATTACCGGTTCATTTGCCTCCGGAGATTCCTTCTCAGAAATATTATTTTTATTATTTTCTGATTTTTCATTTTTAGAGGATGAACCTGTGGATTTCCTGTTATTATTGACCCTATTCAAGTCCTTATTCTTACGCTCACTTTTTACTTGATGTGATATTTCTGAACTTTCCCTACTTTCCGCATCATTATTTTGTGGCTCCGTTAATTCTGTTTTATCAGGTTCTCCGGAGATTACATCTTCCTGAGTCCTTACAACAATACTCTCCTCTATAAAATTTTCAGCAGGTTTAATACTATCTTCCTCCTCTTTACCTATAAAGAGACAGAAGATAAGGAAAGCCAATGCAAGAATAAGAACTGATACAGCAATCCCTGTAATAATCTTACGTTGTTTCTGAATCGGGTCGGGCACTGAATCCCAATTCAATTCAATTCCATTACCTAACAGAATCTTATCGTTGCGAGTCACTTTCCGGGGGACTCCTTTCTTCATTTTCTCTCCATTAATGAATGTCCCGTTCGAACTTGTATCGTGGGCTAATATTTCCCCGCGCAGATTAAATGACAACACAAGATGTCGTCTGCTTATCGATTCGTAAGGATCATTTATTACGACATCACAATCCTTTCCTCTGCCAATTGATATATTCTTGCTCATTTTTTTTAAATCAATATGATTCCTTTCTAATATTTCTTAAACTTTCCGGACCATAACTTCCTGAAAAAATCTTTTATTCCGTTTGAAACCGGATATTGAAACTCCGAGTCTCTGTCCATATCCGCCACTATACACGTCAGATTATCATGATCTCCACCCTTCTTGAATCCGAAATCATCTATTTCTGTTATCAAATATTTTACTTCGTCTACGGAATAATCGTATTTGCTGAAAAGCTTTATCATTTCAGCTTCCGGACGTCCATTCCAGATACCGTCACAGCAAATAATAAACCTGTCTCCTGCTTTATAGGGAATCTTAGCAAATTCCCCCTCTATTCGAGGTCTTATACCTAATGCCCTGGTGATAATATTTGAGAAACTTGACTGACGGGCCTGTTCTTCTGTCATGCCTCCGGCTGCTACTAATTCAAATACACGAGAATGATCAAACGTGCGGAATTTCTTTTTCCCTTTCCGCAACAGATATACACGTGTGTCACCAATATGCGCTATATATGCTGCTTCACGGGTAACAATGACAAGCGCGGCTGTGGTTCCCATGCCAAGGAGGTTTTGATCTGATATGGCTTTTTGATAAACAGCATCATTACTCTTTTCTAAAATATCCTTCAATACATCCTCGCATATTTCAGAGTTCTTATATCTGGATGCTTCCTCCTTGATTTTCAATACTGCAATCCCGGATGCTATTTCTCCTCCATTCATCCCTCCCATACCATCGCACACACACATTATAAGCGTTGTCGGAGTCTCATGGACAAAACATGCATCCTGATTCTCTTTCCGTCCTCCTATACATGATTCACCGTAGACATCATAATTCTTTGTCCGAATCGGTTTAAGCTTAGATATCCTGGGGTCACTTTTTCTTTTGGCTTCTTCCATAATCGTAAAAGTTAGAAGTAGCTTAGCATTGCTTTGATTTTCTCTTGATATGCCATATCGTTATTCTCCTTTGCCAATTTATATGCCTTATCAAGAAGTTGTTTACTCTTGGAAAGATTTCTCTCTATTCCATACGTTGAATCATAATTATAATGATCACAGGCAAGGTCATATAATGCCTTATAGTTATCCGGCTCTTTCGTTATCACCTCTTCAAGCAACTGATGAGACTTCAGGACGTCAGGTGAAATCCTTCCTGAAAGATTCCCTTTATATTTAAGAATTTCTTCCGGTAGATTATAGGTTTTATATGACTGGGCATATAATCTGCTCAACAGATATGTGGCGTCAGTATCACCCGTCTGATAAAGTGAATCTAATTTCTGTAATCCCATCGCTGCAGTCTCTTCATTGCTCAACATGTCCACGATTGAAAGTTCCTGCATGTTTTCGACAGAGTCTGCCGTGGGATGAATTTCCTCTTTTCCCCTTCTGCCCGATAGTGCCACCACAAGTATTATCAATCCAACTACCGCCAATGCACACACTCCAATAATCAAATTCCGTTTTTCGTTCCATACAAAACCCGGTTTCTTTGAAGATACTGTGTCCAGATCGGCACGGAATTCAGCTACTGAGGTGTACCGGCTAAAGCAATCCTTCTCTGTGGCACGTTTCACAATTTTTCTCAACTCCTTGTTTTTTATATTGTTGAGTGGCATCTTTGTGTGAAGATGTGCGTTCATTACCATGTTGGACGCTCCGTTAAAAGGTAAATCGCCGGTTATTAACTGATAGAAAAGAATACCTAACGAATAAATATCGGTGGGTTTATTTTGATTTTTTAATTCACCTAAAATAAGTTCCGGCGCGGCATAATGAGGTTTTCCCATAAACTGGCCGTCAACCGTAAGATTTCTATCATTTGTTTTAAGTCCGTCAACCTTTTTCGCTATACCGAAATCAATAATTTTTATCTTCCGGTCTCGGGTAATCATGATATTGGAGGGGTCTATATCGCGATGAATATAACCGGCATCATGAAGAGCGAGAATCCCGGCGAGGACCTTCTTCATTATTATTATGGCAAATTTCTCCCTGTCCGTCTTATATAATTCATAAAGTTCTTCGGCAAAGGGAATTACCATTCCTTCCTGATCTTTTAATTTCCCACTCATTAAATCCGAGAGGGTGACACCGAGAAGCAGTTCACTGACTACATGATAACGTGTTGTGATCAGACCGTTGGGACCTTCAGTATCCACACTTAAAAATCCCATCATCTCCACGAGATTATCATTTACAATTTTAATCTTTGCCTCATCCCTGGCTCTTTGAATCACATTGGGTGGTAAACCGCTGAATATAAATTTTATGGCTACATCGCGAACCTCCTGTGTGTGAATATTTTTTCTTTGTCCTCGGAATACTTTTCCCATACCTCCTTCACCAAGAGGTCTGGAAGCATCATTAAACTCGTAGTAGATCCCTCTTTTCTTCTCACTTTCGCCCTGAAGTTGTATGATTGACATTTTTATTATATTTTCAATTATTCATTTTTTTAGATAAGTCTCGTCCGGTCATTATCTGTCTCTTTCCCTGTCGGGGAGTAGAGATCTCCCGATACTCCGCTATTCAAATTTTTCAAATCTGATCCATTACTATCTGATTCCGATTCCGGTTCTGAGGTATCCTCAAAATCCTCATCTTCATATAGAGCATCTCTGTCGGTATTAAAAATCTTAAAAAGCAATCGATAATGTCGACCTATTTCCAATATATCACCGTCAGTGAGTACTACTGTATCATACCGGACATCAACCCCATTGACAGCAGAACCGTATTCAGAACCTTTATCCTCCAAAGTTGCCTCATACTGCCACAATTCTTCATTCCACACTACCCTTATGATTGCATGTTTTTGGTCAATGGTCCTTTCTTGCAATCTTATCTCACATTCTTTATTCCTTCCGATGGAATTATGACCCATATATACCGGGAAAATATCTCCAAGTTGATTCCGGGATAACGAATAAAGAATCCCCGTAATTACCCGTGGCTGAATGGAAATTCTTCTTTCCTGAAATGATTTATCTCTTAGAAATGAGAAATCCTGTAACATGCGTATCATATATTTACAAAGCGCACGGTTGTCTGACCCATCATTATTACATCACCGGGTCGCAACTGACAAGGTGTGCCTTTGGGCACCGGACGACCGTTTACAAACACCGGATTAGTCTCTTTTACAGATGTAATCTGATAAGCTGTGTTTACCCCTTGCCCTACTACACGCATTCCTGCATGAAGTCGGCTCATTGAAACATCCGGAGCTAATTTAATTTGAGCATTACTATCGTTACTTCTGCGGCCCAATGTAAATTGTCCGGAAGTCGGTAAGGGTAATCGTCCGAAATCCATTCCCTGGAAGGTGACAATTAGTGCGTAACGCTTGGGACTCTGAAGATTAGCCACAAACTGAGTTTTTTCCCCGACGCCGTTGGTGACACCGCTCATTACTACCGTTTTCTCGTTATTCGTCTCGGGCTTGGCTTCTTCGTGCTTTGTGATGGGTTTTGAGTCTCGTGAACCCTCGATCACTACTTGAAAGGGAGCGCTGAATGTGCATTTAGGACATCTGAACGTCTTTCCGGGTTTATGCTTGAGTAGGAATTTACGCCCGCAATTTGGACAGTTTATAATCATGCTGAAATTTTTTTATTTTGTATATACTACAACCATACTATCATCAAAGCTTCCCCACATCTGAGGATGTTGGCGACCATAGGTGTCTGCGATAACCTTGGGATTGACGTAATTGAATAACTCTCGAGCAGTCACTTTTTTATCCCCATTTTTGTCTGCCCCTCCCCGAAGACCTTCCAGAAGCCGATTCATAAAAAACGAGTTTCTCATCCCTGAACTCTCCCATGAAACTTCTTCCGGTCTACATGATGTATATATCATCACACTGGTCTTATCCGTAGTTTTCTTATATTTGCTGCCTGAATTGTCAGGTATGTTCAACCCTCCTGAATAACATGCCATGGCTAATATTATCTTTCTGCGAGCTTTGGCTTTTTTCATTATATCTTGAATCTCATTATAGGTTATAAGACTGTTATAATCAGAAGTTTCATAGCATGTAAGCCCACCTTGCACTCCATGTCCGCTATATATAAATATTATCTCATCATTGGGTCCGGATTTGGAAAACTCATCATTCAAGACCTTCAAAATATGCTTTCTCGTGGCATTAGAGTTGATGAGCATGAAAACACTGCTGTTATTGTAGTTATGGAAGAAATTTGAAACCGCTCGGACATCTGCTTCCGAACACGGAAGAGTGGGAGCCAATTCGGGATACTTATAATTTCCCAACCCCACGGCAACAACGTATGTTTTCTGGGCAGAAACCGTGAAAGTGAAACTCGTGATAACTGTTAGAAGCGAGAAAAAATAAATTAAAATTCGTTTCATAAATCAATCTTTTAAGTTAACAAATGTATAGAACCGTTAATGTCCCGTAAACTTACACTTGCAACTATTATTCGGACATCTCCCTTCTGCGAGCAGATTAGTAAATACTTTAGGTCCAAAATGAAAACCGCAGGAAGGACATACATACCATTTCTTCAGATATGCCTCGTTCTCACTCTTTTTCCTGATTAATCCTTTATTCTTAAAATCTACTATAAACCATGCTATACCCAATGAAAACACGGTGATTACAAGTTTTATAATATTGGCAACTGTCTCATCTCCCATAAAATCCTTAGGAATGATTATATTAGCTCCAAGTGCCAATATACTACCTAAAGAGAGTGAGACCATTCGCCACATCATGATATTGGAAGATTGTGCCTCAAGCTTTAATTTGTTTTCGTTGTATATGTCATATACTGTTCTTAGTTTACTTATATCTACCGGGGGTTCCTCTTTTTTCTTAAGAAATTCTTTGATTTTTACAGTCACTTTGGCACCAAGACGGATTGTGGTTTCAGTTGAGACGGGAGCCTCTCCGACCAATTTCTTAAATCGTCCGTCTTTACATAATATCCATGTGCCGTTGGTTGAATCATTATCGCGAAGTCGGATACTACCGGTATATTCGTCTACTGTTAAGGTAGCATGTCTTCGACTAATACTCGGCTCAGTCAAAGGGAACGGCTGCGTACCTTGTTTTCCTATAATAATTTCCATGTTGAGAAATATCGTGAATAAACAGGATTTTTAATGAATGTCTTTATTTATGTGTTAATCAATAGGTTGAAGAAAAGCTTTGGGTATATATGCTGTGATGACTGTCCCTAACCCTTTTATATGAATACCGACACGGGATTGCTGCTTTACTCTGCATACAAACCCCATGATTCCTGAAAATTTACCCTGTATAATCCGTACTTTATTCCCTTCCTTTATTTTAGACGCATTTTCAGTCAGAAATAATTTATTATCATCATCAACATTATGCCAGCGTTGAAACTGAACCATCTGATTATCAGGAATAATTAATGGTTTTATACCTTTTTTCCCTATGGGGTTTCCAGATGAATCTTTGTTTGGCACATAGTAATGATGAAGAAATTCCAAGGGGGGCTGTCCTATATATTTTTTCAACTCTTTTTCTGTAGATTTTACAAACAGCAAATTTGGTATCAGGGATTCTATAACACGTCTCTTCTTCCCGTTTCTCAACCGGACTCTTGCAATTGTAGGCAGAAAAGTTTCAATGCCCTCCTCTTCAAGCACTTTACGGGCAATTTCCTCTCTCCCGTATGCAACGCGCATTAAATACCAAACTCCCTCTGTTTTTCCGGCAGGAACCACAGAGGGAGTTGGTATATGGATAATTCGGGGGGACACCCCGATAAGTGGATTACTTAAGGGTATCTGTTCAGTAAGCTCATAAGCCGGCGGCTTGCGGTCACTGACTCTTAGTGTCTCATTAGGCAACGAGCGCATATTATCTCAGCATATACATAAATGCCATATCAAAAAAAGCGCGAGAACTTTTATCCGTTGTTCTTTCCGCTTTTCGAGGCTCTCGCATTGCCTAATCTCAGTGGAAAGAGCAACGCCGAAGCCTCACGCTGTATGATAATTATTAAGACTTCTCCCTAATTGGGATTGTTCAAAAAATCTATCATACCCGATTGGCATCTATCGTTGCTGCACTCTTGACTGAGATTTTAGAATTTGCGAGATTCCGAAAGGCCAAGTAATGGGCTTGATAAACGCTCCTTTTAACTATGTTTTTTACCCGACCCGTCGTCCCATATCAGGCTTCGGAAGGGTGATATGCTTTGCAAAGTTAATATTATTTCTGTTAATCACAAAATTAATGCTACCGAAACTGATACTCTCCAAAGGTCCCGCTGTTTATAAATACTACTAACGTGGCTTCCTGTCCGATAAATTCATAGTTTGATGTCCTCCTTCCACTTATTTCCGCTCAGAAAGAACCCTAACCACCCACAAGCACTTCAATTAATGATTTTTATCCCTTTACGACTTATATATATACCTTTGGAAGGATTTGTCACTCTTATCCCACCCAAAGTATAATATTCTTTATCCGAGATATCATCTTCTCTCTCCACGGAATTTATTCCGGAATTCTCTTTTAAGGTCGTAAATAGTATCTTACCACTCTCATCTGAAAATATTTCACCCTCAGTCGCAATAATTGATACTGCACCTGAAAATTCAGGCTTTAATCCTCCAATCGCATAGGAAGTTATATGTCCTAAATGCATAGGGTAGTCCGGTAATAGTTTAAATACACTCTTACTCCCATATTCAATTTCACAATCATCAACATAATATACCACTCCACTTATCCCTTTTACCCAAAGCCGTATGCTTTTTACTTCTTCAGGAAGATTTTCATAATTAACACGTTTCCCTTTAGAATTAAGGATAGGGGTATATGTAGCATATTCCTCCCAGTCATTACTATCAACTTTCTTTATATAAATGATTATTTCCGGGGGAAACAAAGGGGTACTCTCTGAAAATGCTTTACACCAGAAAGAGAAACTCGATATTGATTCTTCCATCATTGGACTCTCAACAAAACCTCCCGGTCGCAGAAAAGTTAAAGACGGAGCTTTTTCTCCTACATTATTCTCAGCTTGAGATAAGGTCATGGAATTCGTTGACCATCCTCCCATATTCTTCAAGCCTTCATCAAAACCTGTGGTATGCTTTTTTTTAACTCCCTCTTCATGTTCATAAACTGATAAAATGTAATCGGTAGCGTTTTCAACTTCTGACCATGACACCGTTACTGATTTATCTGAAATATTCGTAATAAATATATTTTCCGGATGAAGAATCTCACATCCGGACGTACTAACTTTGGCTGAAAGACGATTATTCTTCTCAACTATATTTGAAATCCGTAGATAAAATTCTTTATCATTCCAAGATACAATTGCAGGATGTGTTTCCTCGGAAAATTCAAAAATTCCTCCGGTCCCGGGAAAGGAGTGAAAAGATCGGGATTCATTCTTCATATCTCCCCCTGCCTCAATCAAATCAACATACTGCCGCTCAGGGTCATTATTTACACTGTTCTGATTCCATACGTTAACATTGTAATTTACATGCCATAACAACATCCCGGAATTAGGCAAATAGCTATCCCATCCCTTCTGTTGACGATATTCTATAAAATATTTCTCATTATCTGCAGAAGTTGACAACACATACCCATCATCGTTGAGTATATTATTCATCTCAATAATCCTGTTACCCTTAATTTCAGGAGCTTCGGACCACCCGAGAGCAAACCTTTCAAATCCTGAATACATCGGCGGTGTACGACTTGAATTATTATATGAGCCATAATCCATAACACTCCATTGCCCCGGAGTAAATGCTTCTGTATATGAAGTAGCATACAAATCGGGGAGTCCAAGAATATGTGAAAATTCATGAACAAAGGTCCCAATACCATCCGGAACCTCTCCCTGCCACTCGTTTGTACAAGCATATTTACCCAATACTTTACCGTCTAAATTTAACGGAGTTTCAACTGCAGATCTAATATCCCAGGAATGGGGCCATATTGTCGAAGGGGATCCTCCGGAAGCCTCTCCTCTACCGGCATAAAACACAAAAACATTATCTATGACACCATCAGAATCTCTATCGTATTTGGTAAAATCAACTTCCTCATCCAGCTTCGTGCATGCCTCAATAATCATGGCAGCCGGGTTCATATCCCTCCCTTCTATGTCATTTGCTCCATAATACATCATAGGTTTATTTAGCATCACCGGTCCGTATACATCAAAATATGGTCGGAACTTTCCTCTCGAATTTTCTATAAAGTATTCCCTTGCCGAACCTGTACCGCCTATGTCAGAAAAACCACTCTCATTAAGCATTCGGCTGAAATAATCACGAGGATCATAGTGAGTGTTAAATTTAACATCTGAAAACTCTACAAGAATTACTACCCCTCTCTGCTCCCCATTGAGAGGATAAGAGGAATCCGGGAACAAACCAAAAGCGCCCACGGAAGAAGTAGTTGACTTATTCGAAGATAAAACATGTTTTCTTGCGTTGAATAGTCTATTACGGCACTTTTGTATCATTCCGATTTTATCTAAAGTCTTCAAGAAATTCCCGGTTGATAAATCCCTGTCCAGAGAATTTTTTGCGAGGAAGCCTGATGGCTGAATTTTATCCTTTTCTTTATCAAACTCTGAAAAATATAAAGCATCATTTAACTCAGAAAGTATATAACCATCGTCAGTAGTTATAAAATGACCTCTTTCATCACCATAAATTATTATATCCACATATTCACCATTCGGTTGCCGGAATTTAGTAATTCCCGGTTTTGCTGGCACTGCTACACAGTCAATTGAGAAAGAAATAAAACATACCAATAAAAGAATACACAGGAAGGTTAAAACAGAATACCTATTGAATATAAAATTCATAATGATTGTCAAAGATTGTTAAGATAAGAGTTATTAACAAGACAGTCTCCGGATAAAATCCGAAGACTGTTAGTATCTATTCCCGGTTATATACTCCTTTAAAACTAAAATTACTGTCTCTTCCCAGTAAATTTAAGAGCATAACCACTCTCTCCCCCTACTTTTACATAAGGATAGTAATAAGTCATTTCGTAACTGGCGGATACTCTCAACTGCGCTAAAGGCACCTCTGTACTTGTCAAGAGAAAATCACCATTTGTAAGACGGCTTACTTGATATACAGTTCCTTTACCATCTGAAAAGAAGGGTGTATTGTCAGCATTATAAGGAGTAAGAATTATATATTCGTTTGAACTCCTTTCCAGATTGACTTTCATACCCGGATAGCTTTCAACATCCATTGAAATCCCCGAAACCTGCAAGGTTCCAGTTCCGATGTAAGTTCCTTGTACGAGTCCGGCAACATCCGGATTTGGCTCATCATCATCTTTACCGCAAGATGTAAAAACAACTCCTGAAACAAGGAGAGTTAAAAGGAGGGACAGAATTTTGGTAGTAGTTTTCATTATTAGATAAGTATAAGTGAAACAATATTTTTGCAAATTTACAACAAAAATTATTTTTTTCAAACCCTTAAACTATACTCGATTAAAAAAATTCAGAAATTCGAAAAAAACAGAGAAATCATTACTGAAAACTCCTGTTCCGTACGTGATAACCATAAATTAGAAGTAACTTTAGTATAAACTATCTATTGATTAAAATAATTAACTTCTACTGAATCGAAATATTTTCAAATTCGTCATTAATTTCCAACAATTTACTTAAAATAATCTCTCTTTTTTCTCTAATTTTTTTGAAAGTATTTACATATCTGTTTGTATCTGACTCTTTAAATGCTTTATTAAGATCCATATTCAATAAATCTAATTTTTTAATTTCTGAGACAAGACTAGCTAAATCTTCCTGGACCTTAGAAATAATATCAACAGACCTAATAACTTGATTACGCAAATCCCTTGTTTTGTTAATATAATTACACAGATCTCCCTCTTCTTCATAAGTAAGAAAATCCATTATTGACTTTGGGTCATGTCCAAACACATAATTTGAACCAAAGTAGAATTTAAGATAATCTGTTTGGGGATTAGTCAATGCAGAAAATGCCAGTTCATCATATAACAAGCGTTTTAGAATAAATCTGTCAAAACTTGCATTAAAAGCTTGCCAATACAACCCTCCTACCAATTTGGATTTTCCATTGATGTTTAAATCAAACTCAGGTTGGAGAGATACATTAAAAAACTCATTTAAATATCTATACTTTTTATTATTTATTATTGTAATGTTATTTCTCAAACTCTCTACATCATTTAAAACTCTTTTTGTTAAGGAATCAAGTTTAGCAGAATTTAAAGTGGATTCAACAAATCCAATCCTGATTTTCTCCATTAACAACATGATTGACTTCTGAGTTTTACTATATAGATTTATTAAATTTAATAAGTCTCTTATCGTCTCTCCCTCAATAAAGTATTGTGTAAGATAACTATTCGCCTTCATTACAATCGGAAAAACTTCCAACAATTGTGTGACATCTTTATTAAACAACAAAGATGGATTAAACCTTATTTCCGATATGGCGATATAACTATTAAGCCAGGGAGGCATCTGCGTCAAGAACAAGGTTTGGTAAACATATAAAGAATATAAACCTATCAAAGGGTCCATATCAGTACTATTAAGATAATCAAGCATAATTGCAGTACATAGAGCCTGACATTGACGTTCGTTATAAGTAATAATATCTGATGATTTTTTATAACCAAGATTCTTTCTTAATTCAACTTTTATTTTTTCATTTATATCTAATTTCCTTCTCGTATGTATGGAATTATCTCTATCCGTAATGTTTTTATAATTATATTCCTTTAAAAAATTTAAAACAGTTTCATTTACAGCATTTAAGTTAAGCACTTTAACCGGTTCTTTAATAGTCGCTATTGAATTTAACCACTGTGACAAAAATTCATAATAACCTTTTTCTATGGCATTATATGAAAATTTAAACCAAGGACTATATGAAAATGGAGAGATTAATGTTTCAGAAAATTTCAGACAACTATTGGCTCTATCATAGAAGAGGGGACTACCTTGGTTACAAGAATCAAGTTTTATACTTCTATTCAGAGATGTGATATTTTTATACTCACATTCTACGCCATAAAATAATTGGCCATTCGTTAAATTTCCCTTGTGTTCTATCTCTTTAATAATGGGTGGGACCAATTGTTCTCCTGTCCAAGCTCCATTAATACTATACAACCCATTTTCGTGTTTTATTGCAATTGTCTGATTCCAACTTATTCTATATTTCGATATATAGGTATCAAAAAAATATCCATTGAATGGATTAAATCCTAAGCAAAACACATAATTGCAAGCTAAAAATACTCCAGAAACTATCGTTAATATGATTTTATAAAAATGGTTTAATGTTTTTTTCCATTTTAAAATAGAATAAATGAGCAAAATAACAGAAAGGATTACTACTGCAAAAATCGGTATCGAATTGATAAATGATCGATTGGTCCAAATTGTAAAATAGAAATCTGATGCTGCAACAATTGTTAAAGTAACAAAATAAATAATTGATGGCAATATTTGGTGTGCCTTTATTTTAGGAAAAATCACAAAATAAAGCATTCCTCCAATAAAAAGATAATCAAACATACCTCCTATAATAGGAAGCATCTTTATATAAACGAAAGTGGCTATAATACAAACTAGCCACATCATACGAAATGAAGGATGATAAAACCATAATCTTTTAAATAAAGTCCCAACATTACAAAAAGACTTATTGTTTGTCTTTTTGGAATTCTTCTTCACTAATGAGAATATTAAAAGAATTACACCTACTATTCCATCACATAGCTGTATTATGTTACAATTTTGAGAATGAAGATAGTTACCCCTGAATTCAAAATTTTCATTAATTCCCAAAACACATAATAATGTTATAAATCCTAAAATGCCTACAACCTTCCTTTGACACTTCTCCAAACCTACAGCCCAAAGAAGAGGCAGAAGAATTAAAGATATTGATCCTATACACGAAAATAGTTGTTTTACAAATATTTTCAATTCATTATTAAAGGGTGCCCAAGCATTAAATAATCCCCATATATAAAATATGATACTTATAACACACCATAATCCAATAAAAGGTCTTCTTTCATCTCCACGACTCTTCTTAACTGACCAAGCAGCCGAAGCCAGTCTGTCGTGTACGAATTCAACCATACAATTTGATAATGATAAAATCGGACCTTTTCGATTAAATACGGCAGTAAGTTCTTCCCATCTAATTTTTGATGGTATGTCTTCTCTTCTAACTGATTTTCTTCTCCCATTTTTATCAAGTAAAGACTCTTCTAACCATACTATTTCATACCTATTCAAATCTTTAATACAATCATTATAATAATCTTCAAGAATGTTTTCCGATTTTATAACATTATTTACTAATTCAAGAGTTATAATCTTATTTTCAGGAGCCTTTTCCCATAAAATGTGACAGACGAGAGACAAAATCATAGGATTAAGCTTCTCATCCCCCATATTCTTTACATATTCGATAATAGTGGTTTCAATTTGTGTATATTGACATGGGTCAATATAATTTTTACCTAAAATTTTAACAACATCCCTAGCTGTGCCCTCTTCAAATTCAGGAAGATAGTAACGATTGTTTCTAAAAAAGTCTAAGTTAAGATTCGATAAGATTTCTTCAAGAAGATAAATATCATCCTGGCGGATACAAATAAGAAACTTAATATCTTCATTATCAATAGAAATCTCTGCCATATGTTTTATCAGTTTTACCGTTGTTTCTCTATCTGTCCTAAAAACTTCTTCAAACTGATCAAGAACATAGACCGATTTTGGATTATGACGAGAACATACAAATTCCGTTATTAATTTTTCAGAGTTTAGTCGTTTTATTATAGGATTTAATCCTTTCTGTCTAAGTAAAGGGAAAACTGCGGCATTCAATAGGCTTGTTTTTCCGACTGAGCTATTACCATATAAAGTTACAATACTATTATACATTAACAGACTCACAATCTCACGTGCTTCCTTATCTCTTCCTAAAAAATTATAATCTGGTTCAAGCCCTTTATTATCTTCATAAGCTACTATTGCCTTCCATGGATTCTCAACTTTTTTCATCATTTTCCCTGTTTAACTTCATTTATTTTATTTACTAGTAATTCTACGCCATCCGATAAAAATCCGACTTGAACCTCTTTTTCTTCACGTTTTTTATCATCCGTCCAAAAAATTTTTGCTGCCTCTCCATAACCAACTAATCTCAATTCCGCACGTGACATTATGCCTGCAACAACCGGAAAGATCTCTTTACCCAATATTTGAGCATTTTTCCATTCCACACGATGGAAAAATCTTCGGTCTTTCTCTTCTACAGATAAATCTTCTTCTAGAGCCTTTTTAGTATTTTTTGAAATTAGAGGTACAAATGTAAATGAACGTTTTATCGCATTTTCTATCACCTCTTTATATCTTTCAAATGGTGCAATATTAGCTTTTTCATCCATGGGGAAGTCCATCCAAATTTTTAGTCCCTTATGAATAAGAGAACGATATAATCTATGTGCAATAGCTGAATCTTCTGAAGCATAAGAAAGAAAGACATCATAACTCCCTTCTAAGGACTCTTCCTCTCTCTTTCTTTTCAATTTTTTATGATAATAATGATATTTTGTTAGAATTTCATCAATAAAATTTCTGGTTTCCTCATCACTCACATATATACGAGAAGCTTCTAAATATTCTCTTAGGCTTACATCTGACGGGTAATTCCTATTCAATGAAATAGATATTTCAGATTTTGTTTCAGCTTCATCTTTTGGTTCGTAATCAAAACCCTTAAGGGCATACATCATAAATCGAAAAGCCCAATCATCGTATTTACCTCCTAAGACAAGAAGTTTTCTTGTCTCTAAAAGTTTATGTAATCTTCTTGGAACCAACCAGTGAGAAATCGCTTCCATAAAATCAATTTCATTTCTTGCTATTTTTTTTGATTCCCGCGCTAATCTCCATTCTTTATATTTCTCCTTATCCTCATCTTTCAAATTATCTATAGACCGATCCCACATATTCCCCAAGAGATATACAATCGCCGGGCGGTAATCCCCTCCTGAAATGAAACTTTCTATATTATTGATATCTGAATATTTACTATCCCTAACTGCATAACTGTAAATATCATAATTAGGGATACCTTTTTCATCGCGACCCCAAACTTCATCAAAGACCTTTTCAATAAAAGGATGTACTATCGTTGTTATTACTATTTTAAAACAACGAGTTTTAATCAAATCATGAATATTTCTTGCAACATCTTCAATTTTGATAGTTAATTTTTTATTTTTATATAAATCACGTATATTATACAAATTTTTCGCCTTAATTTGGCTTTCTACAAATTTTTCCCATTCTCTAACATTTTGCCAGTCTTCTAAAATGACCTCCGGACCAAGAACCAAGATATAATCTTCATGAACCATCCGATCAATAAAAATATCCCAGTCGATTGTTTTCTTTAATTCCTCAAAATCTAATTCAAACATAAATATTCATTATATAAGTTCAATCAGTAATCACAAAATTAATCATTTTTAACGTTTATTTTAGTGACAATCATCAAATAAATATTACGACATCTGCTGCCTTTAATTGTTTTGTCAGATTTTCCGCAAAATCACTTCCTACCTGAATTCTTTCCGGATTGTTAGAAATCCTTATACCATTTTCAGATAGTACAGACTTAACCTGGTCGGTCACTTTCCGGTCATTTCTTGTATATGAGATATAGGCAGTTTTCATGTCAATATATTTACATCAAAAAATTTATTTTCTGGATATGGGAAGTGAGAGACGGTTGCGGTTGAGACGCGTGGTGTAGTCTTGCATGAAAGCTTGTGCCCAACGATGCATAGCCCTAACCCGAGACTCGTTGTAATTGGTTAAGGGGTTTTGCAACTCCGGGTCTTTCTTAATATCATATACCTGTTCTATCTTCTTTAAGTCGGGTGTTAAGTAAATACCGGTTTCCGTTGAAACTACAAAGTATCTTCCCCCATCTGTCCTTACTATACCGTATCCCGGGAAACACTCCCCTAAGGCATCTTCCCCCAGGCTGACGTAGTTTTTATCATAACCGGCAATTGTCAGCAATGTACGTGGTATGTCGTGTTGAGATATGACGCGGTCTGTAATCCTCTTTGCTTCCATACTTCCATCGGGGGTATAGATGAGTAACGGGATTCTATTGCGTACATAATCCCCGTCAAATGCAGTGCCCGGAAATTCACGGTTTCCATGATCACCGGTGATGAAAAAGGTAGTGTTGGTATACCAAGGTTGTCTTTTTGCCATTTCGAAGAAATGGGCTATGGCCTGATCGGTATATTCCAATACTTGCTCTGCCCCTAATTCTTTATTATTATATTTAGAGATATCCCAACCTTCGGGAAGGGAGAAAGGACTATGTGAGGTAATTGTAAACCATGTAGCTAAGAAGGGTTGAGGGATTGTAGCCAAATCCTTTATTACTCTTTCAGCCATAGGATAGTCGTAAACACCCCATGTGCCGTCATAATCTTTATTAACGCCGTAACTTTCCAAATCCACTATAGTTTTAAATCCGGATGCGTAAGCTGTCTGGTCAATATTAAATGACCCATGAGCACATCCATAGAAGAAGATTGTAGACCATCCTCGTTCCTTTAAAAGTCGGGCCGGACTGTCAAATGTGTTCTGATTGTATGGTGAGAGCATGAAGTGCATCGGTTCAAACGCGGGAAATCCTCCCAACACGGCTGTAGTTCCACCCACAGATGACCGTCCGCATGCCATTACATTGTCTACAACTGTACTGACTCGTGTCAGAGAATCCAAAAATGGCATTGTCTTGTGCGGTCCTTCGATTGAGAGTGCGTCAATCCACTCGGCACCTCCACTCTCAATCATAATTATCATATAGTTACGTTTTTTGAGCGGACCATGTCCCTTACGCACAGAATTTCTTATTTTCCCCAGTTCCTCATCGCTAAAAAATTCCAACAAAGGTTCTGCATTGCTTTTCTTTACGTTCAGACTCCGCAATATTGTGAACGGTGAATTAAGGACTACATTTATCTCCGGTGGCGACTGCACCACGAAGGCTGCATCAGCTATCCCTAAAGGGTTTCCTTTACCGACCCTTCCTCGCATTCCTGCAAAACACAAAAGTCCGGCTATGAAAAAAATAACAATCCTCAAGTAACTGTTAGGCAAATGTTTCTGGGGACGGGGGCTTAATAAAAATGCCAACCAAAGCGTCAATGCTATAAAAGCAATCCCTGCCAGACAAGCCCACCAATATTGCATGGAATATTGCAATATTATCTTTCCGATACCCGTATCGGTGGCTATATTAAGTATATTTACCCAACGCAGACGAGTGCCTGTAAATGCATAGTAAGGGATATCACCGATATTGATGGCCAGCATCACACTGTTGCTGATTCCGTAAACCCAATTGGTGGTTTTTATCCATCCGGTCCTGTAAACGAATTTAAACGGGAGGAGCCGCATGGCAATAAAAAGTATATTGAAATATAGAACCGCTGATAAATCATAACGGAATCCGTGGATTGCCAACCGCATCGTTTCTCCAAAATCGGGTCCTCCACATAGGGTGTGGTTGTAGACAACGAAAACAAATCGCGTTAACCATAACATTAATAGTGTGATGAATAATTCCCAAAAGGTGGATATATATAATCCATACTTATTTTCAAAAATTCTATTAAACCTGAAACCCTTCATTTTTATTTCGCTGAGATAGATAAGCAAAATTAACAATTATAGCTCTCCCTTCCAACCTACTGACTACATTTCATTAAATTATTTGATATTTAGACCCCTAAAAACAACAGCCTTAATAAATTAGGAATAGTCCCTTTGATTGCAATAGAAAACGGTGAACAGTCTGATTCTAATTACCCTAATGTTAATTTATTAATTTAGCGATAGAAATGAGCATTGTCCGAGATCGCTTGCACAGGCTTAGCAAGATAATGAGGTTATACTTTACCAAACGGACTCCACGATTAAGCTTCGAGTCCGTCCGGTGAATGAGACTGTATGGTTGATTCAACTGCAGATTGAAGACTTATTCGGCACAAAACGTCCTGCCATAACAAAACATCTTGCCAATATATATAAATCCGGTGAATTGGAGGAAAAAAGCACATGTTCCATTTTGGAACACATGGGGAACTTTGGCACTCAACGCTACGCTACGAAGTATTATAATCTTGATGCTATTTTATATGTAGGATATAGGGTAAACAGCAAAAATGCAACCTTATTCCGTCAGTGGGCTAACAAAGTATTGAAGGACTATCTGCTGAAAGGATACAGTATCAATCAGCCATTAATGAATATGGAAAGTCGAATTGATCACAGACTTTCCGAACATGACTGCCAAATAAAGGAGCTGAGCAATCGGATGGATTTCTTTGTCCGCACTTCGATGCCACCTCGGGAAGGGATCTTCTTTAACGGGCAGATTTTTGACGCTTATTCGTTAATGTGTGATCTTGTGCGTAGTGCTAAGCGACGGATTGTCATGGTGGATAATTACATTGACGACTCCGTATTCCGTCAACTTGACAAACGGGAGTCAGGGGTGTCGGCCATCATATTTACTCCATCCATCAGCAGGGCTTTGAGCCTGGATCTGTAACGTCAGAATGCTCAATATCCCCCTATTGAAATCAAAACGTATCGCATGGCTAATGACCGCTGCCTGATGATTGATGACGTAGCCTGCCATGCCGGAGCATCCTTCAAGGATTTAGGGAAAAAACTCTTTGCATTTTTTCAGAATGGAAGTCATCCATGCCGACAAATTAATTTGCTGCCGGAAGAAATATGCCAGGTGTGTCAGGGTATTTGTTTGATTGGGCAGCAAGGATTACCTACTGCTACAGTGTTAGAGGGAATGTCTTTTACTACGACACTTCCGGCACCGATTACACAATTGTCTCCTATAGTCACCCCCGGAAGCACACATACATTGCCACCAATCCATACATTATCTCCTACTGTGATAGGTCGAGCATATTCCAGCCCTTTGTTACGTTCTTCCGCATTTATCGGATGACCGGCAGTATAAAAGGCACAGTTGGGGGCAATGAAAACATTATCACCGAAACTAACCTTGGCTTCATCAAGGATGATAAGGTTAAAATTGGCATAGAAATTTTTACCTACCTGAATATTGTAACCGTAATCGCAATAGAACGGTTGTTCAATAAGTATATCACCCGACACTTTCCCGAGAAGACCTTTGAGCAACTCCTCTCTCTCCTTTAATTTATCCGGCTCCAGATTATTGTAGCGGCGGCACTCTTTCTTACATTCAAGTCGATCAGCAATAAGCTCCTTATCGTAGTTAGCATCATAAATCAAACCTTTGAGCATCTTTTCCTTATTAGTCATAATATACGTACCGTTTCTTATTAAATACCATTTAAAAAATTATTGCGAAGCTATTCTTAATACCCCATAGCCATATCTGTTAAACGTTAGATTTTACCTTCTATTTTATTTATATGTCTCTTAGAACTCCTCATCAAAATCTATAAAAATTCTTCTATAATATCATACCACATCATAAACGCTCTTCTATATAATATTCCAAATGCAGGATGTAGCAAAAATAATATCTTGTTTATAGCTTTGAAAAAGTCTTAAGATAAAGAATCAAATATTATGGAAGTGTTTTAAAAATTTGATTCCTCAATGTAACGGGGAAAAACCCGATACCTACTAAGTTGTAGCTATAGACCGTTTCAACTGATTATCTGATACTTATTGACAAATATTATTTTTTTGTTAATTTTGCATTATGAACGAGAATACTCCTATACCCATTGCTTCATCTTCACAAGATAATGAGATTATACTTTACCAACCTGACTCAACAATTAAGCTTGAAGTCCGTCTGGAGAATGAGACTGTTTGGCTCAACCGCCAACAAATTGCCACTCTCTTTGATAGAGATGTCAAAACAATTGGCAAACATATTGCCAATGCTTTAAAAGAAGAGTTAGAGGACTGTTCAGTTGTCGCAAAATTTGCGACAACTGCGTCCGATGGTAAGACTTATCAAGTGGAATATTATAACATTGAAATGGTTACCTCGGTGGGATATAGAGTAAAATCTAAGCGGGGTATTCAATTTAGAGCCTGGGCAAATAAAGTACTTAAAGATTATCTGCTGAAAGGATACAGTATCAATCAGCGATTAATGAATATGGAAAGTCGAATTGATCACAGACTTTCCGAACATGACTGCCAAATAAAGGAGCTGAGCAATCGGATGGATTTCTTTGTCCGCACTTCGATGCCACCTCGGGAAGGGATCTTCTTTGACGGACAGATATTCGATGCCTATACCTTGATTTCTGATTTAGTCCGCAAAGCAAATCACCGCGTCATCTTGATAGATAATTTTGTAGATGATCGTGTCCTGAAAACACTTGACAAAAGAGATGAGGGGCTTACCGCATTAATATATACTCATCCCAAAAGTCTCAGATTGAACTGGATATAAAGAAGCATAATGCTCAATATCCCAAAATAAAACTTTGTCATTGTACCAACGTCCATGACAGGTTTCTCATAGTTGATGATACCGTTTATTTTATCG
>CAZDWB010000021.1:0-42467 GCA_964509225.1 uncultured Sangeribacter sp.
AGATATGTTAAAGCCATCATAGCGCGAAGATAATTCTTCGCGTCACTAACAAGAAAGTCGTTTAAGTCGGCATCGCCGCAATCAAACGACTTTATTTCCGTATCGGCTTCAATCTGCCGGAATGTGAAATTGCTAAAATCCATATTACATTTGGAATGTGCTTATAGCCTTAAAGGCTTCATAAGCCTTGCGAGCCGCATCTTTTTCGGATTGGCTGACAGGAGCGGGATTTGCTGTTCTTTCGGCAAATCTTACCGCATCTTTCCCTTTAAGCACCGGGGTTTCTTTGATAGGTCTTGCCATAATTGTATCTTCTTTTTACTTTATATATTCTACAAAGTTACAACAAATTTTTGAATTATAAGGATTACCCGACAAACCTATTCTTAACAAATAAGTGTCAAAATCAAAGAATTGCGATAGATTGGTTTATTATTTTTTTATTTGCAGATATTATACCCAAATTAGTACCGGAGATAAAGTTTCGGTACTTTATTGTGTTTGATAAATCTAACACCCACAGTGATGAAACGTTGGGGGTAAGTTAACCGGGATCTTTTGTTGTATTGAGTATTGCGATATTATAAAATTATTTTTAACTTTGCTGTCGCAGACTACCCGAAAGCCCGGTTAACGGAGAGGGTGGGACTGTATTGAATTTTTGATGGTGCGTTTACTTAACGCTCACTCTTGGCTTTCTGAAACTTCGCAACTTTCATTCGCAGTCAAGGATTGGGCAGCTGTAGATGCCATGTAGATATGTATACATTAGATTTTGGAGCGCGGGAGCGTTCTAAATAATTGTATATACATATATCTGCGTGAGGCTTCTGCACGTTGTCTGTTCCACTGCGAAGGGCAATGCGAAGGCCTCAGAAAGCGGGACGGGCACCGGGTAAGGTCGTCACGCATTTTTTATTTATTAGGCCGGAGCTGATGACCCTGCGGCAGTGTTTTTTATCTTATGTTCATCAATAAAGGGGCAGTAGCCTTAGTTTTGCTTAGTGGCGCTTTGTTGGTCTCGGCTGATGAAGTAAAGCCCTGCTTTATCTTCAGCGGAGCAGCAGGAGAAAACTACGCCATTGATTTAGAGCGCTACAACCGTATCAGTTTCGGCGATGATGCCATGGAATTGAGCAGTTCTGAACATTCTTCAGCCCGTATTCAGCTGTTGTATTCAGCTTACAATCGTTTCAGAATTGCCGAGGGCAAACCTTCAGCAGCGGTAGAAGAGGTGGAAGATACCGCCATTCAGCTATATTATAATGCCACTACTCAGGAGCTCATCCTCGCTGGTGATAGTACGGAGCCATACACTGTTGGTGTCTTCAACCTCAGCGGGATGCTAATGTATAGTGGCAATCTCCGCAACGGCGAGCCGATATCATTAAGCCATCTTGGTAACGGTGTTTACGTAGCCGTGGCAGTAACCTCCACTGACAACCATACCATCAAATTCGTAAAATAATCAAAAGCATGAAGAAGAATTTACTAAATAAGACACTCTTTATAATAACCGTATTAGGTATTTCGATAATTGCCTTTGCCCGTCAGGAAAAGGTTATCAAGATAATCAGCAAAGGCACCGTAGTTGCCGAATATAATGCCGAAAACATAGACTATATCCAGGTGGATGATCTGATAGGTGCCCCGGCAGACTTAACGGCAAAGGTTGACGAAAATTCCATTACCATCACATGGAGCCCCGTGGAGGGAGCAACTTACAGTGTGTTTCGTTCTCCCGACAATGTGAATTTCTCGCAGATAGCTAACGGAATCAAGGAGACACGCTATACGGACACTGCTCCGTTCAAAGGCTCAAATTATTACCGCATCATGGCTACAGTCAACGGCAAGGATAGCGGTTATACAGCCTCGGTAGCCGCCACGTTGACAGACAATGGCATGGAGAGCGGTGTTTACTTAGGCATTTACGGCTTCAATACCAATCTGTACCAATATCCCGTAATGCGTCTTGACGAGAGCAGCATCAACGGCTTCTATGGCTTTATTGACGACTTGTCAACAAGCGGAATGACTAAGCTGTATTACGCTGTGGAGCAAGCCCTCAATACTATGCAGAGTACGCAGTATCCCTCCGACCTCTCACAGGTAGCGTTAATAACGTTTACAGACGGTCTGGACCGTGGCTCACACAATCATAACGACTCTTATCTTGACAGCGAAGACGGTGATCTTGATTACCGTAACGACCTTAACAAGCGCATAACAGGTCAGACTGTTGGAGGTAAAAAAATAGCTGCTTACAGCATAGGTATTAAGGGAAGCGATGTGGTTGACAATGCCAAGTTTAAAGATAATATTCAGAAGTTGGCTTCTTCTCCCGAATACGCATACGAGGTAAGCAATATGAGCGAGGTAAATGCCAAATTCAAGGAGATAGCCTCCCAGCTTAACAAGAGTACCAACGTTCAGAGCTTCAACGTGAAAATACCAGTAGAAGCCAACGGTAGCCGTATAAGGTTCACCTTTGACAACACCAAGGCCAATGCTTCCACGTCCAAAGTGTGGATAGAGGGTAAGCTAATTGCACGTACGAATGCCCTTGAGGAAATAACATATAGCGGCATGAGCTTCTCTACCCCGGTAAGTTCTGTATCGGGAAGCCGTGATGCAGACGGGTATATCAACTATACCTTCAGCGGCATAGTAACCGACAATGGCTTAATTTTCTCTGCCAATTCCACCATGGAGCATATTTATGTGGTGTCGACCGGGAAGTATCAGCCAAACTCTGAGTTCGGCAAGGAGGGTGATTTTGTTCCGAAAGTAGAGCGCAGCTCAGCTGCCATCATGCTCGTGCTTGACTGCTCCAGCTCACTTGATGATGTATTCAGCACCTCCCAGACCAACGCTAAGAACTTCATCAAGACGCTATACGATGCCAGCGGCAATAACCCGTATACACCTAATCCCCCCTCGTACGGCAATGATGAAACCTTTACTGTTAACGGTGTAACATTTAAAATGATTAAGGTTAACGGAGGTACTTATTTGATGGGCTCTGAGGTTGGGGACTATGCGGAGAAGCCGGTTCATTCCGAGACTGTTTATACATTCAGTATAGGCAAAACCGAGGTAACGCAAGGTCTATGGAAAGCGGTTATGGGTAACAATCCATCAAATTATACCGTGAGTGACAATTTGCCCGTAGAGTGTGTAAGCTGGACTGATTGCCAGACATTTATATCAAAATTGAATGATTTGACCGGTAAGAGTTTCCGACTGCCCACTGAAGCGGAATGGGAGTATGCCGCCCGTGGTGGCGAGCTATCCAAAGGATATACCTACAGCGGAAGCAATAATATCAACGATGTTGCATGGTACTATGGCAACAGTACCTCCAAGACTCATCCAGTTGCTCAGAAACAACCCAACGAACGGGGCATTTATGATATGAGCGGTAATGTTTGGGAATGGTGCTCTGATTATTGGAATGGTGACAGCTCCAAGCGGGTGGTTCGTGGTGGTTGCTGGAACGACTTTGCTACCTCCTGTCGCGTGGCAAATCGTAACGGCTACTCACCGGGCATCCGCGGCACCTTCCTTGGGTTGCGCCTTGCTCTCTAAGGTTATGCTTTGCCGATTGGCAACCCTTGAATTTGTAAGCTAATACTGCGTGGTACTGAAAAATAAATATTGGGTGTAAAATAACCGGGAGTAGAACTTCTACCCCCGGTTATTTTTATAATTTGGATGATTCTTTTATTCTACCCCTAATTCTTTAAGGATAGTGTCGATATGTTCATCGGCATGTTTAACAATTTCTTCGTATTGATCTTTGGATGGCATATCTTCGCGAACTTCAATATAGAATTTAATCTTGGGTTCGGTGCCCGAAGGACGAATTGAAATCTTATCACCTGCCGCTGTAAAGAATTGCAGCACATTGCTTGTTGTCGGGAAATTCATCTTAGTGATTTCACCATTTTTCAAATTAGTGCAATTCAGGTCGGCATAATCCTTAATAAGGACAACCTCAGAGCCACCGAGGGTCTTGGGAGGATTCTCACGGAAGTTCTTCATCATGGCTACAATTTCATCAGCCCCTGATTTTCCGGGACGCACGACACTTACTCCTCTTTCACGTGACAAACCATATTTCTCATAAATATCTATCACAAGTTCGTAAAGATTGAGACCCTGATTGGCAGCCCAGGCTGCTATCTCACACATCAGGGAGATTGAGGAAACTGAATCCTTGTCGCGACAGAATGTTTCGGGAAGGAAACCGAAACTCTCTTCACCTCCACCGAGGTAACGTTTCACACCCTCCATATTGCGCATCACATCGGCAATCCATTTAAAACCGGTGTAACAATCGAAACATTCTACATTGTTGGCATCTGCAATACGTTTGATGGTTTCAGTAGTCACAATGGTTTTTACCACATATTCATTACCGGTAAGTTTTCCTAATTCCGCATTTCTTGTAATGAGGTAATACAAGAAAATCATGCATATTTGGTTACCGTTAAGGAGTTGGTATTCACCTTTCTTGTCACGTACTACAACACCAATTCGGTCGGCATCCGGGTCAGAAGCTAAGACAATATCCGCTCCTGTCTCGCGCGCTTTGGCAATACCCATAGCCATAGCTTCCGGATTTTCCGGGTTAGGGGAGGGTACTGTGGGGAAATCACCGCTCTGAACATCCTGTTCCGGAACGTGGATGATATTATCGAATCCCCACATTTTGATTGATTCGAAATTAAGACGAAGACCTGTTCCGTGAATCGGGGTATAAACAATCTTCATATCATGGAACTTCCTGTCAATATCCGGCGACAACGACAATTCATGAATAGCTTTCAGATATTCATCGTCAATATCGCGACCGATAATCTGAATCAAATCCTTGTTAGGAGTGAATTTAATCTGGTCAACGGAGGTAATGGCGTTTACGTAATTAATAGTCTCCACATCGTGAGGAGCAATCATCTGAGCACCGTCACTCCAGTAAGCCTTATAGCCGTTGTATTCTTTCGGGTTGTGGCTGGCTGTGATGTTTACACCGCTCTGACACCCGAGATGACGGATGGCGAAAGAAACTTCCGGTGTCGGTTGACAACTGTCAAAAAGATATACTTTAATTCCGTTTGCCGAGAAAATATCAGCTACCAATTCAGCAAACTTACGTGAATTGTTGCGTACATCATGACCTACAACCACGCTGATTTGAGGAAGAGATTTAAAACACTCTTTCAGATAATTGGCAAGTCCTTGGGTGGCAGCTCCGACAGTATAGATATTCATGCGGTTGGAGCCGGCTCCCATAATTCCTCGCAAACCACCGGTGCCGAATTCAAGATCTTTATAGAAAGCTTCGATAAGAGGAGTTTTATCTTCAGCGTCAAGCATGGCTTGAACTTCCTTGCGTGTCTCTTCATCATATTGTGGGGAAAGCCACTGACGTGCTTTTTGCTCACAGGTCTTTAATAAGTCGTTGTCCATATAAAATAACTATTTTGGGTTCTATTAGTAACAACACAAAAGTAACCAAAAAATATCATCAAACCTAAAAATTTTCAATTTTTTCACTTTAAAGAGGGAATGTAAGGTTATGAGTGATTAAAAAATATTATCTTTGCAATGAACAATAAAGAACGACTATCTCTCATCGTTCACCAACATTTTCATAAAGAATATGATTTTTTCAATGACAGGATTCGGACGTGGTCAGGCTACGTCGGGAATCAGAAATTTTATCGTAGAGATAAAATCTTTAAACAGCAAGCAGCTCGATTTCTCCATGCGAGCTCCATCTTTCATGAAAGAGCTGGAGGTGGAGACACGCAATAACATTGCCTCCCATCTCGAACGGGGGAAAGTGGAAATGAGCGTAACTGTAGAAAATACCGGAGGAGAGATTCCGGCCACTATAAACTATGATGTTCTTGAGCGCTATAAATCTCAGCTTGAGGAACTCAAGGGGCGACTCGGGCTTCCGGAGCCCACAGATTGGTATGGGATATTATTACGCATGCCGGAGGCTTTCAAAAGTGAGACAGTATCTTTAAGTAAAGAGGACAGAGAGGCCTACATTTCAGCGTGTGAGCAGGCCGTTGCCGCTCTGAACGAATTCAGGGGAACGGAAGGGAAAAGACTGTATAGATTCTTCTGTGAGAAGATAGCCAATATACGGAATCTGCTGAACTTGGTTGAGCCTCATGAAAAAAGCAGGGTGACGAAAATCCGGTCAAGACTTCAGGAGCAACTGGAACAGATTGATTCAATACGGTATGATGAAGGCAGACTGGAACAGGAACTGATTTTTTATATAGAAAAATTGGATGTCAGCGAGGAGAAACTTCGTCTCAGTTCTCATCTGGATTATTTCATGGCAACAATGGGAACGGAGAATGGAGATATACAGTCATGTGCCGGCACGGGTAAGAAACTCGGCTTTATAGCTCAGGAGATGGGGAGGGAGATAAATACTCTCGGTTCGAAGAGCAATAATGCCGAAATGCAGAAAATTGTGGTGGACATGAAGGATGAACTTGAACAGATAAAGGAGCAGGTTTTAAACGTATTGTAAGGGAAAAGATGGAAGTCAGTAAAGGTAAGATCATCGTTCTTTCAGCTCCCTCCGGCACAGGGAAGTCCAGTATAATCAACAGGATTATAGAGGACCCGGGGTTAAATCTCGGTTTCTCAATCTCTGCCACCAGTCGTCCTCCGCGCGGAGTAGAAGTGGATGGAAAGGATTATTATTTCATCTCCGGCGAGGAATTCCAACGACGTGTTGAGGCGGGTGAGTTTGTAGAATGGGAGGAGGTATATGCAGGCACTTGTTACGGCACGCTCGAAAGTGAAGTGGAGCGGATTACCTCTACTGGAAAAAATCTCATAATGGATATAGATGTCAAGGGTGGATTAAATGTGAAGCGGAGATACGGTTCCCGGGCTCTTTCTATATTCATTCTCCCCCCGACGAAAGAGGAGTTGGAGAGACGTCTCAGGGGACGCGGCACTGATAAGGAGGAGACTATCCGGCGACGTCTTGAAAAGGCTGATTTTGAACTGAGTTTCTCGTCACAATATGATCAGCAGGTAGTGAACGAGGATTTGGAAACAGCAGCACAGGAAGTGACGACCCTTATCCAGGCTTTTATTGATAATAAATGAGTAAGGATAGTCAGAAGCATCGAGTAATAGGAATTTATGGAGGAACCTTCGACCCTCCACATCTGGGTCATCTGGGAGTGGCAGGTTATATTGTCAGGAAGGGTTTCGTTGATGAGGTATGGATGATGGTGAGTCCTCTAAACCCTTTGAAAGTCAATAAGGATATCTCTTCCGATGATGACAGAATTGAGATGTGTCGCCTACTGACGGCAGGGATTGACAAGATAAAAGTGTCAGATTTTGAATTCGGATTGGAAAGACCTTCCTACACCATAGATACCTTAAGGTCCTTACATGAAAATTATCCGGATTTCAGGTTTTTATTGATAATAGGAGAAGATAATCTTGACAGTCTGCATCTTTGGAAAGAGCCGGAAAGTATTTTAAAAGAATTTGGTTTAATAGTATATCCTCGTCCGGGGAGTAATCCGGGAGAAAATAAGATACCGCAAGGTTGCCGGTTACTTAAGGAAGTAAAAGAGATGGATATCTCATCTACTTATATCAGGGAAATGATAAAAGAGAGGAGAGGGAAAGGGATTAAAGGTTTCCCGGCAGAACTTGAGGGTAAATTACCTGAAGATATTTGGGATTACATAGAGGAACGGGGATTATATATATAATGAATATGAACGAACAGGAGATAAGGACCAGACTTTTGGAGATTACAGCCGTGAGTGCGGAATATTGCACCACGTTGGAAAATGCTTCGGAATTTCTCCGTAGTGAATTTGTCGACAAGATATTATCGCTTCTACCCAGGATATATATGAATTTCCGGGAATTTAATCCAATCGAGGGTGATGAAAATTATTACGGTCAATCCTACATGGAGGAGGATTATTATGAAAGTGTCCGTAGAAAAATCGAGGGAGTGATGGGTGCGGAGGATATGTTTCTTGAAACCTTTGTAGAGGACATGAAGTATAGTGACACACCGATAGCTGTTTCGGTTTCGGAATGTCTTGCAGATATTTTTCAACCGTTATATGATTTTGTGAGTGCGGTCAGGGAAAGTGATGGAGAGGGACTCACTCAGGCATATATGGGTTGCCGGGATAGTTTTGAAGAGTATTGGTCACAAATATTGTGTAATGTGTTGGGTGCTTTAAATAGTATTCGTACCCTTCCGGATGAATAGAAAAATCATGATAAATAGAATGATGCAGGGTCTTGATGAATCGACCTGCAATTTTCGCGCGGTAAGTGTAATACGTCGTGCACTTGAAGAGAAAGGATTTAAGGAATTAAATCCGGCAGAGAGTTGGCAAATCCAAAAAGGGGAAAAGTGTTATGTAGTGATGAATGACAGTGCGATATTCGCATTCATCGCCGGCACAGGAAACCCGGCAGAAACCGGTTTTAAAATCATAGCTGCGCATAGCGACAGCCCGTCGTTTAAAATCAAACCCTCTCCGGAAATTTACGGTGACGGGGGGATTATCAGCCTGAATGTTGAAAAATATGGCGGAGGTATAATGTATACCTGGTTTGACCGTCCCCTTTCCATCTCCGGCAGAGTAATGACACGGGGTGCTGACCCCATGCATCCAAAGGTGCATATCATCGACCTTCAGGAGCCGGTAGCCACTGTTCCTCATCTGGCTATTCATTTTAATCGTGCTGTAAATGAGGGGAATCCATTGTCAGTGCAGAAAGATATGAAACCGGTTATAGGCTCGATGCCTAAAGAGGAGTTTGATAAATGTAAAAATGAGGGGGGAGTAATTAAATGTATGCTGGCTAATCATCTGGGTGTATCTCCGTCAGACATTCTGTCGTCAGAACTATTCCTTTATCCTACGGTGAAAGCTACCCTTACCGGTATTAATAAGGATTTGATTCAGTCTCCCCGACTCGATGATTTGTCGATGTGCTTTTGTGCCCTTGAAGCGTTATTGGACGGCGCCGACAAAGAAACTGCATCTACCCGTGTAATGGCAATCTTTGACAATGAGGAGACAGGTAGTGCAACTAAGCAGGGAGCCGGTTCACCCGTTCTGGCTAATATTCTGCGCCGCCTTATCTCCTCAATCGCTCCCGGGGAAGATGCAGAGGAGGTGTTCCAGAGAGGGGTGGCTAACTCATTTATGATTTCAGCCGATGATGCACATGCCTGGCATCCTAACTACAATGAAAAATATGACCCGACCAATCATCCAGTAGTTGGTGGGGGTCCGGTAGTCAAGATAAATGCCAACTGTAAATACATGACAGATGCAAGAGGGGCAGCAGTTTTCTCATCGCTGTGTGAGTCCGTAGGGGTGCCATGTCAATATTTTGTCAATCATGGAGATGTAGCAGGTGGAAGCACCTTGGGAAATATTTTCACCTCTCAGATGGAGATTAACGGAGTTGATATGGGTTGTGCAATATGGGGTATGCATTCAGCTTGTGAGACAGCATCTGCAAAAGACCATAAGATGACAACCAAGGTTTTCTCATATTTTTTCACCCTGTAATTTGTATAGAATCCTGAGTTATTAATGAAATAGAATTTCCGGGGATAAGATTGTAATAATCTCCCCTAACGGAAAAATGTAATTTGACCGGATTTTGTAAGAGTGGAAAAAAATGAGTAATTTTGTGACTTGGAGAGAAGTGTTCTGATTTGGCATGATATTTGCAAGCCTGTAAAACACGGTTTCAAATGGTAGCCGGATGTGAACATCTTTCACACAAATCACGTTAAGAGAAATAGTAATAAAAATATAACCGAAAAAATGAACGTAGAATACACCAAACTTGACGATGTCAGAGGTGAGATAAAAGTCACTCTTGAAGAGAAGGACTACGCCGATAAGGTGAAGAAACAACTTAAAGAGCTTTCCAAGACGCATCCTATCCCGGGATTCCGTCCCGGTCATGTGCCGGCTTCCATTCTTCAGAAGAAATATGGGGAGCCTGTCAAATATGACGTGATAAACAAGGAGGTAGGCGATGCTGTCTATAATTATATCAACGAAAACAAACTTCATGTGATCGGTAATCCCGTACCTGTAAAGGATGAGGATTTCAAGATTGAGAATAAGGATTTTACCTTTACTTTTAAAGTAGGTCTTGCTCCTGAAATTGAAACACATGTAAATAAGGACCTTACCGTTCCCTATTATACAATCAAGGTTGATGACAAGATGATTGACGACCAGGATAAGGCACTTGTGCGTCGTTTCGGCAAGCAAGTTCCGGGTGAAGAGGTAGAGCCTCTTGCCCTGGTTAAAGGAGTTATCACAGAGCTTAACCCTGACGGAACTGTTAAGGATGGCGGTATTGTGGTAGAAGACGGAATCGTGGGTCCCGAGTACTTTAAGAACGAAGACCAGAAGAAGCTTTTCGAAGGTAAAAAACTTAACGATGCTGTTGTGTTCAACCCTGCAGCAACCTGCGACAGTAACCCTACGGAATTATCTTCCATGCTCCATATAGATAAGGATGAGGTAAACGATCACCTTGGAGATTTCCGTTTCGACATCAAGGAGATTATTGTTCTCCGTCCGGCTGAGCATGATCAGGAATTCTTTGACGGAGTTTTCGGGAAAGATAAAGTTCACAATGAGGAGGAATATCGTAAAGCCCTCGCGGAGATTCTGGCAAATCAGCTTAAGGCAGACAGCAACTACCGCTTCTCTCTCGACTCCAAGAATGCTATTCTGAAAGCGGTAGGTGAAGTAGAACTTCCGGATGAAATCTTAAAAGATTACCTTATTCAGGCAAATGAAACCTTGAATGGTGAGAATATTGAAGCTGAATATGTAAATATCCGTCCTCAACTTATATGGGAACTCGTGCGTGAAGCTATCGCATCACAGTTTGATGTAAAGGTTGAACAAGAGGATCTCATGAACACCGCACGTATGATCGCACGTCAGCAATTTGCCCAGTATGGCATGACAACCGTACCGGATGATATGCTTGACAAGTATGCATCAGATATACTCAAGGACCGCAAGAGCTTTGAGCAGATTGCCAACCAGTCCACAGATGCCAAGATTTTCGCGGCAATACACGATAATGTGACCTTGGACAATAAGGATGTTACTGTAGATGAGTTCAATGCTCTCTTCCAGGTGCCCTCAGCAAAATAATAAATATTGAACATAATGAGGAATCCCGGTTCGGAGCATAATTGTTCCAAACCGGGATTCCCGACAAACATACAAATCTAAGAAACAAGTTAAAAATATGAAAAACGATTTCAGAAATTATGCCGTAAATCATCTCGGCATGAGCTCTAATACCCTCGACTCCTATGCACGTACCCTCGAGAAGAATGCAAGCGGTATTTTCACTCCCACTTCAGATTATCTTAATCCTTATATTCTTGAGGAACGCCAACTTAATGTAACACAGATGGATGTGTTCTCACGTCTTATGATGGACCGAATAATATTCCTCGGTACACAGGTTACAGATCAAAGTGCCAATATTATCCAGGCACAAATCCTTTATCTTGACTCCGTTGACCCTGAAAAGGATATTAATCTTTATATCAATTCCCCCGGAGGGTCCGTATATGCCGGTCTCGGTATTTATGACACAATGCAGTATGTAAACAGTGACGTGTCTACAATCTGTACCGGTATGGCAGCGTCGATGGCAGCTGTTTTGCTTGTAGCAGGTGAGAACGGAAAGCGTTATGCACTTCCTCACAGTCGTGTCATGATTCACCAGCCAATGGGAGGTATTCAGGGTCAGGCAAGTGATATAGAGATTACAGCTCGTGAAATCCTTAAATTAAAGGAGGAACTTTACAGAATTATTTCAGACCATTCCGGACAACCTTTTGATAAAGTAGAACGTGATTCAGACCGTGACTACTGGATGATTGCATCCGAAGCTAAGGAATATGGAATGATTGATAAAATACTTGTCAACGAACGCAAGAAGTCCGAGAAACTATAATAAGTATGGCAAAGAGGACAAATTCTGACATACGTTGTGGAATGTGTGGTGCGTTCGACAGCAGTCAAACACCGGTTGTTCCTATTCTCGATGGATTTTATCTTTGCACTGATTGTATCGGATATATAGATCAGGCCCGTGACATCTCCTTGGCAAAAAGGGTAGATGCAGATAAAGATACCTCGAAAAAGAAGAACCAAATCCCCAAACCTAAGGAGATAAAAAAATTCCTTGATCAATATGTTATTGGTCAGGAGGAGGCGAAAAAATATCTTTCCGTTGCCGTTTATAATCATTATAAACGTATCAATCAGGAAAAGTTGGATAAAGATGACGATGTAGACATCGAGAAATCCAATATTATCATGGTCGGACCAACAGGCACAGGAAAGACTTTACTCGCCAAGAGTATAGCGAGACTACTTGATGTTCCCTTCACAATCGTAGACGCTACAGTACTGACTGAAGCCGGCTATGTGGGAGAGGATATTGAATCGTTGCTCACCCGGTTGCTTCAGGCGTGTGACTATGATGTGAAGAAGGCTGAGAAGGGGATTGTCTTTATAGATGAGATAGACAAGATTGCCCGAAAGAGCGATAATCCATCCATTACGCGCGATGTAAGTGGAGAAGGAGTTCAGCAGGGATTGTTGAAACTTCTTGAAGGGTCGACAGTGCTTGTACCCCCAAATGGAGGAAGGAAACATCCGGAACAGAAAATGATAGCCGTCGATACTAAGAATATCCTCTTTATATGTGGAGGAGCATTTGATGGTATTGAACGAAAAATAGCCTCCCGGCTTAATCAACATGTGGTCGGATACGCTCATGATGACAAGGATAGGAACAGGAAGAAAGATAATCTGATGCAATATATAATTCCGGAGGATTTGAAATCATTCGGATTGATTCCTGAGATTATCGGTCGTCTTCCGGTTCTGACCAGTCTTGAGCCCCTTGACCGTGAAGCATTGTTGAGAATATTGAAAGAACCAAAGAATGCAATTACGCGTCAATACGAAAGATTGTTTCAGATAGATGGTTTGAAATTGACCTTTACGGATGATGCCTTGGAGTTAATTGTAGATAGGGCATTAAAGTATAAACTCGGAGCCCGCGGATTGCGGGGGATTGTGGAATCAATAATGGTTGATGCCATGTTTGAAGCTCCTTCCGGGAAAGAAAAGGAGTTTGTGGTTGATGCTGAATTTGTTCGTTCACAGCTTTCAAAACAAGATAGGGAATCTTAGAAAAACCTCTTGTTGGAATAAAAATGTAATAAACTTGGGATCACATTTTGTGATTCCAAGTATTTTTTATATTTTTGAGAAAAGATTTTTCATAATGGCAGAGACACCGGACATCAAAGAAGCTTTAAAATATCATTTCGGGTTTGATACATTCAAAGGAAATCAGGAGGAAGTAATAAAAAGTCTTCTTGAGGGGCATGACGTATTTGTATTGATGCCCACAGGTGGAGGTAAGTCCCTATGCTATCAATTGCCGGCTCTTTTATCCGAGGGCACGGCGATTGTCATATCTCCCCTCATAGCATTAATGAAAAATCAAGTTGATGCTATGCGTCATTATAGCGAAGATGACGGGGTGGCCCATTTTCTGAACTCATCACTCAACAGGGCTTCTATAGAGAAGGTAAAGAAAGATGTTATCAGCGGGAGAACAAAATTACTTTATGTTGCGCCGGAATCACTGAACAAGGAGGACAATATCCTGTTTCTTAAGAATGTAAAAATATCCTTCTATGCTGTGGATGAGGCACATTGCATTTCTGAATGGGGACATGATTTCCGACCTGAGTACCGGCGTATCCGACCCATAATTTCGCAGATACAAGACCGTCCGGTAATTGCACTGACAGCTACTGCCACTCCTAAAGTGCAACATGATATTCAGCGTAATCTCGGGATGACGGATGCCAGGATATTCCGGTCGAGCTTTAACAGGAAGAATCTTTTTTATGAAGTAAGACCCAAGACACGGGATATAGATCGGGAGATTGTAAAATTTATCAAGCAGAATCCCGGTAAATCAGGTATCATTTATTGTCTGTCACGTAAGAAAGTTGAGGAACTTGCTCAGGTGCTCTCCATCAATAATATCTCGGCGTTACCGTATCATGCCGGCATGGATCCTCAGACCAGATCGCAAAATCAAGATGCATTTCTTCTGGAGAGGGTAGACGTGATAGTGGCTACAATAGCATTCGGAATGGGTATAGATAAACCGGATGTGCGCTATGTAATCCACTATGATATTCCCAAGAGTCTGGAGGGTTATTATCAGGAGACCGGCAGAGCCGGACGTGACGGAGGAGAAGGGAGATGCATCACTTTCTATACCTATAAGGATTTGCAGAAACTCGATAAATTGATGCAGACCAAGCCTACAAACGAACAAGAGATCAGTCGTCAGTTACTCCTCGAAACAGCATCCTATGCCGAGTCCTCAGTGTGTCGCCGCAGGATACTCCTTAATTATTTCGGAGATGAATTTGACGAGGAAAATTGTGGAAGTTGTGACAACTGTATCAATCCGCACGAAAAGGTGGAAGCATCTGACGAGCTTCGCAATGTGTTGGAAATAATTCAGACAGTAGGTCAACGATACCGTCAGGAGTATATCATCACGCTTCTTATAGGTCGACGTACTGATGAAGTGCGGGCATTGGATCATGATACTCTGGAATTATTCGGGGCTTCATCAGAAAGGGAAGAGAAATTTCTGGCTGCTGTGATACAACAGGGTGTTATAAATGGATATCTGCGCCGGGAGATTGAAAATTATGGTATCCTGAGAGTCACAAAGAAGGGTGAAAACTTTCTGCAGAATAATGATAAGTTTTATATAGTAGAAGACAAGGACTTTTCAGAAACTGAGTCAGAGAGTGCGATGCCTCATTGTGCCGGAAGTGGAGCCGCTGATCCCGAACTGTTTGCAATGCTCTGCGATTTGCGCAAGAGTATGGCCCGCAAACTCAATCTTCCACCATATATAATTTTCCAGGAACCATCACTTGAAGCGATGGCTACCATCTATCCGATAACAGAGGATGAATTCATGAGTATTCCCGGTGTCGGCATAGGGAAGACACGTAAATTCGGAAAGGAATTCATAGAGTTGATACGCCGTCATGTTGAGGAAAACGAGATTGTGCGTCCTGAAGATTTCAAGGTGCGTCAGGTTGCAGACAAGAGTAAACTGAAGACATATCTCGTACAGGGTATCGACCGGAAGCTGGGACTTGACGTTCTTGCGGAGGGACGGGGAATTGACCTGTCGGAACTTATTGATACTTTGGAAAGTATAGTTGAATCCGGCACACATATCAACATCGATTATTATGTAAGGGATATAGTGGACGATGATGAAAGGATGAGGGAGATAAATGACTATTTCCGCACCTTGGAGGAGGATGATATAAATGAGGCTTACCGAGAATTGGGAGATGAATTCAGCGATGATGAGATTCGCCTTCTCCGGATTAACTTTATTTCCGAGATGGGTAATTAAGGAAATAATATAATTTTTTAAAGAAAACAGCGTTTTAAAGGAAAAATATCCTAATAAAGATGAAGAATAAAATTCTCCTTGGTGTTGGATTGTCAGCGTGTGCATTGGCATGGGCAGCCAAGGATCCTATCATTATGACCATCAACGGTGTTGATGTTCCGAAATCGGAGTTTGAATATCTCTATAAGAAAAATAGTAAGCAGCAACTTGAAGCTCAACCCATTTCCGAATACGTGGAGATGTTCAAGAACTACAAGCTAAAAGTTGCCGATGCAAAAGCAGCCGGAATTGATACTCTCACATCCTTCCGGAGAGAGATGCAACAATATCGTTCAGATTTGGCAGCTCCTTATCTTGCAGATTCAGTACTTATCAATAAGTATCTTGATGAAGCATTTGCCCGCGCCCAGGAGGATATGGAAGTTTCACACATCATGTTTATAAAAACACAGAAGGAAGAGACTGATGGTCCGCGACGTGTGCGCCTTGACAGTATCCGCAAAGCATTGCTGGCGGGAGCCGATTTCGCTGAATTGGCAAAAGAGTTCTCTGATGACTTGCGCACCGCGGAGAAGGGTGGTTCTCTGGGATATATCGCACAGGGCAATTATCCTTACTATTTTGAGAAAGCTGCATACAGCCTTAAACCGGGAGAGATTTCAGAAGTGATAGAATCACCGGTTGTGATGCATATATTAAAGGGTGGTCAAAGACGTCCGGCACGTGGACAAGTACTTGTATCTCATATACTTCTGCTCTCCCCGAAGGATGCTTCAGCTGAGGAAGCTGCCGCGGTCAAGGCAAGAATTGACAGTATCTATGATGTCGTGTCTGCACAACCCGGTCAATTTGCAGCTTTAGCACGTAAGTATTCTCAGGATCCCGGTTCAGCTCCCAAGGGTGGAAAACTTGAATGGTTCGGAACAGGAAGAATGGTGCCTGAGTTTGAAGAGGCAAGTTTCGCACTTGCGGACGGAGAGATTTCGAAACCTGTAAGAAGCAATTTCGGATGGCATATCATTCAGCGTCATGACTCACGTAAGTTTGATAATAAGGCATCTCTAAAACCGACTCTTCTTTCACGGATACAGAATCCTCAGGATGACCGTTTTCGAGAGATGAGAGAAGCTAAAATAGCACGTCTGTCGAAGAAACATCATGCAAAGGTCAACGATTTGTTGGTAAATAGTCTTAGAGCTGAAATTAAATCAAATGGACTTGACTCGGCATTCTATGAGAAATATCAGAACAAGGCTTTAAATTTAAATACTCTTATCACAATAGGGAAAGAGAAGAGAAGTATAGCAGATTTCATGCCCCGTATGCGTCGCATAATGCAACCAGACGGCAACATGGCAGCGATGATATTTGATGATAGATTTGCAAATTATCTGCAGTCAGAACTGGAATCAGCGGAAGCCGATTGGCTCGAGGCAAACGAACCGGCTTATAGAAATCTTTATAATGAATATAGAGACGGCAGCCTGCTTTATGAAGCAAGTGTACGCAATGTATGGGATAAAGCAGCCAAGGACACTGAGGGTTTGACTAAATACTTTGAAGAGCATCGTAATGACTACACCTGGAACGCTCCAAGAGTAAAAGGTGTGTTAGTTCAGGCAAAAAATGATTCAGTAGCAGCTAAGGTCAAAGAAATGGCATTGATTACTGCTGCTGAAGACTTGGTCACCACCTTACGTAAGGAATTCAAGAGTGATGTGAAAGTTGATAAGTTATTAGTGCCGGAAGGTGCCAATCCAATGGTTGACAATATTGTTTTCGGGAAAGAAGTTGTAGTCCCTTCTAATGGATTCACTCAGTATTTCTTGCTTAATTATAAAGTTCTCAATGCTCCTGAAGAGATGGCGGATGTCCGTCCACAGGTAACCGGAGATTATCAGATGTTGTTAGAAAAGGAATGGATTAAGCGACTGCGCGATACTTACCCGGTTGTGGTGAATGAGAAAGTGCTGAAGACTGTAAAATAGTTGACATTCAGAATATACAGGAATAGATTTTAACGCCGGCGATATATTTTTAGCCGGCGTTTCTTTTTTTTAACTTTCCCACTGACAGATTATTAAGTAATTATTGCTATTTAAGTGGCTTCCGGTATCTTATAATCCGGGAATTTTAAGTATCTTTGTTCTGCGATATAGCAATTAAGATTATGAAAGGCACAAGTTTGAAAGAAAAGGTCATTGGGTTTGTCTGGCAACATATACTCCTTATAATTTCAATGTTCTTCATGACATTCGGAGTGGCATTGTGTGTTCGGTCAAATCTCGGCAGCGGTGTAATTTCGTCAATACCTATGTCATTCTCCCTTGCAGGTGAAGCCGGAATTGTTCCCGGATTGACCATCGGGGGATATACCAATATCATGAATGTTATTCTTGTTGCCGCACAGATAATAGTACTGAGAAAGCGATTCGAGGTCATACAATTGTTTCAGCTCGTGATAGGGTTTGTATTTGGTGCATTTCTGGACATAAATATGTGGATTACATCCCTTTTCTCTACTTACGAAGCGCTTTATGCTCAGATAATAGCTCAATTATGCGGAGCTACCATCCTTGGGTGTGCCGTAGCCTTAGAAATCAGATGCGGTTCCATCACAATGCCGGGAGAGGGAATCCAGGTTGCAATCGCACGGGTATCAGGCAAACCGTTTCCAATGGTGAAAATAATGGTTGATACGACACTTGTAGTCTTGGCTATCCTGTCGGGATACTGTTTCTTTGGAAGCTGGCCATGGACTGTAGTAGGTCCCGGCACTCTCTTTGCCATGTTTTATGTAGGGTATGTTGTAAAATTTGTCAATCCTCATCTCAAATGGTTCGACCGTCTGTTAGACTATCGTCCCGGTTTCCGTCGGTATATTTACGGACTTGCTCGTTTTATTTATCCCCATCATGAGGGATGAGAAAAAGGAGCAGTATCGGAGCAGGGATTGTGTGGGTCATTTCCCATTTTTATGAAATGAAGCTTAAGAGTGGTGAATGTTGCAGAAAATGGTTAAATTTGCAGATAAAAGAGGAAGCGTAACGAAGAATCGTAATGATAAAAACTACCTTACATACCACTCCGTTAATGAAATCATTATTCATGGATATATACCTTAAATTCGGGTATGGAGCGTTAGTTTGCATTCTTTTATCAGTTTTGACCGGTTGTTCGTCACAGAAATCAATCAGGGAAATAGATGAAGATGTGCTTCTGACACTTGGTGATTCAACATTAAGAAAACAGGATGTGGTGATGTTGATTCCGGGTGGACTTGCTCCCGAGGATAGTGCCGAAATGTTTCAAAATATAGTGGAAAGCTGGGTTGAAGAGCAGCTGATATCCTCTCTTGCTACTGAGAATATTGTCGATATGGAGCGAATAGACCGTCTTACAAAACAATACCGAAGCCGGTTGATAGCGGATTCCTATAGACGCCAACTCAGGGAGAACGGTCATTTCAATGTTCCTGAGGACAGTGTGAGGAAATATTACAACGCCAACCGTGAAAATCTACTCCTTGAACGACCCATAGTGAAAGGGATAATGATTAAAATTCCATCCGATGCCCGTAAACTAAACGAGGTGAGGAGCTGGCTTTTCAGTGGCAGGAATGAAGATATCGATAAGTTGGAAAAATATGGTATCAACGAAACATTGCAATATAGTTTCTTTGAAAATCGTTGGGTGGATTGGCAAAATATAGCCGAGCAGATACCTTATAGATTTCAAGACGGAGATATTTTTCTTCAAAATTCAAAAAATTTTGAGACAACCTATAATGGTATCACCTATCTTCTTCATATTTCCGATTACAGGTTGGAGGGGAAAGAGATGCCTGAAGATTATGCAAAAATTGCTATAGCGGAGAGACTTGAAACAGAAAGTCTGGCTGCATACGAAACGAAATTGCTGTCATCTTTGGTGCGACAAGCAGTTAAAGAGGGGAAATTGAAGGGAATAAGTTACGATCCTGTCAATCACAGGATGATAAATCAATAACACTCCGGTGGTAATAATTGAAAATTAGAATAAAGAGATAAAGAAATGATAAAAACAAAATATCTTATAGTGCTTGTGGGGCTTACCACGATGGCCGCGACCATCGGATTGGCACGTCCTGCGAAGAATGTGGTAGATGAAGTGGTATGGATAATAGGCGATCAGCCTATATTTCGTTCCGAGGTGGAAGAACAATATTCACAGATGCGTTCCGAGGGTACATCTATTGAGGGTGATCCGTATTGTGTGATTCCTGAGCAACTGGCAGTTGAAAAATTGTATCTGCATCAGGCAAAGATCGACACGGTGGAAGCGCCGGAGGGGCAGGTACAAAGTGGTGTAGACCGCCGAATGAACTTTTTTATAACAAATTTGGGAAGTAAAGAGAAAGTAGAGCAATATTTCCGCAAGCCTTTTTCTCAACTGCGGGAGCAGATGGTTGAGATGATGCGTAATGCTTATATTGTTGAGCAGGTGCAGAATTCACTTACAAAGAATGTCAAGGCAACTCCGCGTGAAGTGCGCAACTATTTTGAGCAGCTTCCGGCTGACAGCATCCCGTACGTTCCGGAGCAAGTGGAGGTGCAGGTAATACAAGCAGTGCCCGCTATCCCCCGTCAGGAGGTTGAGGATGTTAAGGCGCGTCTTCGCGATTTTTCCGACAGAATCAATAAGGGTGAAACAGATTTTGCTACCCTTGCCATTATGTATAGTGAGGATGGTTCGGCAATGCAGGGAGGAGAACTCGGATTTCATGGCAGAGCCGACTTTGTGCCTGAGTTTTCAAATGTGGCCTTTAATTTGAATGATCCTAAAAAGGTGTCCAGAATCGTGGAGACTGAATATGGGTATCATATCATTCAGCTTATTGAAAAGAGGGGAGAACAGGTGAATGTACGTCATATACTTTTGCGACCCAAAGTAAGTTCGGATGATTTACGGGCTGCAGTGAATAGGCTTGACTCCGTAGCTTCCGACATTAGGGAAGGTAAATTTACCTTTGAAGAGGCAGCACGCTATATATCACAAGATAAGGATTCTAAAAATAACCGCGGTGTGATGGTGAATAAAAACACCGGATCTTCCAGATTTGAACTTCAGGAACTTCCGAAAGAGATAGCCGGATACGTTGAAAAAATGCAGGTGGGAGATATGAGTGAAGCCTTCATAATGAAGGATGAAGGTAAAAACAGAGATGTGGCGGTAATCGTGAAACTCACCAACCGAATACCCGGACACAGAGCAAATCTTGGAGATGATTACAATATGCTCAAGGGGATGTTTGAGGAATATAAGAAGCAACAGATTCTCAAGGATTGGGTAGAGAAAAAGATTAAGGAGACATATATCCGGATTGAAGAAGGATGGGACGGTTGTGACTTCAAATATGAAGGTTGGATTAAATAATAAAAATAGGTGCTATCTGGGACAGAAAAGTGTTCCGTTAATGTTGTTGACACTGATAATTATCAGTGTCAGCACTATTTGGGCACAGTCACCTGCAAAAAAAGGTGCGGGAAAAGAACCGCGCAGGGAGAATAGTTATACGCGCCCGAAACCTACAGTCCCGATACGACCCTCCATTCCGGGTGTGAACCGTTACCAGCATGACAAGGTGTTTCTGGAACGCGCCGATTCTCTTTATAGCAGAGGAGGTCTGGATGCCGAACATCAGATAGTGAGTGGAAATGTAATGTTCCGCCAGGCTAACATGTATATGTATTGCGACTCGGCATATTATTATCCTCAGCTAAATTCAATGGATGCTTTCGGACATGTAAAAATGACTCAGGGGGATACCTTGTTCATCTATGCCGACAAGTTATATTATGATGGACAAAACCGCCATGCACGCTTATTAAACGGACCTACGCAGAATAAGGTGACTATGAAGAACCGAAGCGTTACACTCCTCACCGACTCCCTGGACTATGATTTAGTGATGCAACAGGGATGGTATGATAGGGGAGGTCTGTTGGAGGATGATATCAATACCCTCACCTCCCGCATTGGAATCTATTCTCCCTCTACCAAGGATGCTGAGTTTTATGATGATGTAAGACTTGTAAATAAGAAAGATGGTTACGAACTCTTCTCGGATACTTTATATTATAACACAGCAACGCATCTTGCGAGAATCGAAACATTTACTAAGATTCTCGGGGCTCACGACACAATCTTTACCACAAGGGGAACATATAATACCACAACCGGATTCGCAGACCTGCAGTCACGTTCAATAATCATGCATAGCGACAGCACCGGAAATGTTACGGTTTTGGAGGGCGATTCCATAATCTATGATAAAATAAGAAGAATCTCACGGGCATATTCATTCCGGAATCCGCATAAAAATCCCCGACCGATGGTTATTACCGACACCGCACGCCATTCAGTGCTGATAGGAGGATTCGGCGAGTATAATGATGCAACCCGGGAGGCGATGGCAACCGATTATCCATTATTAAAGGAATTTTCAACTCCGGATACGATTTTCTTACGTGCGGACACAATACGTACTTTTGTACGCAATGCGAACATTCCATCATTGATTACTGTCTCAGAGGGAGATTCACTACGTGTAGATACCCTCTACACACCCAAGGAATATCATGAAGCCAGAGCGTTTAATCGAGCAAGATTCTTCCGACAGGACCTGCAGGGAATTGCGGATTCCATCCAATTTGTGGAACTTGACTCTATGCTTTACCTGTTCCGGGGTCCGATAGTATGGAGTGACAACAGACAGATTAGTGGTGGTGTGATAGAGGTTCATCTCAATGATTCCACTGCTGACTGGGCTCGATTACCCAAGAAGGGAATGATGATGGAATCCATAGATGAGGATTTTTATAATCAGTTGGCAGGAAAACAGTTGTTGGCCACCTTTGAAAACAGTACCCTCAAGCATCTGGAGGTAGAGGGTAATGTTCAGACTATATACTTGCCGATGGAGAATGATTCCACATATAACAGGCTCGTCTACGCCGAGAGTTCCAATATGTCGATAGATATGAATGGGAAAGAGATGGATAAATTGAAGATGTGGCCCGAAGTGACCGGAGATGTGACACCTATATTCCTTGTAAAGCAGTCATCGAAATTATTGCCCGGAGCAAAATGGTACGGAGAATTACGCCCGGTACGTGCCTGGCTTGACACGGGATGGAAATGGGAAGATGACCTGGGAGAATTATCTCCGGCATTGGAAGAATATTTCAAGAATATCCATGAATTAAAACCGGAAGAGGATAACTGAGAATGAGTGATGTAATAAGACTGCTGCCGGATTCTGTAGCCAATCAGATAGCCGCCGGCGAGGTGATACAACGTCCGGCATCCGTGATTAAGGAATTAGTGGAAAATGCCGTTGATGCCGGGGCTACGGAGATACATATCTATATAAAGGATGCAGGTCGAACATCAATTCAGGTTGTAGACAATGGATGTGGGATGAGTGATACAGACTTACGTATGGCTTTTGAGCGGCATGCCACTTCTAAAATATCCAAGGCAGATGACCTGTTTTCACTCCACACCATGGGATTCCGGGGGGAGGCCCTTCCGTCAATCTGCGCCATTTCACGTGTAGAGGTACGCTCATCGACCGCTAATGGTTCCATGGGCTCTATGTTGATTATCAATGGTTCAAAGGTGGAATCGCAAACCCCGGTGATGTGTGATCGAGGTACTTCAATTACGGTAAAGAGCCTGTTCTTTAATGTGCCGGCCCGTAGGAAGTTTCTGAAAAGTGATAATGTAGAGCTTTCCAATATAATGCGTGAGTTCGAAAGATTGGCATTAGTCAATAATCGCATACGCATGAGTCTGGACACCGGGAGCCGGGTAGTGGATCTCCGGGCAGCATCCTTTAAACAGAGGATAGGTGATTTATGGAAGAATAATTTGAGCATGAATCTACTCCCGGTAGAAATTGACACTTCCATAGTAAAAATATCCGGATTTATCTCCAGACCGGAGGGCGCAAGGCGGCGTAATCCGCTTCAATATCTCATAGTGAACGGTAGGAATATGCGGCATCCCTATTTTCACAAGGCTATCCTCTCGTGCTATGAATCGCTTATTGCCATGGATACTCAGCCATGTTATTTCTTGAAGTTTGAGGTTGACCCGTCCACTATAGATGTTAATATTCATCCCACCAAGCATGAAATAAAATTTGAGAATGAACTGGAGATTCGTCCTCTGCTGGTTGCGGCAGTGAGGGCTTCGCTGGGGAAGAATGCTGCTGTACCGTCTATAGATTTTAATTCCGATCCATTGGCTGTTGCACCTTTTAATCCCGAAGAGAATGTCGACCTTCCACAACCCGATTATACTGAAGGTTATAATCCCTTTAACTTAGGTAATTCGGGTAAAACGGAAAGTTCGGGAAGAAACGGTAACTTTTCTAACGGTGGCAAGCATGCTGTGGGGAATGTCAGTAACTGGGATTCACTCTATGCCGATTTCATGCGACAGACGCGTAAGGATTTTGTTGAAAAGGGACCGGGAGATTCCGAAGAGACGGGGACTTCACGTTTGGAACTGGAAGTGCCCGGAGAATATCCCTGTTTCCAATATGGGTTGAAATATATAGTGATATCTACCGAGGATGGGGTAATGATAGTGGACCAGCACAGAGCCCATGTCAAAGTGATATATGAAGAGATAATGAGTAAGATTGGAGCAGGCACGAAAATTTCTCAGCATGTTCTTTTCCCGGAGACGATAAACCTTGATGGACCGTTACAAATAGCTTTAAAAGAGGTGAGTGAAGAACTTCGGACCCTGGGATTCATTTTAGAACCTCGTTCAGAGGGAGTATGGGAGATAAAGGGTGTACCCCCGTTATCGCACCTTATGGGGAATTCTTTGCAACCGGCAGAGATCATATTAAGGATTCTGGAATCGGTAGCGGAAGGTGGAGTGAATTATGGAAAAGAGGATAAGGAAGAAGCACGAACGGTGTTACTCACGAGAATGAGTTATCATATTGCAAGGGCTTCAGCTATTGAAAGGGGGAGAAAGCTTACCTCAACAGAGATGAATAGCTTGGTTAAGGAGTTAATGTCTCTCCCGGACCCTTCTTATACTCCTTTGGGGAATACCATCTTTACTCTCTTTGATATAAACCGTATGGAATCTCTTCTATCTTAAAACAAAAGTATTAGCACTATGAAAAGACTTTTTCAATCACTCATGTTGCTGCTTCTCACAGTTTGCAGCATGGCAGCTCAGGAAACGATGCGAGTGGAAACCAAGAAGTTTCATACGCCCGATTTCCCATTCGACAGAGAGATATTTATCTGTACCCCTCAGCATTATGAAGATTTTGACCAGTCTGAGGTAGATGTAGTGTATGTTTTTGATTCGCAGTGGCTTTCGCACTTTGCTTTACCGTATAGCATATTGTCTGAGTATCAGATTCCAACAGAAGATCCAATTCCTTTTATAGTCGTAGGTATCCCTTCTCCTTCTACCAAGGAGTATATGCGGATGAACGATTTCTTGCCGGTGCCGACCAACGTAAAGTATGAATCACCTTATTACGGCAACTACGAAAACTTCAAAAAGTTTATACGCGAGGACGTAATCCCCTATATCAACAGCAACTACCGTTCTTCGGGACATACCCTCGCAATCGGACATTCATTGGGAGCTTCCTTTATCTTGAATGCTCTTTCTTCTGAAGAGTTATTTGATGATTATCTTGCCATCTCCCCCAACTTTATGGAGGATAATTATAAGTTTGCTCATGACTTCTTGAGTTACGATTTTTCCAAGAGTAAACCGAGATTCCTTTTCCTTACAATGGCTAATGAGTCTGAAGATGAATTTGGAAAAGATTGGCGACCGGCTTGGAATATGGTTAAGGAGCGGCTGGAGTCTGCTGAATTGCCAGAAAATGTAAATATATTCTTCAAGGAATATCCGGAACATTCCCACAGGAGCTGTTATATTCAATGTCTTTTGGATATACTGCCGGTTTATGCAATGTATCGTCATACTACATATTTTGATGATTCTGAGAAATATCCTGTTCATATCGAGCTGGAGTGCCCGTGGGCTGAAGGAGATGTGTTCATTACCGGCAATCAGGAGGTAGCCAACACCTGGAATCCGGAAGGAGTGAAAATGAACAGAGTTGGAGATAAGACATACTCCTTACATATGAGTGTTCAGTTACCTTTTGAATTCAAATTCACGCAAGGGTCTTGGGATAATCAGATTGTTCCGACAAACGCCTATCCGGGAAATCTTCGTATATTCTCTCCGGAAAAAGGTACAAAGCATTATAAGGCTGAATAAACTGTGATGACAGGAGTTCAGGGAGGGAAAGATAAAATTGTGAAGTGCATGAACTGTGGATGTTCCTGCACTTCCAACTTTTGTCCTGACTGCGGACAATCAACCACCGAGAAAAGACTTGAAAACAAGACCTTCTTCATAGGGCTGTTATCCAGTCTGTCGCGTATTAATCAAGGGTTCCTGTATACTGCCTGGCAACTTTTGATTCATCCATGGAATGTTATACGCGACTATATACAGTGTCGGAGAGTAAGGTGTGTTCCACCGGTTTCGATGCTGATAGTAGTGTGCTTTATCAGTGCTTTTGTCTCGGGTTTCATCTCTTCCGAAACACCAGGAGAGATTGTAAATACCGGAGGTGAGGAGATGCCGTATGCTTATAGGATAGTGTTAGTAATTACGGAGTTCATAATGAATAGTATGATAGTCCGGAATCTAACAATTTATATTCCGGCTTTGTTGGCAATCCCGATTGTATATTCATCCGTTGGGGCGAGGAAATACAACATTGCGGAATATTTCGCTGCGATGATATATATGACATCTTCGTTCCTTCTTTTCGGGATTATCCTAAGTCCACTTTCCGTGCTTTCAGAGAATTGGTATTCCGGTTTGGAGATAGCTTATTCCATTCTCATTTGTTCCTTGGCTATGTATAAAGCCTTTCCAATCGGTTTGCTTAAAAATCGTATCGGATATTTCGTACTTTACCTTATCGTTACGGTATTATTATATATATTGATTATGTTGGGAGTGGCAGCACTTCTTGGTTTTGGTAAGGGATTTAATTAAAAAAAACAGGACTGTGCTAATTTAGCGTACGCACAGTCCTGTTTGAGTTTATATTAACGTCCGGAATTCACAATCGATTCACGTAGACGATGGTTGAAATCATGAGCTTGAATTAATTCGTCAACAGTGAGATGCATACGGTATCTCCAGTAATGTTGGGGATTTGCGGGCTCATTAATTTGCTCTTCAGCCGGTTTTTCACGACGCAAGAAGCCATCTTCCGAGAGCCAGTCCTGCAGAGGAATGATGCATAACATGGCTGGACTTTGAAGATGAAGGTCTAAAATTTTCTTACATATCCAAGGCTCTGCAAAGAATGGTGCATTTCCTCCTTCGTGAAGCACATTGTTGTAGAAACGTTGTGACCTTCCCGGATCGCTCTCCCACCAGGCACGAATCCCGGGCATGTCGTGAGTAGATGTGGTGCAGACAGAATAATAAGGATAAGTCCAGGTGTCGCCGAATTCCACTTTGGGATCTTTAGGCATCCTTTGAATCTCAAGTGAGAGAATTTCAAGACGACGCATCACCTCAGGCACACAGTCTGGTATCATACCTAAATCCTCTGCGCAGCAAAGCATTTTTGTTGAGTCGATGAGGGGAGGAAGTTTCCACATCGCTTTCCCATACCAGAAGTCATTGTGACGATGATAGAAGAAATCATTATACAGACGGTCAAAACACCATCTTTCATAATCGGTGAGAATACGATATTGATATGTGAACTGACCCGTGATACGAGGATGATAATGACCTCTCTTTTCAGGGTCTTCAATGAACAGCACATCATCGATAAGCCCCATTAATCCCTGGCGTAGCCGGATATTATCAGAAGTCCGGTCAAGAGAATCGAAATGATCAGCCACTTTAGCCTGTGTGTTGACAAACTCCTTAAGGCGATATCTTCCGTCTCCTACATAATCGAGATACAGACGCTTTGCCTCCTCAGTGGTCTGTCCGAAGAAATCAGTCAGCATCCATTCCAGAATCAGAGGTCGGGTCTGAACTTCCGGATTAATCCAGAAGTCATAATTATTGCGGAGTTCCTCGGCTGAGTAGGGTAATGCCGGATTGAAATATCCGAGTAGCCCGTGCACTGCATCCAGCGGAATTTGCCATATCCTGAAGAAGCCGAGTATATGATCAACTCTGTAAGCATCGAAATAGTCAGCCATCTTACCGAAACGTTCCTTCCACCATTTGAAGCCGTCGCGAGACATCTCTTCCCAATTATAGGTCGGGAATCCCCAGTTTTGACCTTGAACGGAGAAATCATCCGGTGGTGCGCCTGCCTGAGAGTTCATATTGAACAACCTGCGACTTTGCCATGCATCAACACTAAATCGTCCGATACCGATAGGAATGTCACCTTTTAAGACAACACCATTAAGATGGGCATAATCACGCACTTCCCGGAGTTGACGATCCAGATGATATTGGACAAAATAGTAATATCCGATTTCCTCTTTATGTTCCTGGCAGAATTTATCTACCTTCGTCCGGTCGTAAGTTCCCATTTCACCCCACATTTCATTGTCCGGAGTATGATTGATGTCTCTGAGAACACACCATGCCGAGTAAGCCTGGAGCCAAGATTCATTCTTTTCTACAAAACTGCGATAAGAATCGAGAGAGAGTGTCTTCGTGCCTTGTTCCGCATAAATTGTGCGCAGATAATCCTGCTTGGCGTTATTTACCTTTTCGTAGTCCACTTCCGGAAGGGAATTCAGCTCTACCCGAAGTTTATTAAACTCCTCACGCTTCTTCTTGTCGGAGAGTTCACCAACATTCTCCAACCGGATATACATCGGATGTAAAGCGAAAGTAGAGTTTGCGCTGTAAGGATACGAGTCAAGCCAGGACCCGGTCTTGGTTGTGTCGTTGATAGGGAGGATTTGAATAATTTTCTGGTTGGTGGATTTAGCCCAGTCCACCATCTTTTTGAGATCAAGGAAGTCACCGACACCGAAATCTTCTTCTGTCCGGATAGAGAAAACCGGAATAGCAGTGCCGGCTCCTTTCCAGGTGTGGTATCCATAAGCGAAACGGATACCGTCAATTACTATCTGTTCCTCTTTATGAGTTGGATGAATTCCAAAAATGCGGTTAGGACATTCTTCCCAGCGACGCACATTTCCGGTGTTTTTATCAACAATCAGGAATTTGTACTCGAATGGGAGCTTAACATCATTAAGGGGGATATTGCAAATCCAGACGGGATAGGTGAAATCAGACAGACGCATAGCCTTGTCGGGATTCCAATTTCCCAGTATGTCGACATTACCGCATATCGCCACTGTTTCATCAGGCGCCACCAGAGGAGCTGCTATTCTGAGTTGGGCTGTGCCCGGGAGTGCCGGAAGCATCATATCGCGGAAACGTCTGCTTAACATACCCTCAGTAAAGGCTGAGGAGTAGAAGGGCTTATCTCCAGGCATATCCTGCCAAGAGTCAAAAATATTGTAAAATTTAATCTTTTTACCCGGAATAAACCTATGATGATCACCCCATTCAAATCGCCATTCCTTGCCTGGTGCCTTTACTATAAAGAAATATTCAAACTCCTCTGTATTGTCCGGGAGTTCCACTTCTATCTGCCAGGTGTCGGGCCCTGAAAGATCCATTTCCAATGCCTTTTCAGCATCTGAACCACCTAATCGGGGAAGGGAACCACATATATACACGGATTCTCCCCAAGTGGTGTGATAATTTATGTGAAATCGTATTTTCATAATGTAAGAATTTAAGTATTAGATAGTTAGCCGCATTTTGACGTTCCGCAATTTTTACAGATCAGACACCCTTCCTGATATACGAGGGATTCTGAACCACAATTAGAGCATTTCTCACCCGAGGCATCCGTTCCGTTGGGGATATATTTTTTCAGTGCGCGTTCCACACCGTTTTTCCATGTGTTGATGCTATCGGAATTCAGCTCAAGACTTCCTACAAGTTTTATGACCTGGTCAATAGGCATCCCGTAACGAAGCACACCCGAAATGAGTTTTGCATAGTTCCAGAATTCTGGATTGAATTTTTCACTCAGACCCTCGATAGTGGTTTTATATCCCCGTTTGTTTATAAATTGGAAGTCATAACGCTTGCGACCCTGTTCATTCTGGGCCTTGATGATTTTACCGCGGGTCACACTCTTCGGGCAGAAGATACCATCTTCATCATCTGCGAGACCGGTGAAGATTTCGTAAGGTTTACCATCAGCGAGTCCTACGAAAGCTATCCATTTTTCTTTGTTGTTCTGGAAGCGGACAACATCAGCCTCAAGCTCAACGGGACGTTTTACAATCTCTTCAGGCGTGGCAATGAGATGTTCCCCCTTTTTCTTGGTGTTGATAGCTTCCAACACATTATTACGTGAACCATCACGATATACCGTACATCCCTTGCATCCGGCTTTCCAGGCTTCCACGTACAGGTTGTTGACCAGCTCTTCTGATACATCGTTCGGGAGATTAATGGTAACGGAAATTGAATGGTCTATCCATTTTTGCACAGCTCCCTGCATACGCACCTTCTCCATCCAATCAATTTCGTTAGAAGAGGCCTTGTAGTAAGGAGATTGTTTTACGAGTTCATCCAATTCATCCTGGGTCATATTTTTCTTTTTCTCTATCCCCTGCACTTTCATCCATTTAAGGAATTTAGGATGGTAGACAATAAACTCTTCAAAAGCATCTCCGGATTCATCAACAAAGTCAACGGAAACATTCGTGTCATTGGGGTTTACCTTACGCCGCCGGCGGTAGAGGGGGAGAAAAACCGGTTCAATTCCGGAAGAAGTCTGAGTCATCAAGGAGGTTGTGCCGGTAGGTGCAATGGTAAGACATGCGATATTACGCCGTCCTTGTTTCATCATTTTTTCATATAGTGCCGGATCTTCAGCTTTCAGACGAAGGATGAAGGGATTGTTTTTCTCTCTTTCAGCATCGAATACCGGGAAAGCACCACGTTCTGCAGCCATATCCACAGACGCATTGTAATAAGCCAGCGCAAGTGCTTTATGCACTTTTACTGAAAACTCCGTAGCTTCCGGAGTGCCGTAACGTAGTCCGAGAGCGGCAAGCATATCTCCCTCTGCTGTTGTGCCACACCCTGTGCGTCGTCCGAGCAATGTCTTGTCGCGTATCTTCCGCCACAGATTCAGTTCAGTCTGTTTCACTTCATCTGTCTCGGGGTCTTTCTCGATTTTAGCAATGATTGTTTCGATCTTCTCCATTTCAAGATCGATGATATCATCCATAATTCGCTGTGCAATCCCTACATGTTTTCTAAAAAGTTCGAAATCAAAATATGCCTCTTTAGTAAAGGGATTCTTGACATATCCGTAAAGGTTGATAGCTACAAGACGACAACTGTCATACGGACATAAAGGAATTTCACCACAAGGATTGGTAGAGATAGTCTGAAATCCGAGATCAGCATAGCAGTCCGGCAGAGATTCCCTGGTGATTGTATCCCAGAACAATACTCCCGGCTCGGCACTTTTCCAGGCATTATGCACAATTTTTTTCCAAAGAGCCGAAGCATCACTTTCAGTTGTGAATTCCGGTTTATCACTATCTACGGGGAATTTATGCACAAAAGGAGTTTTGTCTACTGCAGCTTGCATGAATTCGTCGCTAATTCTTACCGATACATTCGCTCCGGTCACTTTCCCCTCTTCGAGTTTTGCATCAATGAACCGTTCGGAATCAGGGTGGGTAATGCTCACGGTGAGCATTAAAGCACCTCTCCGACCATCCTGTGCCACCTCACGTGTGGAATTTGAGTATCTCTCCATGAAAGGTACCAGACCGGTAGAGGTAAGCGCGGAATTTTTAACCGGACTCCCCTTGGGGCGGATATGGCTCAGATCATGCCCTACACCACCACGGCGCTTCATAAGCTGCACCTGTTCTTCATCTACCTTGATGATTCCCCCGTAACTGTCAGGTTTTCCGTCAAGACCGATTACGAAGCAGTTGGAGAGAGAACCTACCTGAAAATTATTTCCGATTCCCGCCATCGGACTCCCTTGCGGAACAATATATTTGAAATTTTTTAGAACGTCAAATACCTCCTCTTCACTCAGAGGATTGGGGTATTTAGCTTCAATACGCGCGATTTCGGATGCTATTCTATGATGCATATCATCCGGAGTCAGTTCGTACAGATTCCCGTATGAGTCTTTCAGAGCATATTTACTTGCCCACACACGGGCAGCGAGCTCATCTCCTTTGAAATATTTTAATGAAGCCTCGTATGCCTGATCGTATGTATATTGTTGAGCCATTATTATAGAAAATGTTTGGATTTTAAATGATCAATAAATTTTTTAGAGAATTCCTCATTCATGGCACGGGGATATCTCACTTCGGAGAAAACCTGTGCCAGATTCTCTTTATTGTTTTCTGCTGCGAATCCTGCATTAGCCGGATATTCCTCTTTAACCTTGAACTGACGTAATATCTCCTCATCGGAGTCACGACGATATTTCTCTTTATGAACAAAAGCTTCCGGGTTAAGTCGCTCGGTCGGTACACCCTTCTCTATCCCCCATCCAAGTGCGATACACGCCACCGGCACCACCAGTTCCGGAAGTTCCAGGATATCAGATATCGCTTCTGCATTGAAGGTGACAGTGCCAAGATAACAGGTGCCGAGACCTTCCTGTTCAGCTATGGTCACTATCTGTTGGGCATAGATTATGGCATCTGTCATTGCAGAAGAGAAAGAGAGGAAGTTGTCAAAACCTGTGTCTCCGTTCCGAAGCTGACACCAGCGTGTGAACCTGTTAAAATCAGCGCAGATTGTCAGAAGCACCGGTGCTTTAGAGGCAGGCTGATTAAAATGTGCAGGTGCGAGTCGAGCCAGCATATCTTTGTCGCGGGTTACAATAACGCTATAAAGTTGCATGTTGCCTGTTGTTGGAGCTTTTGCTGCGCGCATAAGGATTGAATCCAGCATTGAGTCCGTCACTTCCCTGTCGGAGAATTGACGCACTGAAGCGCGGTCAAGAAAATAGTCACTCATATTAAATTTGAGAGGAGATGTTAAATAGTTAAAGGGTGAGTAGTCCGGTTACGAATAAAAAGAGAGGAGTTTCGATATAGGATTACCTTGCAAATTTAAGGAAAAATTTTGGTAAATTTTAATCCTAAGTAAATTATTTTCTAATAGATTGGAAGGGTGTAAAAATTGGCATAAAAGGGATATATTTTTTGAATTTAAGAAAATTATACCTAATTTTATGGTCATAAAGGAATCGATAGAGTATCAATTAATATAATATCCGTATAACGGCACACTCTCTCATTCCTCTTTTTAGTAATTATTCAATTATATAAAAGTTTATGGCTCAAAATAATAAAGGACTGCATTATAATATTGATTTAGGAGAAACAGTCGAGGGTATTCTGGATAATGATTTTTGGGTGATGGAATGTTTCACTCCGGCCATCCTGGCTCTTTCAAGTGAGCCTATAAAATTTTCCACATCTTCATCCATATTCGTAAAGAAAGGGAGGGGAAGAATGGATCTCAACTTACTCCCTATGGAAATTGAGGGTCCATGCATCGTGAATGTAGGTCAGGGACAGATATTGCGCCCTGTGGAGTTGAGTGATGATTTCGAGGCCTCCTTTTTAGTGCTTTCCCAAAAAATGAGAGAGAATATCTTTTTGTATATCAACGACCCCTATTTTTTCAATACTTTAAGTACCCATCCTGTCTTGCCTGTGGAGCCCGAAATGGTCGGGGAGTATGAGGCGTTATATTCGCGGTTGGGTGCGGATTTTGGAGATAGTGATAATCCTTATCGTTATCAAACAGTGCTCCACACTTTATTGGCTTTTCTATTCCGTTTCGGGTTGAAGAGTTACAGAAAACTCGGCGACAAACATCCGTCAAGTTCGGGTCGTATGTCAGAGAGGTTTCTTAAACTTGTGCGTCAACACTACAAGACTCACCGTTTTCTTGAGTTTTATGCCGAACAATTACAAGTCACCCCCAAGCATTTGTCGCGGACTGTTAAGAATCAGACGGGGTACACAGCAGTGGAATGGATTGAAAGATTCATTATCCTTGAAGCTCAGGTTCTCCTGAAATCTTCAGATTTGCACATACAGCAGATTTCGGATGACCTGCATTTCCCTTCTCAGTCCGTATTTGGCAAATATTTCCGTAAAAAGACCGGGATGTCACCCAGAGAATTCCGAAATCGTAAGGAATAGGTAGGATAAAAAGGAAGCGGACGCCTAATTCACATAGACGGCCGCCTCAAACACACATTTTCCACTATCCAACTTTCTATTACTCAACAATTCTTTATATTTTTTTGCATTAAATGTTCCTTGATATTATCGGTTGTGTTTTCGGGGTTAACCCTTAACACGTTGCAAAATTATATAGAATAAATTATTTACACAAATTTTGCGGATGAAAAATTAACGTTTATTGATTAAACAGTAAATTATTCCTTAAAGATATTATTTAAGATTAAAATTTTCTAACAGTTACCCCTCCTTTTGTCTACTCGTAGAAAAATTTTCGATTAGGATGTAAAATTTAATCTTAAACGATAAATAGGATATGTTTGTGAAATCAGTTATTTGCCTTTTAGCTTTTTAAAGTCAAACTTATCTGCAATTATCAATCCTCCGATAATAAGAGCGCATCCTACATATCCAAGGAGATAAATCTTCTCATCTATCAGGAAGTAGGCAATAATCATAGTTGCCAAAGGCTGCATATAAAGGTAGTTGTTTGCAGTGACGGGACCTAAAATCTTCATAGATTCATTCCAGAAGATATAGGCTGTAAGCGAACAGATTAATGCAAGGAAGAGGAAGTTGAGCAGATAAGTAGGTGTCGAGAAATCGAAAAGTTCATAAAGGTGTAGCGGCTGCTTTTGGATTATAAACAGAGGGAGAGCCGTTATTACACCGTAGAAGAATAGCTTACGAGTCACGAAAAATGTAGAATAATGCGGCGTTAGCTGTTTCACCATAATTGCATATATAGCCCAGCTCATCGCTGAGGAAAGGGCTAAGAAGTCTCCGAGGGGATTGAATGAGAACCCTTCACCGTGACTCATCACTACAAACCCTACACCTAACGCAGCAACTATCGAGCCTATAATCACGCCGTTTGAGATTTTGGCGCGGAAAACAATAGCCATCAGAAGAGTCGTGAAAATCGGAGACAGGGCTGAGAGAAGGGAGACATTACCGGCTGTCGTATATTGTAATGCGTAGTTTTCAGTTATGAAATATAGAGAGCCGGAGCAGATGCCGCATACAAGGAACTGGAATTCATCGCGCAGGTTGTTGGCCCGTAGTTTTTTAAAAGTAAAAAGGAGAAGGATAAGATAAGCGAGGGTAAAACGGTAGACAAAGACTTCAACAGGGGTAAAACCTCCATCTTCCATCAGAACTTTGGTGGCTATGAAAGAGGAACCCCAGGCGGAAACGGTCAGGAAGGCGCCTATGTGTCCGAATATCTTAGGGCGATTGTTAATGCCCGCTGGTGATTGTGAAGTTTGCATGGTAAAAGATAAATTTAGGATTTAAAGTCCTATCAAGCAGGGACGAGAAGGAGAGGGGAGAGATGCCTGCCAACACCACATCTTTATCTGATGGGTTCTTACTTTGCAAATTTAAGGATTTTTTTGTTAAGCGACAAATTTTAACGGCGATGAGCCGGTACATGGATTGGGAAAGTCATGACTATATGGATGTCGGTAAAATTCAGCTGGCAGGTCAGATGTGAAGAGAAAAATAAAAAAGATTGTAAGTGAGCCATGGCTTCTTACAATCTTCGGCAATCATGCTACATGTCTGTAGCAAACGGTGGAAAATGTGGTCTGAGACAGACCCGTTTATGTTATAAGACCCCACGGTAATGGGGTCTGAATGTTATGATTCTAAACTTCCGGAGTTTCCGGCTCTTCTACAAAATCTTCCTTACCTACACCGCAAACGGGGCAAACCCAATCATTGGGTATATCTTCGAATGCTGTGCCGGGTGCTATACCTCCGTCTGGGTCACCGACCGCGGGATCATAAATCCAATCACATACTTCACAACGATATTTTTTCATAGTCTAAAATTAATTAATGGTTTCTTTTGAGAGAAACCTTGGTTAAGTTTCAATTATAAAACAAAAATTCAATCAGGATAGTTCAGATAGACCTTATTCCGGATAATTCCATACATGAAATTACAGCGGGAAATTTTGGAATTATTTTAGGGATTCTAAATTTGGAAATGTCAGCGGATGGGATTAATTTTGCCGAAAATAACAGGAAGTGAGTACACCCCAGACCGGCGAGGATGTCGGCAAGCGAATAATGGAGCGGTTTATCCGCTATCTCGAGAGCCGTAATATGCGGAAGACTCCCGAGCGTTTCGCCGTACTGCGCAGGGCTATGAGTTTTGAGGGGCATTTCAGTGGGAATGACCTTTATGCCCTGATGGAGGGGGATGGATTTCATGTGAGCCGGGCTACGGTCTATCATGTGCTTGATATACTTTGTGAGTGCGGACTTGTCAATAAATTAAATCTCGGGACCCGCAGCGTTGTCTACGAAATGGCTATGAGTTCGCATCTTCATCTTGTTTGCATGCGTTGTGGGAAAGTGGATGAGATTGAGGCTCCTGTTTTTGAAAAATTATCACGCGAAATGATGCCTGTGAATTTTCGTCCCTCTTTTTTCTCCGCAAGTGTTTATGGAATTTGCGACGAATGTCAGGAACGATATTCCTCTCAGGATATGGAAAAAGAAGAAATCTAACCTAATAAAATAACAAATTTATTACCATGGCAAAAGTTAAGCCCTTCAAAGGTGTACGTCCCCCAAAAGGATTGGTAGAAGAAGTAGTGTCACGTCCTTATGATGTGCTCAATTCAGAAGAAGCCCGTAAGGAGGCTGAAGGAAATGAAAAGTCTCTTTATCACATCATTAAACCGGAAATCGATTTCGAACCCGGTTTTGATGAGCATGATCCTCAGGTTTATGACAAAGCTGTAGAGAATTTCAAGAAATTCCAAAAAGAGGGTTGGCTCGTTCAGGATGACGAAGAGAAATATTATATCTATGCACAGACTATGGATGGTCGTACTCAGTATGGCTTCGTAGTTGCAGCTTGGGTTGACGACTATATGGAAGGTCGCATCAAGAAGCATGAGCTTACCCGTCGTGACAAAGAGGAAGACCGTATGAAACATGTTCGTGTTAACAATGCCAACATCGAGCCGGTATTCTTCGCTTTCCCCGACAATGAGGCTCTTGAAAATATTATCCGTACTGTCATTAAGAATGAACCGGAATATGATTTCGTTGCTCCTGATGGGTTTGGTCATACTCTGTGGGTGATTGAAGAGCCTGAAATGATCAAGACTATCACTGAGGAATTTGAAAAGATTCCGAATCTCTATATCGCTGATGGTCACCATCGTTCTGCAGCCGCTGCATTGGTAGGAGCAGAAAAGGCCAAAAATAATCCGAATCATAAAGGGGATGAGGAATATAATTACTTCCTCGCTGTTGCCTTCCCCGCTTCTCACCTGAAAATCATTGATTACAACCGTGTAGTGCGCGACCTTAACGGTCTTACAGAAGAGGAATTCCTCGATAAGATTAGAGAGAACTTCATCGTTGAGGAGAAGGGTGAGGATATTTACACTCCTTCAGCTCTTCATAATTTCTCGCTTTACCTCGGTGGCAAATGGTATTCTCTTACTGCAAAGGAGGGAACTTATGACGATAAAGATCCTATCGGTGTTCTCGATGTAACTGTTTCCAGCGACAAGATTCTTCGCGACATTCTGGGCATCACAGATCTCCGCAGCGATAAGAGAATCGACTTCGTTGGTGGTATACGTGGTCTCGGCGAGCTCAAACGCCGTGTAGATTCCGGAGAGATGAAGATGGCCCTTGCCCTCTATCCCGTTACTATGGATCAGCTCATCAATATTGCCGATACCGGTAATATCATGCCTCCCAAGACCACTTGGTTTGAGCCTAAACTTCGCTCAGGTCTTGTAATCCACAAACTTGAGGATTAATATTATTTAATGATAAAAAGAAAGAAGGTGATTGGTCAGGGACCGGTCACCTTCTTCTTTTTAAGGAGTGTCAGTGTGAGGGGATTGTGAGTCGATCGGAGATCATGCGGTCCATGTATTGTTGGATTATCGCTTTGAGTTGTTTCTCCATTTCTGCAACCTCTTTTTTCTTTGTGTTGAGGAGATTATTTTTCATTGTATAATCTGTGAGATGATAAAGACCGACACTTTTATCTCCATCGAACTGGAGCACGAGATTGTTGCTCACAAACTGATAGATGCCGTTTATTTGATTAACAGCCCACCGTTGGTTGTCGGGAGTGGAAAAGAGGTCATTGCCGAAAGCCACAAAGGGTTGCGGTGAATGGAGATAACCCAGCACAGTAGGCATAATGTCGGTTTGTTGAGCAGTACCCTCTCTCATGCCCGGTGTGATTCCTCCCGAAGGATCAAAAAAGATAATCGGAGCGCGGAATCCACCGATATCACTTTTATATTCTTCATGGTTGCTTTGATTGGTATGGTCGCTTGTAATTACAAACAATGTATTTCTGTACCAGGGCTGTTTTGAGGCAGTTTCAAAAAATCTTCGGAGAGCATAGTCGGTATAACCGATACATTTATGAATAGGTAGTTGACCCTCCGGGAATTTTCCTTTGAATTTATCCGGAATATTGAAAGGGTGATGACTGGAAGCTGTGAAGATAGCAGTGATGAAGGGTTGCGGCATTTTACTCATTTCAAGAGCATAATATTGCATGAAGGGTTCATCCCATATTGCCCAATAACCGTCGAAATCTCTTTCGCCGTTGAAATCTTGGTTCTTGTCGAAATCTTCACGCCCGAAATATTCAGAGAACCCTACAGAGCGAGAGAATCCGTCAAAACCCATGCTTCCCGTTCTTGCGCCATGGAAAAAAGCTGAGTGATAACCTTGGCGACGAAGTATGTCGGGGAGACCTTCTATCTTATTGAATGCCGCAGGGGTGAGTATGAATGGACGTACAAACATCGGTATTCCGGCAAGAATTGAGGGCATCCCGTCGATGCTTTTCCTTCCGTTGCAGAAACTTTGTCGCCATACGGCACTCCGGTTTACCAACGAGTCGGTGAATGGGGTAAACCCTTGGTATGTGTCCCCGAGCATCTCATGATTCAATGAGCCGATGTATTCCCTCCCAAAACTTTCGATTATGATGATTACTACGTTCTTCCCCGAGATTGTGTCAGCTGCGGGGAAATGTTCGGGAGAATAAATCTTATTCAGTTCGGTTTTATTCGGGAAGTAACCCGGATCAACAAAGATTCTGGAGTTAATGGTTCTGATGATGGAAAAGGGGGTGTTGAGCACAAGTGCGATTTCATTAGGATGGCGTGTATAACTTGCTGCGTTGGATAGGGCAATCGGTCGGATATCGCGGTGAACGATCCCTCCTGCCGGTGCGATGCATGTCAGGATTATGGCAATTGAATAGAGGATTAGGGATACGGATTTGCGCGACTTCAGCAGAAGTCCCGTATAGGCTATAATAAAGGCGAAGATATAAAGATACCAGTTTCTGAACCATCCTCCCCGAATACCACCGATTGTTATCAAGGTGAAAAAAATAAGGGTTAGGGAAGTGATAATATAGTATTTAATCAAAGAGGGGGATGACGATTTGGAAGAGTTTGGGGAAGGAGAAATATAACATTTTATAAGTCCCCAAATCATTAATATGGCAAGTAGGGTTACATACCAATGGCGAATTATCTCTGTAAAAAAGATTTTAAACAGATTCTCTTCGTTACTGAATTCTGAAGCCACGTCCCATGTTGTGCGCCGGAGGGTGAAGGGGAAATAGACCGAATCGGCAAGATTGGCTATAATCGCCAAGGAGTTTATGATAATAAAAATCCATTTACAGACTTTATAATAACCTGACCTTTCCTTATAATGAAACGGGAAGAGCATCATCAGGATATAAAGAGCGTTGGTGTAAAAAATTCCCGGAGTGTCAAATCTTATTCCGGCGAAGAAAAGATCCAACACCCTCCCGTCTTCAACGGCATTGGAGAAAAACCGTAAATTCTCCAAAAGGAATTCAACTCTACACAGAGTGTAAGCTATAAATACTAATAATAGATTATATAGCACTATTATACCGATTGAGAGAGGTTGCGTAGAAGGGAACAACTTATTGGAAAATTTCATAACATATATAATTCCATATTTCCTGCAAAATTAAACATTAGACCCTATTAAGAAAATTTTTCTCGATGATTTTTTTATTTCCTTCTTTTAAATCGATGAAATAACCAATCAATCAGTATGTTATATAGATTAATTTAAAGAAAATAAAAGTAATTGATTTGGTTTGGTAAAGTTAATTATAGTTAAATAAAGTTAAAAATGGGGGGGGTAGACGAAAAGTTGGAGGAACGACTTTTATCCCCTATTTTTACAATCAAAATCCATATAAGATTTGTTTTTCAAGCTTTCCATGATAGTTATTAGCGATGAGAATTACTATTGAGCGACTATGGATAGTAAACAGAGGGTAATAACCAAAATTGAAAAAATGAACCAAAGAAAGAAAAGAGGACGAGGAAGCCCCGTTGACTGGTGTGATTCATCGGATATAAACCCAGTCATGACGTATGCTCCGGCGGGAGTTTACGGAATGGGGCAAGCAGTGTTTCGGACAGTGAAAAGAGAACCTGCACTGTTGGAAGCTATAATTTTTACAGGTTTTCATATATCATAAAATGGTAAGTTATAAAAGCAACAGAAAACTTACTATAATATTAAAACTTAAATATTAAGACTTCATGAAACGAATCATACTTTTATGCGGTCTGCTGACCGCATTTTTTTTGTGCTTTGCCGATGCGGTTGAGTACAAGCAATGCTCGCCTGTATCAGGTTCTACAATTTCATCTTTCGATTTTGAACTGGAATTTGATATTGAGAAGGCATTGATAACTGCAGAAACTGCAAAACCGGGGAATACTTTCGGTATTGGCTATAAGGGGGGGGTAAATTCAGCGAATGCTACTCTATATAAAGGAGATATAGAAACAGGTGAAATTTTAGGTGTCACAAATACAGCAAATTTCACAGGAAAGTCTGATGGCTTTGAAACAAATGGGAGAACTGTAAAAGTATCTTTTGACTCTTCATTACCTGTTATTTCAAATCAACTTTACACAGTTAAAATTGATAATGCGTTTTATCTTTATCCAACAGGTTCAGCAGTATTTGTTACGGCAACTAAAGCAGATTATAAAGAAAATCCCATAATTTTAACATTTACGGGTAAAGCTTCTGAAACTCAGCAGTTGTTTGTAGAAAAAACAAACATTGAAAATAATGAAGAATTGAATCTGTTAAATGATGTGGAATACTTATTCAATTTGCCATTTAATATAAAGAATGATGCTATAATAGAATTGAGGGAGGGTTCAAATATTATAGCAAAAACTTCTGATCTGAAAATTGCTCCTGATAATGAAAAAATATTAAAGGCAAATTTTGGGAATGAGGTGCTTTTAAAAGGTCATTCTTATTCTATTATTCTTCCGGCGAATTCCCTTTCTCTCACTGAAGATCCCAGTGTAGGTAATTTTGAGTATACTGTAAATGTTAATGGTGGTAGTTCTTCGACAATAGCATTAGCTTCGTCAAAAGTTGATGTGGATTCCAATGGAATTCCTACTTCTGTAACATTCGTTTATGATCTTCCTGAAGGGACTAACCTAAATTCTAAGAATATTACCGGTTCACGTTACGGTTTCCTTTCAGAGGATGGATCTGACAGTTCTACAAACTTTGATACCAATTATACCTTTGTTGAAAATAACAAAGGTTTGAAGTGGGATATCTCATCTGTAAGATTCAAACCTTCGACGACGTATAACTTCACAAAGCCGGGGAATACTCTGATTGTCTTCGATAGCGATGGTAATATTCTTAAAGAATATGAAGGAGAAGACGCAAAAATATCTTTTACGGCTCCGTCTGTAGAAGAAGCAGGGTTTTCATCTATGGAATTTTCCAATCCAATCTTAAAGACCGAACTTCATTCTGATAATATCGAGTATGAGAAGGATATGGCATTGCCATATATCCAGAATTTCTATTTCGGTCTTAAGGATAATTATTATTATGTAGGTAACGCTAAATATGATTTGGCTACCCATCCGAATGCTTTGGAGTGTTCAATTTACGAAGTTACGGCTGATGGCGATAAATTATTGCAAAGCTTAAAGCTTGATGTGACATTAGCGTCGGATAAGAATGGTTATTACAATTTAGCCAAGAAAGAATTACAAACTTACTTATATGAAGGGAAAAGGTATAAACTCGTAATTCCCTCCGGCTACTTCACTGCATACCCAGTAATCAGGAATGTTGGACAGACAATGGATCTTTCACGCTGCAATTACATAAAGAGTCCAGAATTGGTATATACCTTTACCGGCACAACTCCATCCAAAGCCGTGATGCTTGATTGTAATGTTCAGAATGATGCGGAGGTAAGTTCATTGTATAACATAATCTGGACCTTTGACGGTAATTATCGTCTGAGTGATGATGTTACAACTGTTAAAAGAGAATACACATCTGTTTCCGGTGTTAAAACTCAACCTGATGAATACCCTGTAACAGTTTCAACATATATGGGTAAGACAATGGTGATGGTTGATTTCGTATCTAAAATCT
>CAZDWB010000022.1:0-2980 GCA_964509225.1 uncultured Sangeribacter sp.
TATTGAAACCTCAGCGGCGTAAAAAAGAGGATGTGCCTATTTTGACACACCCTCATTTAAAAGTGATAAGTCTTATACGAGGGTGATAACGATATCCTCATCATTTTTTGTAAGGAGGATTTTTCCCTCTCTTCCAAGCCAGCCGAGAGCTGCCATAATTTCATCTTTTTTAAGTTTGGTAGCTTTCTTTGTCTGTTTAAGTGTCAAAATACGTGTGTCTGAAGTTTCAAGGGCTTTATACACTTCTCCTGCCCATGTTCCAATTGAATTAATGTCCATAATTTTAATAATATTTATTAATTAATTTTCAACTTTTTACTTTGCTTTATTGAATAACAAATATTGATAACAAATTGTTACAACTATAACCGGTTTTTAGTATATTCTTTTTAATTGAGAATAATTAAAAAATAGTAAATTTGCAATATGGCAGATAAGAACAAGCGAAATATAGGGATAAACGGAGAGTGTGGCGTACGTGTCGGGACCGTTGTAAAGAACACAGGAAGCTCATATCTCGTAAGGTTTCCTGACGGTGAGACCACACAATGTCGAGTGAAGGGTAATTTCCGGATTAAAGGAATCCGTACCACCAATCCCGTGGCAGTAGGTGATGAAGTGGAAGTTGCGCCCCGAGAAGGAGATGCTGATTATATCGTCGGAATCAATCCGCGGCGCAATTATATAATACGTCGGGCATCCAATCTCTCGAAGGAGAGTCATATATTGGCATCTAATATTGATATGGCATTTTTAGTCGCCACTTTGAGAGATCCAGAAGTGACAACTGTATTTATCGATAGATTTCTTGCCACATGTGAGGCATATGGCATACCCGCTACCTTGGTCCTAAATAAAAGCGATATGTGGGATGAAGAAGATAAGGAGCTTGCCGAGGGATTGAAATATCTTTATACCTCCCTGGGATATGGAGCGATATTTGTTTCGGCATTAACGGGAGCCGGTCTTGAGGAGTTGCGGGAAATGACGCGCGACAAGGTATCCCTGATGGCAGGTAACAGTGGAGTAGGTAAATCGTCATTGATCAATGCCCTTGTGCCGGGTGCTAATTTACGCACGGGAGAGATATCCGATATTCATCGCACCGGGGTTCACACCACTACCTTTTCGGAGATGGTAAGTTTGCCGTATGGAGGGGATTTGATTGATATTCCCGGTGTAAGGGGTTTTGGAACAATAGATTTTGCGCCGGAAGAGGTAGGTCATTATTTCCCTGAGATATTTGAGTATTCTCATGATTGCAGATATGGGAACTGCAGTCATATCAACGAGCCCGGATGTGCGGTAATCCCGGCAGTTGAGGAACATTATATTGCAGCGAGCAGGTATGCCTCATATCTCTCGATATTGGAAGAGAGTAGGGAGGAAGGAAACGACAAATATCGCAAACCCTTTTGAAAGAATAGCCGAAAGAATAAGAAGAGGTATATAGACGAAATCAGAGGCTGTCAGACCGGTGCAGGTCAGACAGCCTCTCTCTGTTGAGAATCAAAGTTAAGAGTGGATAATCTTAAATTGAGAATAAAGACTTTATCAGTGAATAGATTTAAATTATCTGATGATTATCTTCTTTCCACCAATTATATATAAACCGGGTTTAAGAGATTTGATATCTTCGGGTGTCGCATTACGTTTAATGCAAATACCTTGAAGACTAAAGATATCTTTCAAAGTCCCGTTATCCGGATTATTACCGAACTCAGAGTCTATTTTATCTACCCCTGTAACAACATCTCCGATAGTGAATACGGCAGCCGGTATATCAGGATAAAGAGATTCGGCAATAATCTGACATGTTTGGGGTTCATCGGAATATGTAGCGATACCGTCTTGATGATCAACCAGAGTAACGACACCGTTATTATCAACTGTTGCCACCTCAGGATTTGTCGAGTGCCAGAAGATATAAGGAAGAGAAGCGTTGGAAGGATAAATAGAAACTTCCAGTTTCCTCATCTCCCCGGGATATAATTCAATTGAAGAATCTCCGGAAATATTCAGTTCAGAGATGGGAGTTAGGTCATATCCGTCAAATCGATACCAACAACGGGGGTAATTATAGTAAGCATCCATTACCACATCATTCTCAGAAGGCATAACATACAGCGGACAGCGATAATAGCTGAAAGAACTGTTTTGAGCAGAGGGTGGGGTAAGAGCAGTGATGCTGACACTTTCAAGGTTATTAGCACCATTGAATGCATTAGCTCCAATCTCCGTTACCTTAGAGCCCATAATGACTTTTTTCAGGTCATTTCCTGAGAATGCATTTGCACCGATTGTTTCGACATTAGGAGGACAGACCACCTCAGAGAGATGACAGTTGTTAAATGCATAATCACCAATAGACGTAAGAGAGGAAGAGAATTCCACTTTGGAAAGAGCGCAATTATTGAAGGTATAACTCCCTATTGATGTAAGGGAGTTGGGTAATGACAATGAAGTAAGACTTCTACAACCGGAGAAAGCATAATTACCTATTGAAGTAAGAGAGTTGGGTAATGACACTGAAATCAGACTGCTACATTCGTAGAAAGCGAAACGACCTATTGAGGTAACAGAGTTAGGTATTGTCACCGAAGTCAAACCGCTACAGCCTGAGAAAGCAGAACTATCTATCGAGATTACAGAGTTGGGAATCGTCACCGAAGTCAAACCGGTGCATTTGTAGAATGCATGGGTAGGAATGGTTTTAACATCCTCGCCAATTGTAAGTTCTTTGATGGTTGTAGGGAAAGGAGAAGAAGAACTCCAACCCTCACAATTTTCAGCGTTATAATATAGTTTTTCAACTCCGGAGCAACCGCTGAAAGCATAACTACCTATCGAGGTAACAGAGTTAGGAATTGTCAGTGAAGTCAGACTACTACAACCTGAGAAAGCTTTATCTTCTATTAAGGTAACGGAGTTAGGAATTGTCACCGAAGTAAGACTTCTACAATCGGAGAAAGTATTCTCT
>CAZDWB010000022.1:3080-40032 GCA_964509225.1 uncultured Sangeribacter sp.
CTACAACCGGAGAAAGCTGAATTACCAATAGAAGTGATGGAGTTAGGAATTGTCACCGAAGTAAGACTTCTACAATCGGAGAAAGTATTCTCTTTTATTGATGTAACGAAGTTAGGTATTGTCACTGAAGTCAGACTGCTACAACCGGAGAAAGCTGAATTACCAATAGAAGTGATGGAGTTAGGAATTGTCAGTGAAGTCAGACTACTACAACCGGAGAAAGCTTTATCTTCTATTAAGGTAACGGAGTTAGGAATTGTCACCGAAGTCAGACCGCTACATCCGGAGAAAGCGTAAGAAGGTATTATCTTTACTTTATCCCCTATAATCAGAACTTTAATAGTATTTGGGAAAGGGGAGGAAGAAAGCCATCCATCAAATTGCCATCCTTCACAATTCTCCGCGTTATAATATAGTTTTTCAACTCCGGAGCAACCGCTGAAAGCAGAACTACCTATTGAGGTAACAGAGTTAGGAATTGTCACCGAAGTCAAACCGCTACATTCAGAGAACGCATAACTATCTATAGAGGTTACGGAGTTAGGAATTGTCACCGAAGTCAGACTGCTACATCCGTAGAAAGCGAAACGACCTATTGAGGTAACAGAGTTAGGAATTGTCACCGAAGTCAAACCGCTACATCCGGCGAAAGTATTCTCTTTTATTGATGTAACGGAGTTAGGAATTGTCACCGAAGTCAGACCGCTACATCTGGAGAAAGATTCCTCTTCTATTGATGTAACGGAGTTAGGTATTGTCACCGAAGACAGACTGCTACATCCGTAGAAAGCTTTATCTTCTATTAAGGTTACTGAGTTAGGAATTGTCACCGAAGTCAAACCGCTACAGCCTGAGAAAGCAGAACTACTTATAGAGGTTACTGAGTTAGAAATTGTCACTGAAGTCAGACTGCTACAACCGGAGAAAGCTGAATTACCAATAGAAGTGATGGAGTTAGGTATTGTCACCGAAGTTAGACCGGAGCATTTGTAGAAAGCATAGGTAGGGATGGTTTTAACATCCTCGCCAATTGTAAGTTCTTTGATGGTTGTTGGGAAAGGAGAAGAACTCCATCCGGTACAATTCTCCGCGTTATAATATAGTTTTTTAAGACTGGAACAACCGCTGAAAGCGTCTTGGTGAATTGATTTTACAGAGTTACCGATTGACACAGAAGACAGACTGCTACATCCGTAGAAAGTATTCTCTTTTATTGATGTAACGAAGATAGGAATTGTCACCGAAGTCAGACTGCTACATCCGTAGAAAGCGTAACTGCCTATAGAAGTAACGGAGTTAGGAATTGTCACCGAAGTCAGACTGCTACAACCTTCGAAAGAAGAAATACCTATAGAGGTTACTGAGTTAGGAATTGTTACTGAAGTCAGACTGCTACATCCGTAGAAAGCTTTATCTTCTATTAAGGTTACTGAGTTTGGAATTGTCACCGAAGTCAGACTGCTACATCCGGAGAAAGCATAACTGCTTATATAAGTAACGGAGTTTGGAATTGTCACCGAAGTCAGGCCGCTACATCCGGAGAAAGCAGAACTGCTTATAGCAGTAACGGAGTTAGGAATTGTCAACGAAGTCAGACCACTACATTCGGAGAAAGCAGAACTGCCTATAGAAGTAACGGAGTTTGGAATTGTTACTGAAGTTAAACCCTTACAGAATGAGAACGCAAAGTCTGGAATAGTTTTAACATCATCACCTATTGTAAGCTCTTTTATGGTTGTTGGGAAAGGAGAAGAACTCCATCCGGTACAATTCTCCGCGTTATAATATAGTTTTTTAAGACTGGAACAACCGCTGAAAGCGTCTTGGTGAATTGATTTTACAGAGTTACCGATTGACACAGAAGACAGACTGCTACATCCGTAGAAAGTATTCTCTTTTATTGATGTAACGAAGATAGGAATTGTCACCGAAGTCAGACTGCTACATCCGTAGAAAGCGTAACTGCCTATAGAAGTAACGGAGTTAGGAATTGTCACCCAAGTCAGACTGCTACAGCCTGAGAAAGCAGAACTGCCTATAGAAGTAACGGAGTTAGGAATTGTCACCGAAGTTAGACCGGAGCATTTGTAGAAAGCGTAACTGCCTATAGAAGTAACGGAGTTAGGAATTGTTACTGAAGTCAGCTCCTCACAATAACCGAAAACATAATCAGGGATTTTTTTAATATTATTCCCAATTGTCAGTTCTTTTATTGTGGATGGGAACAGAGGGTCACCCTTATAATTTTTAGCATAAAAATAGACCTTTTTTAAATTGTTACATTCAAGGAAAGCAAAGCTAGGAATGGTTTGAACATCCTCACCTATTGTCAGTTCTTTGATGGTTGTTGGGAATGGGTTAGAAAACCGACTCCATCCGGCACAATTTTCCGCGTTATAATTTAATTTTTCAACATTGTAGCATCCATCGAAAACAGATTTTCCTATTGAAACAAGAGATTTAGGAATAGTTACCGAAGTAAGCCCGCTACAGCCAAAGAAAGTTTTATTCCCGATTGAGGTTACTGAATTGGGTATTGTTACCGAAGTCAGACCGGAGCAACCGCTGAATGCAGAGTCTCCTATTGATTCCAAATGCTTTGGTAGGGATACGGTTTTAATTTTGCTGCAATTTTCGAAAGCATTACTTTCGATCTTCGTAACAAAATATAATTTATCATTGAAATCAACCCTGTCAGGAACATACAGATTTTCTATATCCCCGTACACACCTTCTATCAAACTAACCGAATTGTCACCGGTAATTTTATAATTTAAATTGTCAGAAGTAAAGGTTTGAGAGAAAGAGGGTAACCATATAAGTAACCCAAATAATAAAAGTAATAATTTTTTCATAAGCGAAATATTTATTAATTATGATTTGCAAGATTCATAAGATGATCGTGGAAGATACACAGGAAGTGCTCTATATGAAGATTTTCCAGCGTTGAAATAGGGTATGGGAGCAAAGAAGCCTCAATAGTCTCTCCGAATTTATAGTCTTTTTTTGTTTTGATTCCCGGAAACATGGATTTAAGAGCATTTAGCCCTATGTTTGTGCCGGCATGTAGATAAACCACATCGGGAGTAATACCACGCTGAAAAGCATATCGCACGGAAAAGTCATAACAAGCGAGTATTCCGAAATTATCCACACCTTTAAATGAATCAGTTTTATCTGTTGCCTTTCTGACAGCCTCAAAAATGTCTCTAAAAGTAGATAAGCGATCCAAATCTACTTTCTTTAAAACCTCCCTTACATTTTTTATTGTAGAAGAAGGCATTCGATACTGATGTGAATTTTTACAGAACTTTCCATCTTCAGGGAAATTGGAGATATTCGCTTCGCCACAGATGAAATTTGTGAACCACAAGTCTTCGGGTTGATTAAGAGTGAGCGATTTCAGCCACTCTTCCGTAGGCTTTTTTAAATGTTTTTTGTAATAGTCCACCATCTCTTTTATAGTAGCAACTTTTGCATCGGGACGCCCACAAATTTCTTTTAATGTCAACTCCCGGCAACCGCATTTAGATTTAGGATAAACACAGTTTTTAGCATGACACTCCATAGTGCATAAATAGATTCACCCCGGACTCTCAAAAAAGGGATAGTTTATAAAACGAAAAAGCGTGAGAGCCACACTTCAGTGCCCGTTCTGCTGTCTGAGGCCCTGGAATTGCCTTGCCGAACAGAACGGACAAGAAAGGTCTCACGCGTATCAATATGCTTAAAGACTAAAGCATGACGCTCTCGCGCCTTACCATAGCCTGGCATATCATCCTTCGACGAAACCTACTCTTGTCAGCTCTCTTGACTCGGTTTGAAATTTTCCAGGTTTCAGACAATCAAGATAAAGCTATGAGTACGCTTTTTTATATGTATTGGCAAAATTAGACTTTTACCACGTTTTTTGCAAATAAATTTGAAAAAACAGAGAGAAAAAACAGAGAGCTGTCCCTCCGGCTCGGTCTATAGAAATTCCAGGTTTCAGACAGCCGGAGGAAACAACAGAATTGATATTTTAAATAGGAATGGACCATGTTTTTTGGGGACTATCCTTTTTAATACTTCTGTACTCTGTAATTGTAACTGCAAATTTAGACCTCCGACTTTTATCCTACAAGTTCTTTTCAGTCCTTTTAATAAAGAAATTCATAAATTTACATTTAAATCTAAGTATCAAGACCATTTTTAATTCCTCCTACGTGCAGGTAGTGGTGTTTCCGTAGAGCAAGACATGAAGAAAAAGGGAGAAGAATAAATTTTTTCGGGATGAAAAGGGAGATGAAATTTGTGTAAGTAAGATAAATGTATTAATTTTGCGGTCGCCTTGCAATCTCTGGGATGACGAAAGGAGCATCTTAATATTGCGGGAATAATTAAATCGTAAATACAATGGACTTAATTAAAGTAGTAGAGGAGTCATTTGCAACTCCTAAGAAGGAACTGGAGGAATTCGGTCCCGGCGACACTATCACAGTCGCATATCGTATTAAAGAGGGAAACAAGGAGCGTATCCAGCAGTATCGCGGTGTGGTAATCCGCATCAGCGGTCAGGGAGAGAAGAAGCGCTTCACTGTACGCAAAATCTCTGACGGAATTGGAGTTGAGCGTATTTTCCCGCTTGAGTCACCTTTCATCGAATCAATTAAGGTTAATAAATTCGGTAAGGTGCGTCGTGCCAAGCTCTATTACCTCCGTAATCTCAAAGGTAAGAAAGCACGTATCAAAGAGCTTAAGAAGTAACCGGTTTCGGACAGAATCCGGAAAAAGGGATAAAGGGAGTGTGTCCGGGATGATTTCCGAAAAGACACACCCCTTTTTTCTTTAGTCATGACGCAACCATAAGAGTGTCTAAATGGTTATATAATAGAAGTAAACCTGTGCTTTTGAAGCATGGTATATATAGATAAGAATTTTCTACAGATAATAAATCATGGCAAAAAAATCATTATTAATTATTCTTGACGGGTATGGATTGGGTGATCATAAGAAGGATGACGCAATTTTCAATACTCCGACACCTTATATGGATTATTTGATGGCAAATTATCCTCATTCCCAACTTCAGGCAAGCGGAGAGGATGTAGGTCTGCCGGACGGTCAGATGGGTAATTCGGAGGTAGGTCACCTCAATATCGGGGCCGGTCGGGTGGTATATCAGGATCTGGTTAAGATTAACCGTGCGATAGCCGACGGGAGTTTTGCAGAGAATCCGGAGGTGAAGAGTGCTTTCAGTTATGCCCGCGACCATAATGTTCCCATCCATTTTATGGGTCTTACATCCACAGGGGGTGTTCACTCATCGCTCGACCATCTCTTTGCCTTGTGCGACACAGCCAAGGAATACGGTTTGGAGAAAGTTTATCTCCATTGCTTTATGGATGGACGCGACACTGACCCTAAGAGTGGAGCAGGATTCCTGGAGGAAGTGGAGGCGCATTGTGCCAAATCGACCGGAGTGATAGCGGATGTGGTGGGGAGATATTATGCCATGGACCGTGACCATCGTTGGGAGCGTGTTAAAGACGCCTATAATATGCTTGTCTATGGCGAAGGGAAACAGACGGATAATGTTGTTGCAGCTGTAAAAGAGTCATACGCCGAAGGTGTTACGGATGAATTCCTCAGACCGATAGTTAATGATAAGGTTGATGGTCGCATCGGTGCGGGACATGTAGTAATTTTCTATAATTACAGGAATGACCGTGCCAAAGAATTGACCACTGTTCTGACGCAACATTCAGAGGATGGGATGAATCCGATTCCTGATCTGCAATATTATTGCATGACTCCTTACGACGATTCGTTTAAGGGAGTGCATATTCTGTTCCCGAAAGCAGATGTGGCAGATACTCTTGCCGAATATCTTTCAGCTCAAGGGAAGAAGCAACTCCATATAGCCGAGACAGAAAAGTATGCACACGTCACTTTCTTTTTCAATGGAGGGCGTGAAGCACCTTTTGAGAATGAGGAGCGCATATTGGTGCCCTCGCCAAAGGTTGCGACTTACGATTTAAAGCCGGAGATGTCAGCACCGGAGGTGACCGAGAAACTGGTGGCAGCAATAGATACGGAGAAATACGACTTTATAGTAGTGAATTTCGCTAACGGAGATATGGTGGGACACACCGGTGTTTACCCTGCTATCCAGAAAGCTGTCGAGACATTGGATGGATGTGTGGAGAAAGTAGTGGAGGCGGCGAAGACACATGGTTATGAAACAATTATAATAGCAGACCATGGAAATGCAGACCATGCAATCAATGAAGATGGCACTCCCAATACGGCCCACTCTCTCAATCCTGTCCCGTTCATATATATCGGTGAGCATACGGATGCGCGGCTAAGTAACGGTCGTCTGGCTGATGTAGCCCCCTCACTGCTTCATCTGATGGAACTCCCCCAGCCTTCGGATATGACCGGGAATAATCTGATTGAATATTAATACTTATAATCATCATAGGAATTGACAGTGAGTCATAAAAGCTCATCTGGGGTTTCTTACAGACCTTAACTTAAAAGACTGTGCCAAAATGAAAATTCCGGCGCAGTCTTTTACTTTTTGGCTACGTATAAAAATTTTTTTATATTTGTGGGAAATAAGCAGTTAAATATAAGCCATGAAAATGAGAAGATATATAGGAGTGGCGTTAGCAACTCTGATAATAGGAGCATTCTCATGTTCCACTATAGAAGCCGAGAGACTGGTCCTTCTCCACACTAATGATACACATTCGTTGATAGACCCTGAAAATGGACAAGGGGGAGTGTTGCAGCGTAAAGCATTAATCGATAGTATCCGGAAGGCAGAGAAGAATGTTTTGCTCATAGATGCCGGAGATATGGTTCAAGGAACGTTGTATTTCAAGTTTTTCAAAGGGGAAGTGGAGTATCCCTTGATGAATATGACCGGATACGATGTGCGGATTCTTGGTAATCATGAATTTGATAACGGACTTGATGAGATGGCCCGTTTCTATAAGGATGTTAAGGGTGATCGACTGGCAGCCAATTATGATTTCAGCGAGACTCCGCTGAAGGGTATGTTCCAGCCGTATTCCATCAAGAAGGTCGGAGGTAAGAAGATAGGTTTTATAGGGGTGAATGTGGATCCGGCAAATCTTATCTCCCGGGAGAATTATGAAGGGATGAAGTTTAAGGATGTAATTTCCACAGTCAATTCCACGGCGTCATATCTGAAGAATGATAAGAAGGTTGATTTAGTGGTGTTGGTGAGTCATCTTGGAGTTGCGCGCGATAATGAAAAGGTAAACGATTACGATGTAGCCTCAGCATCGAAAGATGTGGATATAATAATCGGAGGACATTCTCATACGGTGCTTCAGCCGCGTAATGAGGGGAAATTCCCTTCTATAGTGAAGAATGCCGAGGGGAAGGATGTGTTGATAACCCAGACAGGGAAATATGGGAAATATTTAGGTTATATCAATATAGACCTTGACAACTTAGGGAAAGGGACAGCCGGGGATTATGATTATCGTCTGCTTCCGGTGACTGACAGGTTTCCGGCAGGTACGCTTGATAAAAAGATGGAAGCGTTTATAGCACCATACAGGGCTGTGGTGGATTCGGTCAATAATCGGGTAATAGCCTATTCGAAATACACATTATCATCGGATGACAGAAATGGAGGATATGCGAATTGGACAGCTGATTTCGCTCGTCAATATGGTAAAAATAAACTTGACAGTCTGAGAGGGGCTGGAGAGGATGTGCCCGGGATTGATTTCGCCCTTATGAATGTAGGGGGTATCCGGCATGATATGAAAGAGGGAAAAGTGACAGAAGGACAGATACTTGCTACCTTCCCCTTTTCTAACCATATTGTTGTTGCAAAAATAAAAGGTTCAGATTTTATTGAAGCCATGAAGGTGGCGGCTCTGAGAGGGGGGGAGGCAATTTCCTCAGAACTCAGAGTGCTGACCGATGAAGCGGGAGTGTTGCAGAAAGTGCTTCTCGATGGAGAGGAGATGGATCCGGATAAGGAGTATGTCTACGCCACAATAGATTATCTTTTTTTCGGGAATGATGATCTTGTGACACTTGCAAACAGTGAGCTTATATGGAGGGACGAGAATGAAGCAGCTGTTCCAATCCTGAAATATGTGACACGTCAGGGAGAATATGGAATTCCGATTGCTCCTGACATGAACGGACGCTTCGTAAAAGTAAAGAAATAAGGATGAAGCAGCTTCCTTTATCTTCGGGCATCGGCAGAATTGTTATGCTATCACTGCTTATAGCAGTTATTGCAGTCATTCCGGTGGGGTGTAAGCGAGGAAGCACTCATGTCACTGAAGATAGGGAAGAGCCTTTAGAGATAGCTGACCTGACGGAAGAGGCTGAGCTATGGGCAGATTCGGTGACTTCAACGCTGAGTTTGCAAAAGAGGATAGGACAATTGTTCATGCCGGCAGTCTTTACCACTGCCGATGCCGGGAACATAGCGCTGATTACGGATTATGCGGAGCGCCTGGGAGTAGGAGGATTAGTATTGCTTAAGGGAAGTGCGGAGTCAGCGACCGAGATAGCGGATACCCTGAGAATAGTTTCCCCGTTGGGATTGTTTATGGCTATAGATGCAGAAACGGGATTAGGGATGCGGCTGGATGATGCACCGGAGTTTTTATGGAATTCGGAAATCTCAGCATCAGCTGATGAGTCGGTGATGTATGATTACGGTAGGGAGTTGGCACGTGAATGTAGGCTTGCAGGCATCAATATGGTTCTTGGACCGGTATTGGACGTAGATATAAGCCGTAGCGACAGCAGGAAGCGTAACGGAAGGACATTCGGCAATGATGCAGCACGTGTATCAAAATTGGGAATTGCATATTCCCGTGGGATAGAGAGTGGGGGAGTGCTGAGTGTTGCCAAGCATTTCCCGGGACATGGAGCGGCCAAGGGAGATAGTCATAAAGGGTTGGTGACGGTAGGTAGAGACCCATTGGAATTCAGCAGTGTTGATCTACTCCCTTTCAAGGAATATATTGCGTCAGGATTAAGTTGTGTAATGGTCGGACATATTCATGTTCCGGCGCTGGATAGTGTAGTGCGACCGGCATCATTCTCCCCGGTAATAGTGACAGATTTATTAAGGAATAAATTGGGATTTACCGGATTGGTTCTTACAGATGCAGTGAATATGAAGGGGGCAAAGGGATATACAGCTTCCGAAGCGCTTAAAGCAGGCGCGGATATTATTCTTGCACCATTATATACTGAGGATTCGATGGTAGAGGTGAGAGATAAGGTGGAGAGAGGAGAATTGCCGGAAAGTATCATCACTGACCGGTGTAAAAGAGTTTTGTTTTATAAGTATCTCCGTGGGATTGCCGGCAGCGGTAGCAAGGGGAAATTACGTGTGTCCTTTACTCCGGCGCAACTACACCACGGAGCGGATACGATATTGGTATTGTTAAAAGGTAAAAATTAAAGAGAATGAAAAAGTTTTTAATGGGAGTGTTGTGTGTGTGTGCGATGGTCTGTGCGGGATGTGGTGAAAAATCAGATCCGGAAAGTATACATAAAAAGATCATCAAGGATGGTATCAATGTGGAATTATCTCAAGAGGAGTATAGAGTCATGATCGACTATGTAATGGAAGTTATGGATAATAAGAATATTATGCCGCTGACCGACAATAAACGTCCTTATTTTTTTGAGTTCGCTATGATGTTGAACTATAAGGAGAATTCTTTGGATGAAAACAATAAGGAAAAGCTTGAACTCATCCATAAAAAGAGTCAGGAATGACGCATTGAGATATTAAAAAGTCTCATCAATGTGTATACAATCCTATAATCGTCCGTTGTCGAAATAGCTGAAATGGCGATGTTGAGTTATAATTACATGGTCGAGCATTCTGAGGTCGAATAATTGAGCTGCAGATTTCAGTTTGGTTGTTATCTGGTCGTCCTGAATACTTGGATTGATGTTACCGCTTGGGTGGTTATGGCACAGAATAATTCCTTGTGCTTTATTCAGCAGGGCATGACGGATTATACTTTTCACATCAAAAATACTTGCGATGGCGCTTCCTACAGTGAAACGTTCAGGAGGAATTATCACTTCGTTCTGTTGATTGAGGAAAATCCCCCACACTTCTTCATGGTCGAGATTCCCTATATAGTTTACCATAATCTTGAAAGTGTCCGTTGAGGATTTGATTTTGGTACGCTGGGGGAGTTGTTCGAGATTATAGCGTCTGATAAGTTCGAGAACTGCTTCAATCTGAATGGCCTTGGTCATACCGATCCCTTTGGTGCGGAGAAGAGTTTGACGAGGTGTGAGTTCAAGAGCTCTCATTGAGCCGCCTGCAGATTTCATTAAATCGCGGCACAATTGAGTGATGGGAGTTCCCGGCAGACCGGTGCGTAGGATAATAGCCCAAAGGTCGGGTATGGACAAAACACCGACACCATATTTTTCGGCACGTTCGCGAGGTTGGTCTTCGGGATCGAAATCCTTGACAGTAAAAGAAGGGGAGTCAGACATTATAAGAGAGCATTTATTTACCTTTACGTAGACGTATCTCCTGTTCCTCATCACGTCCATGACGAAGGAGGATTTTCCAGAAGTAAGCTCGTATAAAACCTGTGCCGTACCCAAATAGCTGTACCATGGCGGCAGCCACACCAAGAGAGCCGATTTTAAAACTCCGTGAAGCAATAATGCCCGAAATCCATAGAGCTAATAAATATATTGCCAGTGGAATGAGTGCCCAAGGGGTAAGGAATGAGAGTAAAATCATCAATAGGGCACCAATTACGAAAAGAGCCGGGAGCCAATGAACGAGTTTCATAGAACCCGGATATAGGAGCTGAAGAGTGATTCGGGACATTCCGAACACATGAACCTGACGCCAGAATTTGGAAAGATTTCCACGTCTTTTATGAAAGACAATTACATCCCTGAGGAGAATTGGGGAGAATCCGGCGAGTCGGATACGGGTGCTCATATCAATATCTTCGCTGAACATTTCCCGGAATCCTCCAACCTTTTCGTAGACTTCGCGCGAATATCCCATATTAAAAGTACGCGGCACAAATTTCTCCATCTGAATTTTGCCGCCACGTATCCCACCGGTGGTGAGAAATGCTGTCATTGCGAAGTTGATAGCTTTTTGGAGGTCGGTAAAAGATTCATGAGCGGCATCCGGACCGCCGAAGCAATCCGCACCGGTCTTTGCAAGATTTTTGCGAAGGTTGGTAATATAATCCGGGGGGAGAATACAATCAGAGTCGACGAAGATAAAGTAATCTCCGTCGGCTCTGTCCATACCATAGTTACGGGCGATGCTTCGCCCTTCGTTTTCTTTGAAGAAATATTTTATGCTGACACTATCGGCAAATTGGCGGCACTGTTCGTTGCAGGGCTCGGTAGAACCATCTTCTACAACAACCATCTCGAAATTCTTATCAGACTGATGAGAGAGACTTTCAAGAAGATCGCGAATCTCATCGGGTCGGTTATAGACCGGAACGATAATTGAGAATTTGAGATCCGTAGCCTTAGATGTATGCATAAAATCGGGTTAGAATTAAGCTTTTACTCTACCAACGTAGCTGCCGTCGCGAGTATCGACTTCGATGAGCTCACCTTCACTGATGAAGAGTGGCACCTTTACAGTGGCGCCGGTTTCAACAGTGGCAGGTTTGAGAGTATTGGTAGCGGTGTCGCCTTTGAGTCCCGGTTCTGTATAGGTGATTTTGAGGACAGTCTTGACGGGCATTTCTGCATATAGGACAGTGTTGGTAGAGGCATCGCTGACTACTTCTACTATATCACCTTCTTTCATGAAAGCAGAACCGGTCACAAGTTCTTTATTGATGGGAACCTGGTCGAAAGTTTCCTGATTCATAAAGATATCATCACCACCGTCAGCGTAGAGATATTGATAAGGGCGGCGTTCAACGCGAACATCTTCGAGTTTTTCACCGATATTGAAGCGGCGTTCGATTACACGACCGTCCACAACGTCTTTGAGTTTGGTACGCATAAAGGTGTTACCTTTACCGGGTTTTACGTGGAGGAATTCCACGCAGAAGTAAAGACGGCCATCCAGACGGATGCAAGTACCGTTCTTAATGTCTTGAGCGTTCATCATATTGAGTAAGATATTTGTGTTCTTAAAAATGAGTGACGTAGTAAAAGCCTACGTTTCGAGTGCAAATTTAGTAAAATTTTTCCTCATACCTCTTTTATGGGGTATTAATTGAGAAAAAAAGGGGAAAAATAAAGAGTAAAAGGGTGTAAAAACCGTAATATTGGGTTAAAAATTTGGTGAGATAAAAATGATTTTATAATTTTGCACTCCGAAGCGGGAAATGCTTTGCGTCATCGTAAAAAATCGGTTTCTGAGGAATTGGAAATAGATAAGTTTAAAACGATGGTGAGGGCAAGCCGGATAAATAGAAAATAAAAATAAAGCTTTATAAAAATGAAAAGAACGTTCCAACCCTCCAATCGCAGAAGAGTTAACAAACATGGCTTCCGCGAGAGAATGGCGACTAAAGATGGCCGTAAGGTGCTTTCACGCCGTCGTGCCAAAGGTCGTGCATCACTAACAGTATCAGACAGCATCGCAGGAAAGTAATTTTCTTGCAGGCATTCATAAAGAGAGCGTGTCGGAATCCGGATTCTGACACGCTCTCTTTATGAAAATTCTTTTATGGCATTTATCTTTTCAGGATAGCAGGGGGTATAAAAAAATCCTCGAGTGCCGGAGCACCGGAGGATTTCCCGGTCTTTACTTAATCTGACATCGCCCTTTTTGAGGACCTTGAATGGCCGGGTGTTAAGTTTTAATAATTTTATCCGTTGAAAGCGTTTGTAAGATCGCCTAAAGTACCCATGGCAAAAAGCCAATAAAGCAATATAAAGATTAATACCAAAACTCCGAGCCAGAGCCACAGACGGTTGATGCGACGTGTATTACCGCGTTCACGGTTCTTTCCATTAGCTTTCATACTATTTGCAATTTGGTCAGGCGTTTCATACTTGTGACCTTCATTCTCTTTAACATGTCTTTCCTTTGTATCCATAACCTTTTTGTTTTTCTTTTATACTAAAACATCCTATAAGGACAAAGGGTTCATGATTTCTTGAAAAAATCTTTTTTAGAAAGGTATGGGATCTTCATCGGGTCCGGGCATTATATCAGGCATGGGAGAGGACAACGGGTTGGTGTTCAGGCGTGCGTCCACCTCACTATTCATCCTCGATTGCAATTTGATTGTCGGAGCGGATGCTATTGCCTGCTTGGCCAATCTATACCCCTCTTCCCAGTTTTCAAAACGTGTGAATTTGCCGATGAATCTCATCTTCACATCGGCAACAGCACCATTACGATGTTTTGCTATTATGAATTCAGCTAATCCGCGGATATCATTTCCTTGAGCATCCTCAGGAGATTTGGTATAGTATTCCGGACGATGTATAAAGCACACCATATCGGCATCCTGCTCGATGGCACCGGATTCACGCAAGTCTGAGAGAACGGGACGCTTATCCTCGCGAGTCTCTGTGCTTCGGTTTAGCTGTGACAGAGCGATAATCGGGATATTAAGTTCTTTTGCCAGTGCTTTGAGAGAGCGCGAAATAGTGCTCACCTCCTGTTCTCGGCTACCAAGTTTGAGCCCGGTAGCATTCATGAGCTGCAGGTAGTCGATAATGATGAGTTTTACTCCCTTCTCCCTCACCAGACGCCGGGCTTTAGTGCGAAGTTCCGTTATACTTAATCCCGGAGTTTCATCAAGGAAAAGTGGTGCGCTATAAACGGTCCGGATTCGGGAATTGAGACGGTCCCATTCTTCATCCGATAGCCTGCCACTTTTAATTTTCTCACTTTCGAGATCAACGATATTACTTATAAGTCTTTTTACAAGTTGCACATTAGGCATCTCGAGAGTAAATATAGCAGTGGGGATAGAGTAGTCCACCGCCATATTTTTAGCCATGGAGAGTACGAAGGCCGTCTTGCCCATTGCCGGACGTGCGGCAATAATTATAAGGTCGGAATTCTGCCAGCCTGAGGTTATTTTGTCGAGGTCGGAGAATCCGGTTTGTAAACCGGAAAGACCCGATGCGGAATTAGCGGCAATCTGTATCTGCTCCATAGCCATATTAAGCACCGGGTCAATCTGTGTAACATCCCGCTTAAGCTGGGTCTGAGAGATTTCAAATAATTTAGCTTCGGCATCCTGGAGCACATCGTCCACATCATTCCCCTCATCGAAAGCCTCGCTGCTTATTTGAGAAGAGAATGTGATGAGTCGGCGTGCAATATATTTCTGGGCTATGATTTTGGCATGAAATTCAATATTTGCAGCTGAATAAACCTGCATGGTAAGCTCGGCGATGTGAGAGGGACCACCCACATCGTTGAGAGTGCCGAGCTGGCGGAGTTTTTCAGTAACCGTCATCATGTCGATTGGTTGCTGATTCAGACCGAGAGCAGAAATAGCATCGTAAATCTTTTGATTAACGGGGTCATAGAAACTCTCGGCTGTTAGGATGTCACACACATTCATGTAGGCATCCTTTTCGAGCATCAGGGCACCGAGAACCACCTTTTCCAGTTCCACATCCCGTGGGGGAAGTTTACCGGTAGCATCGGTAATCTCTTTTTTCTTATAATCTTTGCGTGGAGTATATTTATTGTCAGGCATAAAGTTCGGGAATATGAGATGTTTTCAATGATATGGAGGATTCAATCAATAATCTATTATGCTTATCAGGAGTAAACAGCATGAGACAAACAGAAGTGTAATAGCTGTAAATTTCAGGTATTTGTTAAGTTGGTTTCCTCGGGAATTAACAATCTTGTGCCACATATCAATATAAATAATTGCCGGCAGAATCCATATCGAATTAAGGAACAGATTATCAGAATAAGTGACAAAATAGAGCATGGTGATTGCCCCAAGTGCGAAAATGAGATAAACCATACCCATAGCGCGTCTGCCGAAAATGCCGACTGTGGTGCGTTTACCCACGTTAAGGTCATCTTCCATATCTCTATAGTTATTAACAATCAGTACATTATCTGCGAGCATGCCAATGGCTAATCCAACGATTAATGTTAGATTGAGAGTTTGTGGTTGAAATCCGGTCATTAAGTAAGATGTAAAGAAAACCGGAACAAGTCCGAAGAAAATAATGACGGCAATATCTCCCAATCCATTATGGGATAAGGGGAAAGGACCGGCGCTATAAGCCAGGGCGAAAATAGCAATTGATATTCCTACCGGTATCATCCACCACCCTCCCCAATAGATTAGGGAGCAACCAATCAAGGCATCGAAAGCTAAGAGGGAGAACGTTGCATATTTCATGGCTTCCGGAGATATGTCTCCTTCGGTCACACCTCTTCTGAAACCCTCGCGTCCTTTCTTATCAATACCTTTGACGAAGTCATAGTATTCATTTGCAAAGTTGGAGGCTATCTGGGCAATGATAGCAAATACCAGACATATAACAGCCGGCAGCCATTTAAAGGAGCCGGAAATGAGTGCGCAGCTCCAACCGGCGAGAACTCCACTCACACTCACCGGGAGTGTACGAAGTCTCATAGCTTCAATCCAAGCGTTTATTGTAGTCATTTTTTGCCTCATGAGTTGAAGTGATTTCTTAACGTTGAAAAGAGAGATTTTCAAAATTACGAAATTTCCCGACATCCCGCAACAAGGAACCTAACATCAGAATGTGGCGCAGGCTGCAAATCCGTGGTGGATTCCGTCGCTTACGGGTGTTATCGACAGCTCTAATTTTTTCAGTTTCGGTCGGGTGAAAAGATATGCACTTCCTGCACCTATTGCAGCTCCGGCCACACAATCCCACCAATGGTGATTCTTGCTGAATACACGTCCCCAGGCTGTATAAGTGGCTAAGGCATAGGCAGGAACTCCAAAAGCCCAGCCATATCTTCGTTGAAGAAATGCAGCTGTGGCAAATGTGACGGAGGTATGTCCCGAGGGGAAGGAGTGGCTGTTTTTGAAATTAGGTCGAGTCTCATAAACAGAGTATTTCAGAATAAGGGTCGCCGCTGTAGTGGCAGCAGCTGTATATATTCCTTGCTTGAGACCCTCCCAGTCTTTGTCTATCATGACCCCTACAAGTGTGCTGACAGGGAGAGCAATGGTAATTATATCAGTAGATAAGGCAACGTTCTTCCGGCTTGATGAAATTTGCAACGGACTCTCAGGAGAGAAGGGGGGGACATAAATCTCCTGTCCATGAGCCGTAAGGCTGAGAATGGGAAAAAGCATCGCAAAAATCAACAGTATAAATCCACGTTTCATAAGAGAAAAAGATTGAGCAGTTTGGGAAGAAAAATGATGATACCGGAGATGGCTGATGAAATAGCGACACAAAGCACACCGGCAGCAGCTACATCTTTAGCTTTACCGATGAGGGGATTATTTTTTGTCTCAGCGTGATCTGCCAATGCTTCTATGGCAGAGTTAAACGCTTCTGCCATAAAGACTGCTCCGATACACATAATTACAATACACCACTCTGCAGAAGATATCTTTAGCCACCAACCGAAAAGAATCGCCAGTATTGCGGCTACAAGATGTAGACGTGCATTATGTTCCTCTATGGGTAGTCGGCGTAATCCATGCCATGCATATTTAAAAGAGCGACCTCTGGCTTTCCAGTCGAAGGGTGTTTTTCCGTTGTTCATGGCAAATCGTATTCCAATGAGAGTTGGTCAACAAAGAGAGTTGTTCCCGTTCCCCCTGTAAAGTAGTCACCATATCTTGAAGCGGCACATGTAATCTGTATATATTTGGGTAATCTGGATGTAGAACGATAATTCAGGTTGATAGTAAATTGTTCCCATCCGTCAGTGTCTGTGTCGCGGATTAACTCACCGTAGGCTATTATCTCCGGAGAATTAGGATCGAAGAGCTGTCGGTTTTTAGGATTGGTACGAATCTGGAATGGTGCAGTCCAGTCCGTGATAGCGACATATATGTGACATTGATCATTCTTACCCATCAGGCTCTTGAACTCCGCAGATGCGTAATTTATAGGGGCAGTGGTAAATTTGATATACCCTTTAAGTTTTGTTGGTCTCACTTCCCAGGGACGCCCGAAATCGAGGATTCCGTTAGTTCCATCCACTTTGGCAAATTTTCCGGTGTAGATAGATCCGGCGGCGAGTTTACCAATTCCGGCTATCCCTACGAACCGAGTCTCAAGTTTTGCCGATTGTCCGCTGCCAAGTGGCGTGTCATCACTTGGGACGACATTACTTTGCCCTAAGGTAGATGCCCCGGTATTTCCTGTATCCCAGAATTGAACCCCATTCTCATTCCAGGGGCACCATATCTTACCATTGAGCCACCACTGGTCGAAAGAACCGTCAGGAAGAATTTCCGTAGATTGGGTGGTTACTTCCACCTCATTGCCTATGTTCGTGCCGGAAATGGTGCGTACCACATATTTTGAAAGAGGTTTGAGGTGAGGAATATAGCAAGAGAACTGACCGGATCCCTCTGCTTGAGTCACATATTCCCCGGGCACATCTATCCATTCCGTGGAATCAGCCTGACGATACTGGAAACCATTTTTAACATCAGCCGGACCTGCTCCGTAAGCCCAGATAACTTCCGACCAGGGGTCTACCTGTTGGGTCTCAACGAGGAGCTGGCTTTTCTCAGTAAAGATGGTCCAATCTTCTGTTCGTCCATGGGCTGTTACGGATATGCGTAGGGGTCTGGAAAGGTCAATCTGTCCCGGCTGGATAGCAGGGGAAAGTGTGGTGATACCTTCAGGTCCTAATTTTATTGATGTGAGTGTGAGTTTGGCGAGATTAGCGGTCATAGGGACGTAGACCACAATTCTGTGAGCGGCAACATCTATCACACTTTCTCCTATCTGACCGGCAACAACAAAATATCTTTCTATATTTTGTTCAGTCTGAATAATCCATTGATAAGTCTGAAACCTCCGCAATTCAATCACTTTCGGGGTGCTGAGATCAAGAGTCTCACCGAGTATTGCGGGGGAGACTGTGCAGTCAGGGGTGGTAGAAAATTCAGTAATTCTGACTTTGCGTATATCTACATCTTCTCCCAGAAACAGAGTAGCCCGATAGTTGACAGAGTCAATATCAGCATCTTTAATTTCACCTTCAGCAGCCAGTGAAGTGATAAGTTGTGGGATGGTAGGGTAGGGAAGGTCATTTTTAATACAACCCCCTAACACTACTACCGATATAATTAGAAAAAATAATCTAATGGTTTTCATAGTCGAAAAGATAAGCATCAGATATGAATGCCGATTCCGAGAGAGATGTTGAAAATATTGATTTTAAAATTAGCACCGGAGATAAGTCTGTTACCTTCGGGCACCCCATTTACAGTCTGTTTGGAATTCCTGAGATAGAAACCGAAAGCACCGAAACTTACGTTAAGGCTTGCATTTTTCATAATGAAGACGCAAAGACCCGGAGAGAAGGTGATTCGTGCATCAGCGTAAGTGGTATGTGTTTCCTTAAGTTCAGAATTGAAAGGTCGTTTAAAAGTGGAGTTACCCGATGAGAAAGCAAGTTCCACTTCATTAAACACACCAAATCTTCCTCTGCGGGTGATTCCGAAATATTGACTGAGGAAAATAGCTCCAGTGTACTGGGTGCTTCGATATCCAATATCGTGGAGGTTAAAATTCATATCTTCATCAATATCCACTTTAAAGGAATTGATGGAAGCAGCAGTCTCGGTGTACCCGAATCTCATGCCGACAGAAAGGTTATTACGGATAAAGTAAGATAAATAAGGGCGTATTGCAAAGGAGTGGGCCGAGAGATCGACATCAGATATAAGGTCGAATAATTCCATGTCAGCTGTGGAAAACTCTCCGTAAGAAGCAGAGAGACCGAATTGCCACATCCCTTTGGGGATGAAAAGGTGGTTAAGCAGACCACGGTCAAATCGACCGAGATTCCGGTCTTTCAGCACCATTGGAATGGTGTCACCGCGAAAAACGGTGATTTCGGAGAGGTCAATTTTGGTATCATCCCTTACCAATTTATAATAGCCGGAGAGGAGTCGCTCTACATCTTGGTGAAGAGAATCGGGAATCAGCATCAATTCCCCGTTTTCAGGGGGAACGACTGAATCATGAGCAAGCGGGGACTCGCCATCGTGAGCTAAGGCAGAAAGCCCGGTCACTGTCAGGAATAGGAAAAGAATCAGACGTTTCATAGGTAGAATGCAGCTCCGAAGCTGATGGAAAATAAATTAATCTTGAAATTCGCAGATTTGGAATTCCTTCTCGCTACATAAATCCGGTCGGTAATTGTCTTGGTGTCAGTGAGAGTGAAGCCTAATACCCCTACATTTACTTCCAAAGCGGAATAATTGTTAAGGAATACAGCTAACCCGGGAGCCAGACCAACGTTCATACTGAAGTTGCGCTCGTAAGCACCTGATAAGTCTTTCCCTTTACCTGTGGTGATCTTAGACTGACCTCCTCCGAATTGCAACTGTACCTCATTAAAAAAACCGAACCGTTTGGAACGTCCGATAGAGAAGTAATTTCTCATGATGCCGGTGACATAATAGTTATGAGAGAGCCGGTAAAGATTCTCCACACTATAATCCGTTTCAGAATCCAGCACTACATCTGCATTTTCAAGTTTTGTCAGGGATCGCTGATAGGTAAATTTACCTCCAGCTCCCATATCATCTTTAAAAATATAGCATAGCATGGGGGATACTTTGAAAGAATATGTATCGCCGGAAAGACCTTCCAGAATCAGGAACTGATATTTATTCTGATTGGATTGAGAATACGAGACAGAAAGTCCGGTGACCCATTGACCTTTTGGAACAAAGACAACACTTTCCATATCGCGTTCAAACGTGTCTTGACCTTGCGCCCATAGCGGGCACAAGGTCAAGAGCATGAGGATATAGATAAATGAGCTGGTTTTACTCATTCTTTTTCAAATGATTAGTTATTACTCATAGACAAATTCGAAGTCATCAAGATACATGACACTGGAGGCACTGCCACAATAGAAATCACCGAATTTGGATGCTGAACAAACAATTACAAGATAAAGGGGTTTTGTGGTCTTGGCATTGTTGTGATATTCCAGAGGAATTTCGATTCTCTGCAATCCACCATTCGGACCGAATGCCTCTTTCCAGGTAACCTGTCCGTAGGCTACGACCTTATCATAGTCTTCCGATGGCTTCCCGTCTTCATTTGTGGGAGCAGCCGGGAAGAGTTTACGATTTGAGGCTTTTGTGCGGATTTCTATAGGTGCGGTAGTAAGAGCAACGTAAATCTGACCTTGGTCAGAACCACCGGACGTGATTTCTACATATTTGTTATTACCTGACTTAATGGAAACGTTACCACCGGGACGGTAATTTGCATAAACAGCAACCTTATCCGGATGAGTCCCATTATATTGGCGACCTACTGAAAGCACACCATCAGTTCCATCGGTCTTCACATAGGAGCCGGTGAAGATATTGCCGGCTGCGATGATGCCCATCGCAGATGAAGAAGCTAATCGTGCCGAGAGACTTCCGGAATGGAACATATCTGACGATTGATTAAGGACTACTTTGCTTGCAGTTGCAGCTCCTTCGTTACCTGAATCCCAATAATAGTCATTCCGGTTGCTCCCCGGGAAGATTACGGATTTGGTGCCGAGCATAGTCGAAGCTGAGTAAGTGCCCCAGGTCTCAAAGCTTGCGTTTGGTATAACGTAGGAGGCTTCGGTGGTGAAGAATTTGGATTCAGAATTGAAATCATCGGCAACCGCTTGATACTCATAACGGGTGCCCGGTTTTAAACCGGAGATGGTGACATTGAAAGGAGTACCCCCCGAACGGGTGGCCTGAGCCGGGGTGAGGTGTCGTCTCTTAGCCTGATTTACCGTTGTAAGGTCTACCGGAACGACTTGCCATGAAGAAGTTCCTGCTTCCCGATAACGGATACCAGGATTGAGAGCTTCAGCGTTGACTATCGCACCGCTCAAGGTGGCACGTCTTCCACGAATCTGCAATAGGTCTGAGGAATCTACCTCGTCAATTGTCACAGGGTCATCTATTACTATGGCCCCTTCACCTACTGCTATACGGATAGGCAGAGAAGTTGTCTTGCCGTAATTATCGGTAACGGTCAGAATCATCTGATATTCCTGTTCTCTCTCCGGAATAATATTTAACCAGGATGCCGGGAAGGTAATATAGGAGATTGCCATATTCTTCGTTTCATTGAAAGAGAGATCCCAGTTGATGCCTACGTTATGGAGTATCTCCTCAGTCGTTTCTGTGAGGTTCATGAGGTCGATATCGTTAGTGGGCAGATTGAGAGATGCATAATCCGAGGTTTCCAATCGCATGCTCTTTATTCCTCCGAACGCATTGATTTTAAAAATCTTATCAGTAAATTTACCGGCATTGGCAAAAATCTGTTTCTCAGCATCGAAACCAACACCCTTTATCGCAGGACGGGAGAAGAGTTGAACTTCACTCTCGATTGTGACCTCGTTGTCAGCAATTACGATAGTAATGAACGAACCACCGATTTCTTCATATTCAGGATTGTATTCCACATTCAACACATATTCATGTGCACGTTCCGGATTTTCGATTTTTCCGGTGTGTGTGAATTGCATCCCTTCGGCATTTGTACCTGTTATGGTATAAGAAAGCTCTGTGTCGGCATCGGGCATCATGAAGTAACCCTTGGCGTAATCCATGTTCTCCTCATTGAATTCCAGAGAACCACGGGAGTTGGCAACCGTTATGGTCCAGTCTTTCATCAATTCCGGGTCAATGGTTTCGGGATTGATGCTTACTACCACATTGGCTATCTTACAGTTTACTACAACTGAATTTATCCCCGGTTCGATTGAGAAGGGTTGATAACCACGAAAGAATTTTTTGTCGAAAGAAGCAGACACACTGTCTCCGGTCCATGCTTCAGCCACGTAAGCTCCGGATTTAAGCACTAATTTTTCCGGAACATTCTCAAGACCTTTATATTTATAAAGAAGACCTTTGGTGCCGCTTATATAAACAACACAGTTTTCCCGGAGAGACTCTTCATCGGTCTGCGCACGTGTGACATCGGAATTGATTACCATTTTCATCCGGAGTTCCCCCTCACCTGAAGTGCCGAAAGGATCTTCGGTAGCACATGACTGAGTGAGTCCGCTCAGAAGCAGTGTGCATGCGAAAAGACTGTAATATATAGTTTTTTTCATTTCTCTTCTGTATTTTGTAAAACTCACTCTGTTAGTATTGTAAAACCAGTTCTTTAACAGTTGTGCCATTTGCATCTGACACTGTCAGCCGGAATGTGTGGCGATTGTTACCAAAGAGTCCGAGCATCGGGAGGAAGGTTGTGATACTGAATGTCACATCCTTTTCTCCGCCTACCCTTACCGGGAACCCGAGACCGATAAGTCCCTCTTCGTATGACGGGTCAGGATTTACAAGGTCGAGATTTTTAGCCAGCCCTACACTTTGAAGTTCATCTTCAGTAAGGTTAGGAGAGTCGATTTCTACTTTGAAAGTTTCGATGCCCGTTTCTGAATGGATGTACAGTTCACATTCCGGACTTCCGTCGATATAGTTTACACCATCCAGAGTAATTGGTGCCTTGGCTGTAATAGCCGGAGCGCTTCCGGGTTGCGGATCGATTCCAGGTCCCGGCTCATCTCCATTATCCCCTTCCGTAGGACGCATGTCGTCTTCAATAACATTGTCCTCAAAATCAAGGTTACTGTTCATATCGACTATTTCCACTGAAGCATCAACACTTAGGTCGAGATTGATATCGCCCGGATCTTCAGCTCCTGCCTGGCGCAGACGGAATGTGATGCGATAGTGACGACCCGGAGCTACATTATCATACGCCTTAGTTTCCGAAGCCGGATAACCTTCAACCACTCCGCTAAAGACTGCGGCTAAAGTAGTGGATTCAGGAAGGAACGAGAAATATCCGGATTTCTCTGAGTCATTTTTGGTGAAGTCAAGTTTCCCGTTTATTCCGTCACCCATATATACGGTGACTTTAGAATCATCGCTCATATTACGTGCCAGCACAGGATCAAAGACTACTGACACTCTAATGTTTGAAAGAGAACATACTATTGGTTCAGCATCTTCTGTAATTTCATCCGCTTTGATTGTGATTTTTGTAGAACCCTCATAGTAAGGATTCTCCCAAGCGGCAGGTAGATTTTCACCATAGTGAGCGGAAGCGGTATAGTTGCCAACCGGAAGCACTACGATTTCCGGCATTTCAGAGTAGAGATAACTTTCAGTTGGTTCTGTTTCCCCCTCTTTGATAAAGTCTACTCTAAAGTTTCCGATTTCCGGAGCTCCGGAGCGTGTAGGACGATTGTAGACGTCGGGAACGCCATTTTCATTCTGGAGCTCAACTGAGAGAGCTTTTGTGGAGAATTTCCCGGTTGCCACCGTTGTCAGGTCATCGAAGGGTGTCTCCTTTGAACATCCTCCCAGAGCCAAGGCTATTGTAGCAAAAATTATCAGATTTAATATCTTGTTCATGATTGTTTCAGATTAGTAGACGAGTTTAACATTCCTGAGTGTCAAAACCGAACCTGTCGCCACTGCTTTATATTCATTGGTAGCTACTGCAGGTGGATTGGTAAAGTTCAGTGCTCCGACTCCTTCGTTAAGGTCGTTCCCGGTGGGGATATTGATGGAAGGAATTGATGCATTACTTGACAGGAATTTTACCTGTATAGAAGTGGCACGACTTCCAAAAGTGTAAGGACTGAGAGCCACTGTTTTCTCAGTGGGATTGGGAGCGGCTGCAAGTTCTTCACGAGCGGAAGAGATTATCTGTCCGGCTTCGTTAAGCACTGAGATTATAGCCACCCCTTTTTCATTTCCGACAGGAGTATATGTATAGGAAAAGCTCAGAGCTGAGGGACGGCTCCCGAATGTCATACCTTCTGAACGGGATTCAGAGCCGTTGAAGGTATATGAACCCAGGAATAATTCTCCGGCTGCCTTATCTGCATCTCCGAACGAAGGTGCGTTAATATTGTAATAAACGGCAGTCTTTTCGTATCTTTTAGGTAGCGTGCCGGCATGGTTAAAACCTACGCTGCGCACTGTAGCCACTCCATTTTCTACCCATGTAGAGGGAGCGCAAAACCAGGTGTTCATCGGATTGGAACCGGTGTAACAGGTCTTTGCATTGATAGATGCCCATCCGTCTGCCTCATTTCTTAGAATAGAACTCTTAATCTGATAAGTTCTCATTATCCCTACTGTTCCGGAATAAGTACCCCCGGTGTTTATCTGGGGAATATTAATTGTTTCATGGGTTGAAGCGAAATTTCCGTTGGGGATTACTTGGGCAGCTTCAGTCTGAAGATTTAATTTTTTTGCCTTAGGGTCGGACGCATTTGTCAGTGATGCTGTAAGCTCGTAATTTGTAGAGGGCTCTAAACCTTTTACAAAAATCATCCCCGAGTCGGTGTTGTATCCTAAGGATGTTGCCGGTACTTTGTTACCGTTGATGAAAACATTTAAAGCATGGGTAACGGTCGGAATCTGTGACGGATTTTCTGATGTCACCTTTAGGATTATCTGATTGGCAAACGGATCTGCCTGTAGGTCATATTCCGGTTGTACTACCTTAATTTCCACTGTCTGAGCTAAAGAGCCTTTGACATATATTTGCACCGGTATTACAGAGCGCTGAGTGTCAGGAAGGGTTAGAGTGAATATATATTCTTTAGACTCAATTGAGCGCGAGCGAGTGGCGAGCGCCACATTCTTAACCTCACACTCTTTCCAGGCTCCATATTGGTCAAGTGCCTTGAAGGAAATGTCTGAATTGGGGTTTGAACCGTTGTAGACTACATTAATTACTGCTGTGTTCACACCTAACACCGCATCTCCGGCTGTAGCATTAAGTTCTACAGGAACGGATTTAATATTAAGACTTATAGGTTCGCTGACTCGGGTGTAGCGGTCTTTAGCTTGCAGAGACACCGTATAGTCACCGGCTGGTAGATTTGCAGCAAGATCGGTAATGTTGACCGATGCCATTCGGTCTATATTTTTATATAGACCGGCAACTTTAATTCCCGTTTCTTCTATCTGCTGTTGCTGAGAAGGTGTGGCAGCGATAAGATTAATCTCTTTACCGAAAGAAGGAGTCCAGCTGGAAGATGCAATTGTGAGATTACACTCTTCAAGTCCGCCACGTGCGATTACTGTAAATTTCAGTGGAGAGGTTGCCGGTGTGTGCTCAAGAAGTTCTATTTCACCACCGTTTGTAAATCCGGAGGGGATGATACTTGGTGCCGGAGAGGAGAAGAGTTCATCGGTGAGATCTATCTTCACATCTTCCTGAACAAGACTTTCATCGAACTGAATTGTGAGTTCTGCATCTCCAACCTGACCATTGTTTACATCAAAGGTAATATGATAATGATGTTTGGGGAGTGCATTAAAAGAGGCGGGTTGAAGAGTTACACTCTGACCGTTATTACGGGTTACATCAACGGCAATGTCAATGTTTCCCGGATTGAGATACGCGGCACGTAGTTCACCGGCAGGGATATTCACGTAAGAATGTCCTTCGGAATGTAGTGTTGTTGCGAAGGTTGAGAAATATTTCTTGAAAGCATCGGTATAATCAATGCTTACCATACAGTTTGCCAGAGAAGCTGTGATTGAAGCTTCGGCTTCACGAGCTTCGAGCACCGTGATATTAGCGGAACCTTCAAAATAAGGCATGTCGAACCCTTCATTTTCAGGGTTGCCATAGAATGCTGTTATGAGGTAAGAACCGGTATCGAATGAGGATTCATTACTAAAAGAGGAGAGGGTGTTCCAGGTTTTGGAGTAAGACCCATCACTTTTTTCGAGTCGGATATTAAACTCTTCGGGAGCCGGGGCTTCAGGATTTCCCGCTTCGGCTCTTGTGGGACGCACATCCAGCACCTCGGAAGAGGTGTGCAGATTAAGCTTAATCCCACCTTTACCGTCCCCTCCACTCCATGGGTTATCATCGCTGCAGCCGGTAAGACTGACGGTGAAACCCAGAAACATCAGGGCATAAAAACCGTGTTTAAGTTGCATATTTAAGTTATTATGGTTGTTCATTTCTGTCTCTGATTTTTATTGAAATCAGATAATCCTTAAAAAAGGAGTGATGTTAGTTTTGCAAATGTAGTCTTTTAGTCCATTATTTACAATTTTTTAACCTAAAAATTGGCATAAAAAGGTAAATATGACCAAAATTTAATATTTTTAAGGTTATATAATGAAATCGGTCCCGCGTTGCTGCGAGACCGATTAAGATGTAATCTAAAGATAAGTGAAGAATTAATGAGCCAAGAAAGGGGGATTGGTTTTGAATTCTTCAAATTTATTTGATTTTTTTGTCTGGGTAATTTTAAAGGTCTCTTTGCGAGTATCGAATTTTGATACTTTCAAATCTTTGTTCTTTGTCTTTGCCGGAGCAGAAGCGGGTGTGTAACCCGTTATGTCTTTATACCCGAGTTCATCAAGATTCATGAGTTTGTTCTCTTGCAGGTAGGCTAAAGGCACAACCATTCTCCATCCGTTAGCTGCGTCAACAGGGCATATTCCGGTATATGAACTTGGCCAGTTGCCGGATTGAGTGTCCCCGGCAGTCCAATATTTACGTTCAATCGGAAGATTCCAACGTTTTTGGTCGTAGAAGCTGAACCCTTCACCCCAAAGTTCAATTTTTCGGGCTTTTTTAATTTCATTGAAAATATCGGCATCGGGAGTAATGTATGCATAGTCTTTAGTGACACGCATGCTGTTAAGAGTATTGAGATCGTAAATGGCTCCTACATTATCTCCGAGTCTGAAGAGTGCTTCTGCATGAGTAAGGAGTGCCTCCTCTGTGCGCATAAACGGGATAGCAGCAGGTGAATCATACCTTGGACCGGGTTGGTAGAATTTAGTCTGGGCACCAAATTGAATGGGAACATCATAAGAATTCTCAAACTGAAATGGGGTCGCGTTGGCATACTCCGGTTTATTCTGGTTAGCCCATGTCCGGGCGAAAATATTCAGGTTTCCGAGAAGGGTGAGTTTATTTTCGTCCATTCGCTGGGTATTATACCATTGCCCAATATTATTGATATTGATATTTTCTGGCATTACAAAAAGATTACGGCGGATGTCGTTATTATCCATGTGGGAAAATAATGTTCTGTCAATAGCCCCGTTACCATACCCCCATAAAGCAGGATAAGCACCATTACAAGCTGTAAAGTTTTGGTAACTATTATAATATAATTCCTGGGGTTGATTATTCCAAGCACCCCAAATCCAACTTTCGGAAGGGTTATAGAATCCGGAGGTATATTCCTCATTTTTTGTGAGGGGTACTCGTGAGATTATTTCTTTGGAACAATCTGCAGCTTCTACCCAATCTTCACGAAGAAGTGCTAAACGCATTTTTACTCCTGTGGCTACATTCAAATCGGGTTCGATAATGCTTTCACGTTTATAATCATTTGTCCTAAAGATAAGTCTTGCTTCATCAAGGTCTTGATAACATTGATCCGCTATTTCCTTCATTGTTACAGGGCGTTGATACTCTGTGTTTAATGTCAGTTCAAGAGGTGCGCATAATTGGGAGCCATTCCCCGACTCGCTCCAGCGGGGGGCATAGAGTTGAAGTATTCGCCAGTATGCATGACTGCGAAGAGTCAGCATCTGTGCCCGAACAATATCTCTTTCAGCTTGGGTAGCTGAAGTAAATTGATCGATTGATTTGAGAATCAAATTGGAATGTACGATATATTTGAAGCAAGTGAGCCAGGGAGTGCTGTTTAACCAGTAATTACAGGATTTAAATGATTCAACATCACTGAGGATTTGGTAATTAGTAACGGTATTATATCCGGATATGTAATCTTCGGATATATAGTCACCGATGTTTGTCATCATGAATGTTTCGTCATTGTGGAGAATTTGATTGAAGATATCCTGAGAATATAATTCCCATAAAGCATAGTTGGCACTTTGTCTAAGCATTTTCCCGTCAGGATATTCGATATCAAATGTTAATTCCAAAGGTTCATTAGGCATAAAAGTGTCATAATACCATAAATCCGGGTCGGTTTCAGAGCGCTGAAAATAATAAGATTTACCAAAGTATCTTTCATTTAGAACCTGGCGTGCTTGTAAACTTATACCATCCCATCCCCAAAGTGAATAATGGAATGGATCAAAAGCTTCAAGTGTGTAATTATAGTAGGGTGTGCCATCGGAGGAAACCATTGTATACTTATAAAGTTCAGAAACTTTTGGATATGAACCTGAGGGAACTTTTATGAATATCCGTAATGGTAAGCCGCATTGGATATCATTTGTTCCGACTAATTTTCCGGATTGCGGAGCCGAAAAATCATCATTGAATATCTGATAATATAGATCTGTAATGCCGGACTCTAAGTCGAAGCTTGACGTAAACGGATATTTATTTATCCCCCAGGGTACCATGTTGACCTTAGCTACATAGTTATTATCACTTGAGATAACCATTGGTCTAATATTAAACTCATTGTTCAATATTCCTATTCGGAATATGGGAAAATCATAATACCGGACATCTAACATTGTAGACCCGATTCTTTCTCCTTGAGGATTTAGGAAATCGATTCGGGTGCCAATCCCATCGTTGTCGGTTTCAGCAAAAGAACTGATTATGCTAAATAGTGCTATAGCCAAAAAGATATATCGTTTCATTATTTTATAAGCATTTTAAATGAATGTTCTCCAACTTTTACTGCATAGACACCTTTCCCGAATCTATTCAGGTCGATAGAAGTGTCAGAGGTGTAAGTGGCGGTCAATACTGTTATTCCGTTTAACCCCGTTATAGTAACTGCAATCGGATCAGTTACATTGGATAGGGTAATTGTCCCTTTATTCAGGAAAACCTTAAGGTCGCTGATGAGATTTTTTTCGACTGAGGCTATATCTCCGCTAAAGCTAATGTCATCAACTGAAGTGAGCGGACTTTCATACCAAATAATCTCAGCCGGCTCAGACTTAGAATCACCATCGGGAGTGGCGTAACTTTCTTCCATGGTATAGACCACCATTTTCATTATTTTAGATTCGCTATCGTATCTCAATGAGCATGTCATATCTTCGATAAGAGAGATTTCTTGCAGTTTGCCATCAGGGGCTTTGATTAGCATTTTCCCTTCAATGGCGTATCCGCTAACCGTTCCACACAGTAGAGCGACCAGAAGGGGAAGACTTCTTAAAAATTTCTTCATATTTTTCAAATTATTGGTAATTATTTAGTTATTTGGATATTTAAATCTTTTGCAAAAATACAAAATATTTTTATTGTTCAAATACATATTTCAATTATATGAAATTATATATAAATGGATGGCAGAAAGGGGAGGGAATATTTTGGTCTTCATAAAGGATTTTCATGCGGGTAAAATCCGGGTAAAATCGTGGGAGTAATTTTTACAATAGTATTTTTTTTGTTATTTTTGTTATATAATTGGAAGTCTCATAATTAAAATGGGATATACGAAATAAAATATTTATTGCAATAATATGAAAATCAAATCATTATCCCTAATGCTGATTGCAATGTCAGTAGTGTTGTTTCCTCTTGACTCATCAGCTTTTAATATTAAGGATCTCTTAAAAAATAACGGTGATGTTGTGAGTGGAATCATTGACGGTGTCTTAACCCGTTCTAATATTTCTATTTCCGATATGGCCGGTTCATGGACTGTTGAGGGTTCGGCAGTATCCTTTAAATCGGAAAATGCACTTGCGAAGGCAGGAGGTATCGCAGCAGCTTCAGCAGTAGAAAGTAAGATAAATCCTTATTTTAAACAGTATGGATTGACCGGAGGAACAATGACCATATCAGAGGATGGTAATTTTTCCATGGGGGTAAAGGGTATTAATCTGAGCGGTACTATTGAGAAGAAAGGTGAAGACGGGACTTTTGAGTTTAATTTTAAGGCTCTCGGTATGAAAATTACCTCACTTACGGCTTACGTAGAGAAGTCGCCATCGGCTTTGAAGATAATGTTTGATGCGACAAAGCTTAAGACACTGTTGCAGGCGGTAGCTAAATTTTCGGGTTCTCAGCTAACACAGAGTGCGGTTTCTCTTTTGGATCAGTATGATGGTCTTTGTGTGGGATTTTCAATGAATGGTACCGGCAATTCCTCTACGGTTCCTTCCATCCTGTCTCCTTCAAAAGATTCAGATAATAATTCAAATAGTGACAACTCAGAATCTACACAGAGTGGTAACGGTTTAGGTTCGTTGTTTGATATATTAAAAAAAGTACCGGTTAAATAATCTGTAAACTGACTATTATGTTTTCAGGAATAGTAGAAGGTGCGTCCAGAGTAGTTTCTCTGCGCAAGGAACAAGATAATCTTCATATTACGCTTTCAGTGCCGTTTGTAGATGAGCTGCACATAGACCAGAGTGTGGCTCATAATGGTGTTTGCCTGACGGTAGTCTCTCTTAATGACGATTCCACTTATACGGTAACTGCTATACGGGAGACTCTTGAGCGTTCCAATCTTGGGGATTTAAAAGAGGGTGATCTGGTAAATGTGGAGCGTTCGATGAAGATTGACGGACGTCTTGACGGTCATATAGTGCAGGGACATGTAGATACAACAGCTACATGCGTGGATATTGAGGAGGCCAACGGGAGTGTATACTTCAAATTTAAATATGATTTCCGTCCGGAGCTTGCTCGTAAAGGTTATGTTACTGTTGAGAAAGGGTCAGTGACCGTCAACGGAGTGAGTTTAACGGTATGTGATTCAGAACGTGATACATTCCGTGTTGCAATCATTCCGTATACTTTTGAGCATACCAATTTTTGTAGAATAAAAGTTGGCACCCGGGTAAACCTTGAATTTGATATAGTAGGAAAATATATAGCCCGCATTACAGAACTGTCATGACTCCCATCCCACTCCCTGCCTCGATAAGGGGGGAGTCGCCAGGAGGACTCCCGAATTCCCGTCAAATAACTTTGGTGGGAGGGAATGGTGCGGGGAAATCGCGCTTCATGGAGGAGTTGATAAGGCTCACCGGAGAACGCGCATATACTCTTTCGGCGCTTAAAGCGGGTTTCCCACAGCGTGAACTGTCAGCGGTAAAAGGTTCTATAGATAACCTTTATCTCCTTATGACTCGCTCTCAACCCTATATGCGCACAGATGCAGTCAGTGAGATTGACAAGCTTACCTATATGCTCTTTGCCGATGAGTTTGAGTATCTGCTGACTTTAAAAAACGGTGATCTTAATCCCGGTAAGAAAGTACGGCTTAAACCCACTAAGCTGGACAAATTGAAATATATATGGGAGTCATTGTTTCCTGACAACAGAGTGGTGAGACAAAACGGACAGATGATGTTTTCTACCGGTGCAGGGACTGACATTATCCCGATTACGGCCTTGAGTCATGGCGAACAGGCTGTGTTCTATTATGTGGCAGGTGTCCTGTATGCCCCTCAGGATGCGGTGATCTTTATTGATTCTCCCTCTCTTTTTATTCATCCTTCAATTCTTAATCATTTATGGAACAGTATAGAGCAGTTGCGCCCGGACTGTACTTTTGTATATGATTCCGTAGACGAGAACTTTGTTTCTACCCGCACTTCCAATGTATGTGTGTGGATTAAGAATTTTGATTCAGAAAAGGTGGCGTGGGATTATGATATTCTCCCTTCGGGAGAAATTCCGGATGACCTGTTTCTGGATATAATAGGGAGCCGACGTCCTATACTTTTTATTGAAGGAGATGCCCGGAACAGCATTGATGCCAAACTCTATACACTCCTTTTTGATGATTACGTAGTGCGCCCGCTCGGGTCGTGTGACAAGGTGATAGAAACAACCCGGACGTTTAATGACCTGAGAAATATGCACCATCTTACCGGAAAGGGAATTGTTGACAGGGACAGACGTACAGAAGTTGAGGTAGGGTATCTGCGGCGTAAAAATATAATGGTGCCTGATGTGGCGGAAGTGGAAAATCTGTTCCTCACAGAGGGTGTCATACGTATCATGTCACGTGTTAGAGGAAGAAACCCCAATACTGTTTTCGCAAAAGTCAGGAAGTCGATAGTGGCAATGTTTAAACATCATGCCGAGGACCAGGCTCTGATGCATGTCCGTCATAAAGTGAAAAGAGAGGTAGAGTGTAAGATAGACGCACGTTTTAAGTCAATCCGGGAGATGGAAAATCATATCTCCGGTCTGGTCGGGGCTCTTCAGCCTCGTGAACATTATCTTTCTCTTCGTTCTGAATTTGAGATGATGATCCGAAATAGTGATTATTCAGGAATTCTGCGCGTATTTAATCACAAACCGATGTTGGGAGATTCAGGTGTAGCGTCTTTATTGGGATTTTCAAATAGAGATGCCTATATTGCAGGAGTCTTATCGGTTTTAAAGTCAGATACTCCGGAGGGTCGGGCCCTGAAGGAGAGTATAAGATATTGTTTCGGAATTGTATCTTCCACTGTTAAGGAAAAGGAGAAGAGAGAGGAATTGCCAATAGGCACTCATCCGGCGAAAAGAATACATGATGATAAATTAAAGAAGTGAAAAATCAGGTTCCGGGTGAAATAACCGGGTCCCTTTAAATAAAATGAAAATGAAGAAGAAACTCTCTATACTTGCAGCTGATCAATGGCTTGCACCATACGAAGATGCTATAGTAGGACGTCACGAGGATGTGTTGAAAAAATTAGCGGAAATCACTGCCAATACGGGTGGAAGCCTGTCAGAATTTGCCAATGCCTACGAATATTTCGGATTGCATCGTGACAAAGACGGGGATTGGGTATTTAGAGAGTTTGCCCCTAATGCTACTGGGATATGGTTGATCGGAGGTTTTTCGGAATGGGAGCCGGATGAGAGATTCCGTCTCGAAATGATTGGCGATGGTGTATGGACAATAAAACTTCATGCCGATTTGCTGCAAGACGGAGATTTGTTTAAAATGTTTGTAGAATGGGATGGTGGTAGCGGAGAGCGTATCCCGGCATACGCACGAAGAGTTGTTCAGGATCCTGTAACAAAGATTTTTTCCGCACAGGTTTATGCTCCTTCTCATCCTTATACATTTAAAATCCAAAAATTTGAACCTGATACCAAACCGCTTCTTATATATGAGTGTCATATCGGGATGGCTCAACAGGAAGAAAAAGTTGGTTCATACGAGGAATTTCGAGAGAAGATTCTTCCCAGAATAGCAGCCGATGGTTACAATGCGTTGCAAATCATGGCAATTCAGGAACATCCATATTATGGTTCATTCGGTTATCATGTGTCCAGTTTCTATGCTCCTTCCTCACGTTTTGGAACTCCAGATGAGCTCAAACACCTTATAGATGATGCTCATGCATTGGGCTTGGCAGTAATTATGGATATTGTCCATTCTCATGCTGTTAAAAATGAGGTTGAGGGTCTCGGACGTCTTGACGGTTCTTATGATTTATATTTTTATGGAGATGGCCGGCGAGAACATCCGGCTTGGGATTCCCTATGCTTCGACTACGGAAAAAATTCTGTAATCCATTTTCTCCTTTCTAATTGTAAATATTGGCTTGAGGAATTTAAATTTGACGGGTTCAGGTTTGATGGGGTTACCTCAATGCTTTATTATGACCATGGTCTTGGAAAGGCTTTCGGATCTTACGCTGATTATTATGACGGTAATCAGGATACGAACGCAATCGTCTATCTGTCGCTTGCCAATCTTTTGATTCATGAAGTTAATCCGGATGCGGTCACGATAGCAGAGGAGATGAGCGGAATGCCAGGACTGGCACTACCCTTTAGCGATGGGGGTATAGGTTTCGACTACCGAATGGCTATGGGTATTCCGGACTATTGGATTAAAACAATTAAGGAGAAAAAGGATGAAGACTGGCATCCAACATCAATCTTCTGGGAGCTCACCAATCGTCGGAAAGATGAGAAAACAGTATCTTATTGTGAAAGCCATGATCAGGCTTTAGTGGGGGATAAGACCATAATATTCCGGCTTATAGACAAGGAGATGTATTGGCACATGATGACAGATGATGACAATTATGATGTAGACCGGGGAATGTCTTTGCACAAAATGATACGTCTTGTCACTCTTTCTACAATCAATGGTGGGTATCTTAATTTTATGGGAAATGAGTTCGGTCATCCGGAATGGATAGATTTCCCCCGTGAAGGGAATGGCTGGAGCCATAAATATGCCCGTCGCCAATGGGATCTGGTAGATCGTGAGGATTTAAAATATAAATATCTGAATAGATTCGACAATGCCATGATTGGATTGATTGCGGGGCAATACGATTTTCAATCTCTGGAGGTAGAGAAACTCTGGGAAAAAGATGATGACCAGATTCTTGCCTTCCGCAGAGGTGATTTAATATTTGTTTTTAACTGGAATCCGACACAATCATTCACGGATTATGGTTTTCTTGCACCTGCAGGAGAATATGAGGTTGTACTCGATTCGGATAATCTATATTTCGGTGGTCATGGAAGCGTGGATGATAGTGTGCATCATTTCACTCAGCCCGACCCTCTATATTCCCCTTCCGGGAAGGGATGGTTGAAAATGTATCTTCCCGCTCGTTCAGCGCAGGTGTTGAGAAAGGTGGAAAAGAGAATAATAATAGCCATTGATGGGTATTCGTCATCCGGTAAAAGCACCATGGCGAAGGATCTGGCTGGAAGAATAGGGTATACTTATGTGGATAGCGGAGCGATGTATCGGGCTGTGACTCTATATGCAATAGAAAATAAACTCATTGATGACAAAGGGAATATCGATAATTCTAAATTGATTGCCGCCTTGCCGGCAATAGACATATCCTTCGGTCCGGGTGGAGATGGACGTCAACATACCTATCTGAATGGGAAAGATGTTGAAAAGAAGATAAGGGATATGAAAGTAAGCTCTTTAGTGAGCCCTGTTTCGGCAATACCTGAGGTCAGAACAGCCCTGACGGCTATTCAACAGAATTACGGTAAGGCTAAAGGGATAGTGATGGATGGCAGAGATATAGGCACCACCGTCTTTCCGGAAGCAGAGCTTAAGATCTTTGTTAATGCGTCTGCCGAAGAAAGAGCCCGACGCCGCACTTTGGAACTTGAAGAGAAAGGTATGCCGGCAAAATATGAAGAAGTCCTGGAGAATCTTAAACAGCGTGACCACATAGATTCAACCCGGAAGGTATCTCCTTTACGCTGTGCTAAGGATGCTATCCTGTTTAATAATGAAAAGATGACACGCGAGGGACAACTCAATGAACTCCTTATCCTTTTCTATAAGCGTCTCGCAAAATGATTGAAATTGATAAGGATTCGGGATTCTGTTTCGGTGTTGTAAATGCAATAAAAAAGGCTGAAGAAGTATTAAACTCTCAAGGTACTCTTTATTGTCTGGGTGATATAGTGCACAATGCAGCGGAAGTGGAGCGGTTAAGGGGTAAGGGTCTCATTACAATCACTCACTCCGATTTGGAGAAATTGCATGATGTGAAGGTGCTTCTCAGGGCACATGGTGAACCACCTTCCACTTATGAGATAGCACGCAAAAATAATATCGAAATTATTGATGCCACCTGCCCGGTAGTACTGCAGCTTCAGCGAAGGATTAAACAGTCTTTCCTTCAGGGGAAGGAAAAACCCCAACCTCCTCTTATCCTAATTTATGGAAAAAGGGGTCATGCTGAAGTTAATGGTCTGGTCGGACAGACAGACGGGAATGCTGTTGTGGTTCAGGATATTAAGGAACTGGAGGGAATCAATCCTGACAGAGACCTTATTCTTTACTCGCAGACAACAAAGTCACTCGATGGCTTTCATGATATGGTGAATAGTATTAAAATGCGTAAACATTCAGGGAATTTTACCTATTTTGATACTATCTGTCGGCAAGTAGCTAATCGGATGGATAAACTTTGTTCATTTGCCGAGAATCATGACGTCATCATATTTGTAGCGGGAACTAAAAGCTCTAATGGAAAGGTACTATATTCTGAATGTAAAAGGGTCAACCCTCATACCTATATGATAGCCTCCCCTGATGAGATAGATCCTAAATGGATTGTCGGGGCTGAAACAATAGGAGTTTGCGGCGCTACATCTACCCCTCATTGGTTGATGGAAAAAGTAGCACAGACTCTTGAAAAGTGGACAGAGCATAATTGAATTTTTTACGAGGGAAACTTTTTTGAGACAACATAATGATAAATAAAACGCAGGAAGAGCTGGACGAGAAGTATATGTTGATGGCTCTCGACCAAGCCGCAGAAGCATACGAGGAGGATGAAGTGCCCGTAGGTGCTGTAATAGTTGTAAATGGAAAGGTGATTGCCAAAGCACATAATCTCACAGAACGTTTATGCGATGTGACGGCTCATGCGGAAATGCAAGCCTTAACTGCAGCTGCAAACTATCTGGGAGGAAAATATCTGACAGATTGCACCCTCTATGTCACAGTTGAACCATGTGCAATGTGCGCAGCCGCACTGGGTTGGGCCCAAATCGGAAGAATTGTTTATGGAGCTTCGGATGAAAAACGGGGCTATAGGAAGGTTTATGGTTCGGACCGGGGACCTTTGCATCCCAAGACTGAAATAACTTCCGGTCTGATGGAAGAAGAGGCTTCCGAATTGATGAAATCATTTTTTCGCAATAAAAGAAAATTAGCCAATTCATAAGACAGGTAAGAAGTGAAAATAACTCCTTTTCCTTCCTTTAATGGAAAGAAGAGGATTTTTTTATGTTGCGTTTTTTTGACTTTAACATATTCAAACAAAAATTAACAAATTTTGAAAGAGGTTAAAATCAACAAATTAGGTAATAGAATCAAGGAATAATTGGC
>CAZDWB010000023.1:0-38799 GCA_964509225.1 uncultured Sangeribacter sp.
ATGCAACTATTATGCAGCGGTATATTGGGAATCGCCACCGCCCTATATTCGTTATCTCTCCCCAAGTCAGAAAAAATACAAAATGAATCTGACAATTCAATTTTAAGACCAAAGCTAAAAGAAGGCATAAGATTGATTTTATCCAATCGAGTAATGATTATTTTTTTAGTGTTTGTAATCTTAACCGGTGTTTGCCTACAAATTTCCAACGGATTTGTAACTCCCTTTATCACTCATTTCTTAGGGATACGTGAATACGCAACCTCATTAGCATCCGGAAACGCCACGATGCTGTTCTCACTATCTCAAATTTCCGAAGCAGTGTGTATCCTGTTAGTGGGAATATCTTTGAAATGGAAAGGTATAAAATGGGTTTATGCACTCGGGATTGGAGCCTGGGGATTACGCTTCCTGATGTTGGGAATGGGAAATCCGTCAGACAGGTTGTGGTTATTAATCGGCTCAATGCTGATTTATGGAATTGCCTTCAATTTCATCACCATAGCGGGTCATATTTATATTCAGCAAATAGCTCCGGAAGGAATGAAAGGATTTTCACAGGGTCTGATGATGTTTATGAGCAACGGCATTGGAGCGACTTTAGGAATTCTCATCGCCGGTAACATTGTAAACCGGTGGTGTAATTGGGAAATGACATCCCTCCCGGGAGGAGGAAATATGATGCGGCTCTTCATGGGTAATTGGGAAGTTCCCTGGTCAATCTTCGCCATATACTCTTTCATTGTTATGATTTTATGGCTCATATTTTTCCGGAAATCACGGAACAGTTGAAATACTTTATACTAATATAGTGAAGAAAGTGATTTTGTAAATCAAAGTCTATTTTTTAATTTTGCCATATCTTTAACATCCATATTATAACAAAAAGATATGAAGAAATTATTTTTGATGTTTTGCATGGGTTTAGCCCTCTCTTGTGCCTACGGGCAATCAAAAGTATATTTGACACGTGAGATTTCACCCGAGGCATTAGTAAAGGTCTACAAAGCTCTTGGACGTCCGACAGACGGACAACGTGTAGCAGTTAAGATCAGTACGGGGGAAGCAGGGAATCCAAATTATCTAAAACCGACACTTATCAAGGATTTAGTTGATACTGTTCATGGCACCATCGTGGAATGTAACACAGCCTATGGAGGTAAACGTAACACCTTTGACGCACATTGGCAAACAGTTCACGACCACGGCTATGATTCTATTGCTCCGGTTGATTTAATGGATGAAGAAGGCCAGATGAAAATTCCGGTGCGCGATCGTCGTCATATTAAATATGATATTGTAGGTAATCATCTTCCACGTTACACTTACATGGTAAATCTCTCTCACTTTAAAGGACATGCAATGGGAGGTTACGGAGGTGCTTTAAAAAATGCCAGTATTGGAGTAGCATCGGCCGATGGGAAAGCATATATTCATTCTGCTGGAAAACAGGACAAGGTAGACGGCTTGTGGGACAATATCGCACAACAAGATAACTTCCTGGAATCAATGGCTGCTGCAGCCCAAGGGGTTGCTGATTACTTCGGCGAAAATATAGTGTATATCAATATTATGAATAATATGTCGGTTGATTGCGACTGTTCCTCTCATCCGGATGAAGTTAAACTTGCCGATTATGGTATTCTTGCATCCACCGACCCCGTGGCATTGGACAAAGCCTGCTGTGACATAATATTCAATATGACTGCTTCCGAAGGTAATGACAATGCTCCTTTAATAGAGCGTATCACAAGTCGTCATGGTCTTCATACTATTGAGCATGCCGAAGCAATCGGTCTTGGCACAACAAACTATGAGATAATTGACCTTGATAAATAAAATTCGCCAAATAAATTTTCAATCCCCTCACAAATTTATCTTTAACGTGCCCAACCTTAATGGCTGTCACATTTTAAAGCAAAATCTTTTAAAACAAAATTTTAGGTAAAATATATATTTGCAGTATTGTATCCCGGTAGCCATTGTATATCAAGCTACCGGGTTTTGTATATATGTATATGATACCCAATTGTACATTTATGCAGCTCTCTGTAAAAGAGTCTGACAATTCAAAATGGCATAAAATATAGTCGGCTCAAGAAGTCACTTTCCTCAATATGCCCAACAAACATTAACATTCTTAAGATTCATTAACAATCCAGTGTGTTTTATTTGCACTCATCAATAATATTTTTGTCAGAAAAAAACACTTATATAATATCTGACGATGACCGATTTTAAAATATATCAATCAGACACCTCCACCTCCCTTCCGCTTCTTTATGCCGAAGAAGGTATACGAGCCGGTTTTCCCAGTCCTGCACAAGACTATATCACAGAGTCAATAGACTTAAATAAGACTTTAATCCGCCATCCTGCGGCAACGTTTTATGCTAAAGTAGTAGGAAATTCTATGAGTGGGGAGGGGATATATGAAGGGGATTTACTGATTATAGATCGATCCATAGAGGCGGAACATGGTGATTTGGCAGTGTGCTGTCTCAACGGTGAGTTCACCCTTAAGCGCTTATGTCTTAATCGTGGAGATAGAATTTACCTAATACCCTCCAATCGAAAATTCAAACCTATAGCGGTGACTCCTGATGATGACTTTATGGTGTGGGGAGTAGTAATTTATACCATCAAATCCAATCGACGCCGTCGCTTCGGAACAGAAAAATGGTAGGTCTTATCGATTGTGACAATTTTTTCTGCTCTTGCGAGAGAGTTTTCAGACCGGATCTTGCGAGAACACCCCTTGTCGTGTTGAGCAACAATGACGGGTGTGTTGTAGCGCGTTCCAAAGAGGTAAAGGCGATGGGGATTCCGGAAGGGCTTCCCTACTATCAATTAAAGGAGCAATATCCCAACTCGGGGATTGTGGCCTTTTCATCAAATTATGCATTATATGGAGATATGTCCTCACGCATAGTATCCATACTCCGGGAAGAGACTCCGGATGTGATACAATATTCCATAGATGAATCATTCCTGGACCTGAGAGGCTTAGATAATAAGAATTTGCACAAATGGGGAGTGGATCTATGCAAGAAAATATTGAAATACACAGGTATGCCTGTAAGTCTGGGGATAGCATCAACTAACACGCTTGCAAAAATGGCAAGTAAGTATGCCAAAAGATATCCGGGATATGAAAAATGTTGCGTCATCGAAACAGATGCGCAGCGTGAGAAAGCATTAAGGCTCTATCCGGTAGGGGATATATGGGGTATTGGGCGGCGTATAAGGAAAAAATTGGAATACATCGGTGTTAGAACAGCATACGATTTCGCATCCCTATCCAAAGAATATGTCCGAAGAAAATATCATGTCACGGGAGAACGTACATGGAAAGAACTGCATGGAGAGCCATGTATTGATATAGAGGGGCTTGATGGAGTAACAAAGAAAACGATTGTCACAAGCCGAAGTTTTCCGGAGATGATAGTTGATTTAGCTGATTTGAGGAGTCATATTGCCAACTATGCCGCACGTTGTGCAATAAAACTACGTCGTCAACATTCGGTATGCTCCCGGGTGACAGCCTTTATTCAATCCAATCACTTCCGCGAAGATCTCATACAATATGATAATAGTGGCACCTATTCTTTTTTAACTCCTACCAATACCACATCCGAAATTGTAGGGATGTCAACCAATATTCTTGAATCCATTTTTCGCAAAGGTATATATTATAAACGAGCCGGGATTATGGTGTCGGAGATATCATCAGCTACTGCGGTGCAACCTGATCTTTTTGAATATAATCCGGATAGGAGAAAACGATTCAGTGATATTTCATCGGCTATTGATAAGATAAATGGAAAAATGGGTGCGGATACAGTGATGTTAGGAGCCCAGCAATATCGTGAAAGGGGAGAGGACGGAAAGAGTGTCAAGTTTGTAAACGCAATACGCAGGGCTATGAAATCTCCGGACTACTCCACATCTCTTAATGCCTTGACAGTGGGGTAAAACAACAGGAGTGAACAAAAAAGTCACTCCTGAATATCACCGGTTACTTAGACACCGGTTATTTTTCTCTAACGATAATTTTACAGTCAGCTGGCAATTTGATATTCTCATCAATAATAACTTCTTCCACACTGTCAATCTCGATTTCTCCACTGCGTGGATTTTTTATACTTTTAATATTTCCCCTAATGTCCGCCTTGAGCGTGCTGTATTCAAAAGCACGATCACAATCCGGACCAAAAGTACAATTCTCAAGGATTAAATCGTGAGCATAACAAAGAGGTTGCTCACCTGTTATATGACAATTTACGAGACGAAGGTTTTTGGAATGCCACCCGAGATATTCACCATTAAGTTCAGAATCGTAAATTGTTACATTTTCCACCTCCCAAAACGCATCCTTGGTAGTGATTTTCGCGTTACGGATTACAGCATTTTTTACATACTGAAACACATACTTGCTATCGGATTCAAGCCCGTCAATCTCTATATTATCGCTGAACATGAAAGGATAAGTCCCTCCATGGAGCTTCAAATTTGTAATGCGGATATTTTTACAACGCCAAAATATCTCGTCTGCATCGTTAATAGTGACATTCTCCAGAGTGATGTTTTGCATTTCACGAAACATTTTAGGGGCATCTATTACAGTATCCTTCATAATAAGATTATCGCTATACCATAAAGCCGATCGTCCCCCCACATCAAAGAAGCAGCGATCAATCAGAAAATTATGTACGTGCCAGAATGGATAATTACCTTCAAATCGGCAATTCACCGCTTCGATATTGCTACATTCCTTGAGTGCAGACTCCCCTTCACGTATCACAACATTTTCAAGCCGTACGTTATGAGATTCAAACAGTGGACGTTCTCCACCAAACTCCTTATCTTTTATTATTTCCATGGTACATTTTTATATGTCAAATTTTAAAAATCTCGTAAAGCAATAATATTCATCCTTTCATTAATCAAGATTTCTAACATTATTATAACAATAAAATGATGTCAATTATTACCCCACCTGTTATTATCATACGGGATAGATTCAAAAATTTCACTGGTATAAAAGAATTAAGAGTTAATTTTGCGTTATAAATAATGTAATAAAATGAAAATATATGTTATTTACACCTTCAAGAGTTAATACGGGCTCATATAAATGGGACTCCCGTCCCGACACACTCCCTCTATGGGTTGCAGATATGGATTTTAAGACTGCACAATGTATAATAGATGCCCTTGAAAAAAGGGTGGCTCATGGAATTTTCGGATATACTCTTGTAACCGATTCTTACTATCAGGCTCTGATTAATTGGTTCTCAACCCGTCACGGATATGATTTCACTAAAGAACAGGTAATTTATACAACGGGGGTAGTGCCGGCCATATCCGCGATCATTAAGGCATTGGTCCGTAAAGGGGATGGTGTAATAGTGCAGACTCCGGTTTATAATTGCTTCTTCTCATCAATCAAAAATAATGAGTGCAGAGTTGTGGAAAATCCTCTGTTGCGTATTGACTTACCCGATGGGAAATTTACCTACGAAATGGACTTTGTTCAACTTGAAAAAATTGCGAAGGATCCATCCAATACTATGCTGCTTCTCTGTAATCCACATAATCCGGCTGGAAGACTTTGGCGTAGGGATGAATTGGAAAAATTATCAAAAATATGTAAGGAAAATAATGTTGTTGTCGTAAGTGATGAAATCCATTGTGAACTAACAGCTCCGGACACCAAATATATTCCGTTTGGTACTATAGATGCTTCTGCCGTGATTTGTGTATCACCCTCAAAAGCTTTTAATATCGCCGGTTTACAAATTGCCAATATTATAACTCCCTCAGAAAAGATAAGAAATTCGGTAGATCGAGCCATAAATATAAATGAAGTTTGTGATGTAAACCCCTTCGGAGTAGAAGCCCTGAAAGCTGCCTATACTGAAGAAGGAGAAAAGTGGTTAACAGAAATACGCGAGAAAATCTGGTCAAACTATGACTATTTATATCAATTCATGCGTAAACATCTGCCCCAATGTCCCATTGCATTACTTGAAGCAACCTATCTGCCATGGATAGATATTTCGTGTTTCGAAAAAAGTGCTGACACACTTGAGACAGAGCTCCTTGAAAAAGCTGGAGTATGGCTTAATTCCGGCACCATGTATGGTCGTGACGGTTATCTGAGGATAAATATTGCATGTAGCCGGGAGTTGCTTAGCGAAGCCTTAAACCGGATAATCACAGTGTTAACTTAATAATGGCCGATATAACTGTAATCCGTTCCGGACGTCGATTATCTACTGCCGAGCTCCTGAAACTGACAGCATCGCTCTCATGGCCAGCCATGATGGCTCAATTGTCAAGTATCATGATGCAGTATATAGATGCCTCTATGGTGGGGCATTTAGGTGCGGATGATTCAGCTGCAGTAGGTTTGGTATCCACTTCATTATGGCTGTTTTGGGGGATATGTTCTGCCGTAACTGTAGGATTTTCAGTACAAGTGGCGCATTGTGTGGGAGCCGGAGATTATGAACGGGCAAGAGACATTTTGCGTCAGTCCATTACAGGTTGCCTGATATTCAGCATAATAATTACCGGAATAGGGGTTGCCATAGCCACTCCTCTCCCTCATTGGCTCGGAGGTTCGGATGTCGTGAATCGGAAAGCTTCGGTATACTTTCTTGTTTTTGTTCTTGCACTACCCTTACTTACAATGAATTATCTGGCAGGAGGAATGTTAAGGTGTGTGGGAAATATGAAGGTTGCCGGTGGACTTAATGTTATGATGTGCATTTTGGATGTCATTTTAAATTTCTTTTTAATATTTCCATCGCGCGAAATAAGTTTACTTGGAAATATTTTTTGGATTCCGGGTGCGGGTCTGGGAGTTTTAGGAGCTGCTCTGGGAACTGTCGGTGCTGAAATATTGACCGCGGCATCTATGATGGGATATTTATGTCTACGACAAAAAGAGATGACCATTTTCAAGATTCCGGGCTCATATCGACCCACGAAAGATATCCTTAAAAAAGCATTAAAAATATCAGCGCCAATGACTCTCGAACACGCCGTTATATGCGGAGCTCAGATAGCGATCACAGTAATTGTAGCCCCTCTGGGGGTAATGGCAATTGCAGCCAATGCATTTGCAGTGACCGCTGAGAGTATCTGTTATATGCCCGGGTATGGGATTGGAGATGCCGCCACGACACTTGTCGGTCAGAGTTTTGGTGCAAAACGTATTGATTTGGCAAAAAGATTTGGGTATATCACTACCGTTGCCGGGATGGTTGTAATGTCTGTAATGGGTGTGTTAATGTATTTCGGGGCTCCTTTTGTAATGGAACTTATGTCTCCTGTAGATACAATTATTCATTTAGGCACCCAATCATTACGGATAGAAGCGTTTGCTGAACCTATGTTTGCCGCATCCATAGTAGCTTACGGTGTTATGATAGGTGTTGGGGACACTATTGTACCGGCGTGTCTCAATTTCGGAAGCATCTGGTTAATCCGGCTACCTCTTGCTGCTATTCTTGCTCCAAAGATGGGATTGGCAGGAGTGTGGATAGCAATGGCGATTGAACTCACTCTAAGAGGAATCTTCTTCCTTTGGCGTCTTATCTCGGGACGCTGGTTAAAGGGAAAGTACATGAATGATTAATAAAAATAAAATTGATTCGAAATAAGCGAAATTTATGTGGTTTGTTGACGTATTAAGACATACTCCGGCTTTGGCAGTTTTTTTAACCATCGGAGTAGGCTTTTGGCTTGGAAAGCTTAAATTCAAGGGGATAGCTCTTGGGACAGTAACTGCTGTCTTAATTGTGGGAGTATTGGTAGGACAATTAAATATTGATGTGGGAGGACCATTAAAGACAGTTTCATTCTTATTGTTCTTATTCTGTATCGGTTATAGTGTGGGTCCCCAATTCTTTAAATCTCTGAAAGGTGAGGGGTTGAAAGAGGTAATTTTTGCTGTTGTAGTGTGTATACTGATACTTGGAACGTCCATTGGAGTTTCGTTTTTATTCGGGCTAAATCCTGGACAAGCAGTAGGAATGATGGCGGGCGCCTCAACCGCTTCACCTGTGGTTGGAGCAGGGGAGGACACTGTGTCTACCCTCTCGGGTACATCGGAATCTATAAAAAGTATGGTTGATGCTATCCCTGTGTGCTATGCAATGACTTACGTATTCGGCACTCTCGGTGCGGTTTGGTTACTGGGATATGTAGGACCGGCGTTAATGGGAGGATTGGATAAAGTAAAATCCATGACCCGAGACCTTGAGAAAACATTAAGCCCGGTTAGCAATTCGAATGATCCTGCAAGTTTTGATGCTTGTCGTCCCGTAGCGTTCCGTGCATTTCATGCTGTAGGAAGCTGGATGTCACAACCGCGCACAGTGCAAGATTTGGAAGATGAATTTGACAAACAAGGACGCCGTGTCACAGTTGAAAGAATCGAAAGAGATGGGAGCAAGAATTTTGTGGAAAATATTAGTCCCGATACTATAATTAATCCTGGGGATACTATAGCGTTGGCATCACGCCGGGAAATGATTGTTGGAGACAATTCATGGCTTGGTCCGGAGGTGGCAGGTGTGAAGATTCTCTCTTTCCCTGTTGAGGATGTGGACGTTACTGTAGCTAAGAAATTCCAACCTGTTACAGTTCATGAGCTTATGGAGCAAAAATGGATGAATGGAGTTGATATTAAAAAAATTATTCGTAATGATGTTCCTCTGAACCCACTTGATGGTCTGACAATCCGACCCGGGGATATAGTTGAATTAGTTGGGATTAAGAATAGAGTAAATAGTGTAGCTAAAGAAATAGGTTATGCCGATCCCCGTACACTTGCAACAGACTTTGTATTTATTGGATTAGGTATAATGTTAGGAGGTTTGCTGGGCGCTCTTGCATTTAAGATTGGGAATGTATCCGTAAGTCTTGGTGCGAGTGGAGGCGCTTTAGTAATCGGTCTGATAATGGGATGGTTGCGAGCAAAACGTCCGGTGGTCGGCAATATCCCGAAAGCATCACTATGGGTTTTTAATAACCTGGGATTGAATATGTATATAGCGGTGATAGGTATCGCATCGGGACCATCATTTATCAGTGCTTTTGATGAGGTTGGACCTAAAATTTTTATAGCCGGACTTATCGTAACAGTTATACCCTTGTTCCTGGCAATACTTATCGGTCATAAACTTTTTAAATTCCATCCGGCTGTTACATTAGGATGTTGTGCCGGAGCAAGGAAAACTACTGCCGGCTTGGGTGCTGTGCAGGAGAGACTCGGAAGTTCTGTCCCAGCTTTAGGTTACACCATCACTTACGCTGTTTCTAACACTTTACTGATCATATTCGGAATAATCCTGGTCTTAATAGTAAGTTAGCTGGAATTGTAACACTTTTCAGAAAGAATATTTTAATACTCCATTTCATATAAATCTGACACCAAGGTTTTGATTTTATGAAATGGAGTATTAAAAATATAACTACTTTATAATAACCTTTTTACTTTTATCTCCGGATTTCCAGATATAAACACCTTTACTGATACTATCCCATTTTCCCAAACTAATGTTATGGGATATTACAATTCCCTGAAGATTATATAATTCCCCTTTATCCGAAGTATCTTCTCCAACATATTCCACTTCAGAATCATCATCCTCATCGTTGTTATTAACTGGGAAAAGCGGTAAGGATGGAAACCAATAATTCATTATCATTTCGTAATCCTGTATCTTTTCACCTGTTGGAGAATAACGACGCGTAATATATGTTGGTGTACCGAACTCATGATAAAGTGCCATATATATTTCATCCGTAGTAGGATGAACACCAATAGCACAACCATAAAGTTTCCAATTTGCACCCTCTTCCTCCAAATCTATAAAAAGAGACTGCGTACGTGTGTCACAATCAAATTTATAGATTTTAGTACCGGTAAACCATCGGTTGGGACCTCCTTTCCAATAAAGACAATTTTGAACAGTTGATGCTACAAAAGCATCAGGCGTCCACGCATACCATGAATTAGATGGAGGATACATCCCTTCCGGAACAGTTACTATTTCATATTGAAGTGTTTTAGGGTCAATACGCACAATATAGTTCAGGAATGCACCTGTACCTTGAAGATTTTTGGCCACTGAGAGCCAAAGATAACCATCCTTGGATTTAACAATAGAACCAATTCCTGCTCTTTCCTGAACGATATCCATTGAGATAGTTTCTATCACTTCATCTATCGAAGGGTCCACTATTAACAAACCAAATTGCTGATGAGCTACGAAGACTTTTCCTTCAGCAGCCACCATCATACCGGATTGTCCATGATATAGAGAACCGGTTGGATCAGTATTTGGCTTATCGTTATCACCTCCCGCATTAGGATTGGCTGAACCTTTTATCTGACCGGTTACGGTAAATGTATCCAGATCAAATATCCAGACCCCATTACTCGAAGATATATATCCTTTGTGCTCATCAACTCCAAGAAATCCACGACCATCACATTGAGCTCCAGAAGGGTCAATCAGAGTTTGCTGATGCAGAATCTTCATCGTCTTCGCATCGGCTACAGTAATTCTTCCTCCTGTAACGGATGCCCCCGGATCTTTTTCCTGCTTGGCAATCAGATATAATCTATCGTGCCAGATTGCACCAAACTGATTTGTACACCCCAGTTCTTTACCGGGATTCTCAGTCTGGATGATACGATACCGCCAGTAATTACCTTCAGGATCATCCGGTAAGAGATAGTTAACAGTAGAATTCTGATGTCCATACCAGTCTTCATTTACCCAGATTATACCTTTGGTATAATCTCTCTCCTGAGCGGCAATGGGCTGAACCATTGCCGCCGAGAGAAATGTACAAATTATTAAAGAACTTTTCATTATCTGATGAATACCTTGGTACTAAAGTTCTTATCAGAACAAATTATGAATATCCCCGCATGGTCTCCGAAATCAAAGACATATTTATCCGAATCAACATATATGGAACTTATATGATTACCGCTTACATCATAAATATTCAGAATCTGCCCGTTAAATCCATCGATAAAGATACGTCTTCCATTGCAGCTTACAGAAGAGTTTTCTGTGACTACATTATCAACCGAAGTCTCAAAATCCTTAACATTCACAGCCAGTGTCTTACTTACTTGCCTACCGTTAGATTCGGCAGCTAAAGTAAAGTAATGAGTTCCGGAGGTATTGGGGATAATACTCAACTTCTTACCTTCGAGCTTTACGGTAGCATGAGGAATGTCGGCACTATAGGCTAAAAGTGAAGGTTGATCAACAAGAGAAAGCTTGATATTGGTATCAATATTATCAGGATCGGAAACAAGTGTTGAAAGATCTATATTCATTTCTTCATCCTTGACATTCACGTCTAAGTTTTCAAGATTTATAACAGCATCAAATTTATCGGGGAAAATAGCAAAAGACTGGAACCAATAATATGGTCTTAAAGCAATTGTACGAAGGATTTCCCCTGTGGAAGGATTAATAAAATGAGTCCAGTTGTAACGATAATGTCCGGAAGCTGAGTCTTCAGTTGTCATCACTATCAGTTCACCTGACCGATCGTCAAAACGTAAGGAACCATAAGTTTTTTGTTTAACTCTGGAATTAGAGCCGATGAGGTTAGCTTCTTCCATATCAAAGACAGGAGTTAGTAATTCCGGGTCAGAGCCTACTTCCCATCCATAATATTTGTCTTTAGCTGAACCTCCGGCAATACCACCTCCGGCTGAGAACCATATAATATTACGGGAATTGCATCCAACAAAGGGAGTATTTCGCCATGCACCCCAAGAACATGTAGGATATGCTACCCCTGCGGGTAATGTTACACTCATTTCCTCAACTTCTTCAAGTGTTTCCGGATCTATACATACAAACCTTCCCTGACCATTCACAACAATGGCAAGCCAAACGTGACCATCAGCTGTTTGAGTTACACCTTGTACTGTTTGATATGGATAGTTCTTAATAACCTTATCCGTCTCTGTATCAATCGCAAAACCACCGGTATTCTGTTTTATACCGAATACATATCTTCCGGCATGTATCATGTCGCCGATTTGACCGGAATATAGATCAGCACCTGCGGAACCTGATTCATCAAAAGCAGTAATTTTTCCTATTACCTTAATCTTATCAATATCTATTATATAGATACCGTTTGAGGTTCCTACATACACCTTGTCCGGGGTAGCACCTACAACAGCTCTACCATCTGCACTCTTGGTTTCTTCTCCAAATACCAGGTCATCAATCGAACCGATTCGTTTAAGCGTTTTTGCGTCTGCAACAACAACTCTACCACCACCGGGGAGAGGATCTCCTGCATCCACTGCCTGTTTGGAGACTGCGATTAGCTTATCCGCCCAAATAGCGGCATACTGAGAAGTACAACCAAAAGACATACCCGGATTTTCCCGCTCATAAACCTGATACATCATTTCTCCGTCAGGTGTAATATAGTTCATTCCACCATTGGTATGTCCGAACCATTCTTCATTCAAAATAAGTGTTCCATCCACATATCCGTCAGCAAGGGGGGTGCGATCTTGATCTACAACCTTAACTGTATAGACTTTACTGATATTACTGCCGTCTGTAGAAGTTAATGTAAGTTTACATTCACCGACACGATGTCCACTAAGTTCATTGAATTGAATACGAGTATTATTCTCATCCCAATAATTGACCTTATACATGGTGGCAATGTAATTATCCCGGCTTGTTCCATTACCCTCGATAGTTACATTAAAGTCAGGAATATCAGCATTTGCAGGTACCGGCTCAGCAATAATCCCAATCATTTGTTTGGGAGTGAGAGTAATAACATCACCTTCAATACCTTGAATTACAAAATCAGTTACCGGATTACGCAAGGCTGAAACAATATCAAAGGATGCTGTTATTTCCGGATTAAACGTAGATGAAACTGAAATAGTTGCATTTCCGGGTGTCTTTGTTGACTTTATTGCTGTGGCAGAAGCTGTAGCAATCTTCGAATCACTTGTGGAGTAGGTCAGTCCGGTAAATGTGGCATTTGCCGGTATGATTGTCAGTTCATTTTTTATATTACTGTTCAGAGGTGCCTCAATCAAGGATTCTTCGAATGAGATTTTCTCAACAGGAATCTCCGGTGGAAGAAGAGTAAAGTGACATATATTACTATAAGAATATGAAGCACCTTTGCCGGTTCTTACCCTTACATGAATATAAAGATCTCCAGCCTTTTTTCCTGTGTATGTCAGTTGTCCGAATGTTGTGGCTGCGGTAGCAACTGAGGAAACTATATCGGATGAATTGCTTGTAGTTCCTCCGGTAGCATCTGAACGGCGATACCAAGTATAATTAATAGCATCATAAGTCTCTTCCCGTTGAACAAAGACAGGAATATAATTTTTTTCGTCAGATAACGCAAATGTCAGTTCTTCTGGAACAACAGCTGCAGCAGTCCCGACTGCCGGAAGATAAAGAAGATAATCCGGAGCTTTGTCTGAACAAGAAAGCATTAAGCAATCCTCATATTCTGTCAGTTGCCAATCACCTTCATTACAGACATCATCACCTGAATTATTAAAAATGCCATCACCATCTGCATCTAAACTTAATCTGTTCCCTTCAAAAGTAAATACGGGATCCGAACTAAGCATATTCATGAGCTCTGAAACAGAGGGTAGGGTAGAGTTGAAATTAAGACGTATTACGACATTATCAATCTTTTCGCGATTTCCGAATCGAACAACAAGTGGAATCGATAGATCTCCGGAGCCTATGGAGCGTAAACATTTCGAAAGGTCCACACCCTTTTCAATTAACTTTGCCGGCATATAGATAATAGAGCCATCTTCACAGGGTGCTACTCCTTCGCCCATTCCTCCTACCATTGCACTTTCAAACTGAGTAAAACTCCATCCGTCCACAGACCCATCAACTAAAGAACGGCCGGTAAAACCGGAACCGGAGTACATCCAATCCTGTGATGGATTATTGGCACACCAATAACTCCAATACCCTTCATACCAGGCTGACAACCATTTGGGTTCATAGCTTGATGACCCTCCCATTGACTCCGTTATTTCATCTATTTTCCAGCAGTCATAATCATAGGCCGGATAGCCGTATTTTCTATAATCAAACGGATGTTGGATATAATGAGTACCTGCAATCGCCTCGTCAATAGCAGCCTGAGCCAATGCCGGGGTGTTGTCACCCGGAGCTTCAGTCTGTCCCATAAAACTACTGGGAGAATAATAGTCAAAATTGATAAACTCGAAAGTCCGGGCTTTTTCAAAATCGAAAAAAACATGGCTAAGAACCGACTGATTCAGACCATATCCCACTCCGCAAAGAGTACTACCCATACTACCTGTATACTGGGTTAACATTGAGAGACGCGATGAATTGGCGCAAATTGCTTTCATCATGGTTTCTCCGTTAGGTTTTTCACCATTCTCCCAACGAAATCCCCATACATACGCATCTGAACCGTATTTATCACCATTATATTGGATGACAAGTGCGGCTTTGTTGGGACCTGTGCCTGTCCAGTGACAGATTTTTTCAAAATCTATCGGATGTGCCGAACCCGTTAGAACAGTCACTCCGATAGCCAAGGTCATAAGCTTTGTTCTCATGATGTATTGGTTTTAGTTTATGATTAATTAAAAGGTTTACTTTATAATTCCTAAAGGATCGATATGAAGATCCTGTGCTCTACTTAATTCTGTGGAAGTTTCTCCTAACCATCCGCAATATTGATTAACCCCCGTATAAACTCTTATGAAATCAATACCCGGAAGTTGCACAGAATTCCCCTTGGAATCTACAGCCCATGATATATCGAAAGAGTTTAAATCAGCATATTCATTAGGATGATTGTCAACATATCCCCACGGAAAACTATATAAAACATAATAAGTCCCTATTCCGCTGATATCTTCAGCATTATCGGAAAGAAGGGTTCCCCGGAATTTTATACTGTTATCAGTAATCCACTTAGGATAATAATCTTGATTATGGAAGATATTTTTTGCCATATACCCGCTTCCTCCATTATTATCTGTCCATCTGATATAATGGATATCATCAAGGCTGTTGTCTTCATCCGCCACAATCTCCCTATCGGGGTCAGGTCTATAATAAGTTATTTCATAATTATGGCGCGTAGCAGAAGAATAGTATTCACTTCCGGCTAATTCATACCATTCATCGTCAGGCAAACCATTGCAGTTCCGGTCGTAACTCACCATGACAATCCCCGGTTCGGCTGAGCCTCCTTTCTTATCCGGCTGCAATAATTCATAAAAACAATTTCCCCATATTCTAAAATCCTTCTCACCGGGGATATTCATTACCGTGTGATCAAATCCAAAAGTTACGTAACCTCCGAATCCTCCCAAGGTAATCATAATATCGTTGGTGCCCGAAATTGATTCCTCAGCTTTTTGAAGTATACTTTCGTAAGTATCTCCTTCTTCAAATCGTGGCATTTCATTTACAAACTGACCCGGTGCCGGACAATATTCATAAACTTTGGAAATATAGGGACTATATTCAACTTCTTCATGCATTACAATTACTTTAAAATCAAAACTATAGGGTGTCTTATCATCTATAATTCTGATTCCGATATCGTAAATCCCCTCATCTGAAGATATAAATATGTAATCCCGGGTATTACACACCGGCTTACCATTAACTGTCCATTCATATTTTTCGCCGGTAAATGCAGGGTGCAAATCCAATTTCTGCATCCGCGGAATATAGTATATATCATCTATCCCAAGACTTACCATTGGAATATCATCTTTACATCCCGTCATCAGAAGAAGTGTAAAGAGAAGGATAACTGTTCTAACTTGTTTAATTATCATTTACTTAAAAATGTTATATGAGCCGGAATATCTCCTGTTCTTACACTCCACTTTTTATATCCCTCAGGAGAGAAACAATAGAGTGTTCCGGATGAAACGTAGTTCTTAGCATCGGTAACGAAAATATCTCCTGTGTCAGGATGAACAGCAATTCCATAAGGGATTTGTATCTCCCGTTCTGAACCGTCTTTAATGAAATTATCAGATATGACCTTTTTTGTACGCACATCAATCACTCCGTAACTAATTGAATTAGACTGCGTAAAATTATTCCATTCCGTAGCATAATAATACATTTTATCATCAAAAAATGCCATATTGGAACAGGCAATCGGAAGCGTATCAGTGACCACCATTTGATTATATCCCGGCTTTTTATCCAATATATATAGTCTTGAGGGACGACTTTGATAATCTCCCCTGGAGGTGACCCATAATTTCCCATACTTATCCTTTTTCAACCTATGAAGATTGATTCCGACCGGAATTTGCTGCACCTGTTTGAAATCTATCATCTGGATTACGGAAACCGTGAAGTCATAATTAGGAACCCTATAACCTCCCGAATTGGCTACATACATATAGTCATCAACTATCTCCATCTCTTCCGGTTGATAACCGACCGAAACTTTCCTTGTGACCGATAGTGAAAGAGTATCTACCTCGTAGACTGCTCCTTTAGGAGCCTCCGGATCTATTAATACAGGTCCAACGTATGAACTGACGTATGCTTTCCCACGATGAAAACGTATGTATCGACAATTGGGAATATCTACACTTCCGAGTCTTATGCCGGTTTTAGAATCAAGAACTTCTACCTTGTGAGAGCAATTGACCACAATATACAGCCTTGATCCATAAATTCCCACATCATTCCCTACATCTCCTAACTCTTTGATTACATCTGGATTTTTTTCAGCATAGATATTTCTTGCGTATAGTCCGGTAACATAATCGTAATAATCAATTGTACATTTATTGGAACCCATATTTCCCTCATTGACCAAGTACAAACCTCTCACATTATTATAGGGTTCTATATCACCTATGATTTCATACTCCGTAGGTACCACAAGCTCGTCCTCCCGACAGCTTGTGGTCCCCATTAGGAGCGGCACAAAACATAAAACAAAAGAAAATCTTTTCATATTTCTACAGTAAGAGATAATTTATAATTGCGCTTAGGCATCGGATAATTCAGAATCACATCATAGTCCTGACTGAGAAGATTATTGACTTCTGCGAGTACTCTGGTCTTTAATTTACCTATATGAAAATCGTAGGTTGCAGAGATATCAGATGTGTACCATGGTTGGGTATAGTTATAGCGAATATTCTCCTGTTGATTATAGCGTGAACCAACATATATGAAGCTATAATTAATACCAATTTTATGCCAGGATGCATTAATTACCAATGATCCGGAGTGGTGGGGGATATAAGGTATCTGATGACGATAATAATTATCAGCAGGATTAGTGACATCGATTGCTTTTTGATAGGTATACTGTCCACGCAGTGTTAACAGTAAATCCTGATACGGATTGAAGGTGAGTAAAGCTGTCATATCAATGCCCCGAATATCTACTAACCCTAAATTCAACATTGTCCATCGAAATTGTTGACCTTTGGGATAGGCCACAATCTTGTCATGAACTTTGTTATAATAGACATCGCAACTGAATCGCATTTGTGATAGCAAACCATGACTGAATTTATCAAACAGAACCCCGAAATTATACTGTTCCACACGTTCAGGATTGAGTTTGGAATTTCCCATATCAGCATAATACAGGTCATTAAATGTCGGCATCCTGAACGACTTTTTGTAAAAAGTTCGGAAAGATAATGTTCTTGCATTTAAGGGATATACACTGATATACACTGCCGGAGTAAATACATATTTATCTGCAGGTGCTTCCTGACCTTCCAACTTATCATGTACGAAGGTCATAAGTCCGCTTGCTGTAATAGAAATCCTATTAAAGTCAAATGCCGTAGCTACTGAAAGAAGATTAGTATAACGGTCAGGTTTAGCAAAACCATAAACATCGGCATTAAGGGAGTTAAATAAGAAATCATAACTCGCAGAACCTCTCCACCATGGGGTGAAACTAAACAGGTTGGCTGTAGAAAAATATATTTCCCTTTGCTTATAGAGATTATCCACCTTTATCTGTTTATCGTCATTATTCACATAGTGGGTACGATAAAAGGCATATTTAAGATTTTCAAAAGAAGTCCAACGTTTATAGGTCAAGGTGGCTGAACTTTGCGCAAAGGAATTAGTATCCCATATCCTTTCCCCGCGTCGCCACACATTATTTACTATGGCTCCCGGCACACCTCTCTCCGAATTATAATTATAAACTTTAAAATGCCAGTTACCTAAGTTAAACGTACCGTTAATATTTAATTCGAGGCGAGTTGCATTAATATCACCGTTCTCCCTGACTGCTGTGGTATCGTATGCTAACTCACCGGCGGGATTAACCCTGCGGTATCTGAATTTATACTTTCCACTTGAATTTAACCATTCTGCATTAAAGGAGACATTTACCCTTTCGGATAGTTTTAACTCCGTTAAAAGGGAGGGGTTTACAAGATCAAAAGACCCGAAACGAAACGTTCCCCTTAAATGAAATTTTTCTCCATCCTTAAACTCAGGGGTTTTAGTCCGCAAATAGACTGTACCGGCGTTTCCGAAATCTCGCGCAGGTTGAAGAAGATCACTTTTCTGTCCGTTATGTAGAGAAAGGGCCTCGATATTATCTAATGAAAACTGTCCTAAGTCAATCTGTCCGTTTTGAGCATTTCCCAGCTGAACGCCGTCATATACTACACCAGTATGATTTGTACCCATTGATCGTATATTTACGGTTTTAATTCCCCCGACTCCTCCATAGTCTTTAACTTGGACTCCGGCAAAATATCTCAATGCGTCAGCCACGCTATTACTGTTGAGTCGGGATAATTCTTCTCCGGATAATACCTGTGCCGGAATAGTCTCTTTATGCGGACTTACGGCGGTAACTACCATCTCTTGAAGAGTGTGGTTGGTTAATGAATCATCCGGTTCTTTTCCTTCCGCAAAAGAAAAAAACAGTAAGTATGTTAATAGTAAAAGAGATGATTTTAGAATTATTTTTTCTACCATACCTTAAATTTTCAGATACAAAAAAACACTCCCGTTTGCACTGATTTGATTTGTGCTTACAGGAGTGTATAACTTAGAAGGTATCTTAAAATCTTTTATTCAGTGTACTTTTACTGAATGGTATTGTTTAATCCTAAGAATCATCCGACCAAAACCCATAGTCCCGTAGGCATAATCAATATCGAAAATGGCAGGTCTTCTGACTTATCTCTGATTTCTCATGCCTTCCCGGTCTTTAAAACCAGTGGCAACTTATGAGAATCATTGCTTGGTGACTCATATCTTCCAAGCGAGAATTACAGCAGCGGGTACTGTTGAGGAATTTCACCCCATTCCCTATTAATAACCCTTGTAACCTCCTCTCTTGGAGGTCGGGGTAACCATTTCGGCTGCAAATTTACAACTATTTTTTATTTTACAAATACTTTCAAAAAAAATTGTTGATTAAAAAAAGGAGGTTGAGTATTTCATTCAACCCCCCTTTAAATCTTTCTAACAATTATTTATCATATTTTATAAATTCACCCTGAGCATTGAACTTCATTTCAACACCATTGGATAATTCTACTTCATACCCAGTCCGTTCCTTTTCTATACCGATTATCCTCTGATTAGGTTGATTCTTTTTAACATATTTTGAAATCGAATCAAGAATAAATACTTTTGGAACTGTTTCATTGGCACTTACCTCCACATTCTTCCAGTTTCCATCCCTATCAAAAGAGATTTCTGTTCCGTCCTTAAGTATTACTTCATATTCTGATATTCGACCGAATTCCTTATCAACCTTAATGAGACTAACCTTAGTCTTGAAATTGTTTGCCAAAACCGTCTGGGCACTCTTTGGCAGAGCTGAAGTATCACGAATATAAGTATCTCGCGCCATAGCAGATGTTCCCATTCCTACCACTGCTATAATAATTAAAAGTAGTTTCTTAATCATAATCTTTTTTTTATTTAACATTTAACTCATTCTTATTGGACTCATTTATATTCTCTTACCTTCATAACTTGATTAACCGTCCAAAAGTTCAATAAGTTAAAATTTTTATTTAATCTTACCGGTGATTTCAACTTAAAAAAGTTAAGTTTAAGCGATGGATTAGGAATTTAAGAAGAATTTAACCACACAAGCAGATGACCGGAATAAACTGAACATTCAATATCTACACTTTGTTTTATTTTTAGATTTAAAAATAATATTATGGAAAACAATAAAATAGATGGCATGCTAACTCATGCAGAAAATGCAATTCTGGTTATTGATATGGAAAACGATTTCGTTATGCCGGATTCTCCTATGTGCGTGAAAGGCGCTTACGCCACACTACCCTCAATCAAAAAATTCCTGGATTTCGGTCGTTCAAAAGATTGGGCAATCATATATATCTATAGAATTCACAGACCATCAGGAATAGATGCAGAATTATTCCGTCGTCACTTCTTTGAAGAGGGAAAACCGATTTGCATCGCAGGAACCAAAGGAGCAGAAATTCCTGAAGAGATAGCTCCGCAGCTCGGAGATATTAAGGTTACTAAACAGAGATTCAGTGCTTTCTTCGGAACTGACCTTGATATTATTTTACGTGGATTAGGAACCCAAAATATTTATCTCACCGGTACCCAATATCCTAATTGTGTGCGCTCTACTGCCGTTGACGGTATGAGTTTGGATTATAATATCACAGTAGTCACTGATTGTTGTTCCGCAGCATCCGAAGAAGTAGCAAAGGCAAATATTTATGATATGGAAAATATGGGAATTCCTTGTATCCCTTCAACAGACATAATGATATAACTAATTTTTATTAATCACTTAATACTTAATATTATGACTTACACAGATGTTATCAAAGAAAATCCAATAGTGTTGGTAGAATTTTATGCTACGTGGTGTCCTCATTGCAAGCACATGGCTCCAATTGTGGATGAAGTAAAAGAGTTATTGGAGGGCAGGGCACAGGTTGTTCAGCTTGATATTGATTTAAATCAGGCTGCCGCAGACTCGGTTGAAGTGAGTGGTGTACCTACTTTCATTGTGTATAAAGACGGTAAGGAAGTTTGGCGTCACAGCGGTGAAATAGATGGAAATGCTCTCGTCTCAAAAGTTGAAGGTTATTTAAATAACTGATTTTAAAACTTTATTAGAGACTGTTTCAGTAAATCTGAAATGGTCTCTTTATTTTTATATTTAAACATGAAAAAAAATACATCCATATTCAGTGCTTTCCTGAAGGCATTAGATGTTCCCCACACATCTCATTTCTCAGATGAAAATTTCCGTAAAATGACTTTCCAATCTCTTTTCGGATTTTCACACCTTCTTAAGGATTATAATATTCCCAATGATGCTTGGAAACTTGATGATAAATCTGAATTTGAAAAGATTGATACCCCCTTTCTTGCGCAAAGTAATAATGGTATTTTTGTGATTGTTAACTCTGTTGATAAAGAGAATGATGCGGTATCATATTCATGTCATGAATATGAAAAAACAATCCCCTTTTCCAATTTCATTTCACAGATGAATGGTATTGTCCTAACTGCATATCCGGATAAATCAAGTACGGAACCGGATTATAAGTCTCATCTTGTCAGCACTATAGTTGATAAAATATCAAAATATGCCTTAATTGTTATCTTAGTTGGGATTGTAACTTATTTCTTTGTTACACGTCACTTATTCGCAAACGTGTCAACAATTTTTATCTTCCTCCTTGATTCAATAGGTTTGTGGCTGTCATATATGTTACTTCAGAAAAGCCTTGGTATTCATACATCTACTTCCGATAAGGTATGTGGAGTGCTGGAAAGGGGAGGATGTGATATTATCACAACTTCCAAAGCTTCCAAACTTTTTGGGGTTTTCTCATGGAGTGAGGTAGGTTTCGGTTATTTCTCTGTATCCTTAATTACCCTTCTGATATTCCCCCATCTTTGGCAATCTTTAGCTATTTGCAATCTTTTGTGTCTCCCTTACACAGTCTGGTCGATAACTTATCAGAAATTCATTGCTCACCACTGGTGCACACTCTGCGTCGGGGTTCAGTCTATTCTTTGGTTATTATTCCTGTGTTACTTAGGGGGAGGATTGCTAAAGGATATATTTCCACTTAAATTTGATCTATTCATTCTGGTAGGGGTATATATCGTGGCTGTACTTTCCCTAAATAGACTTATAAAAGTAATTAACTTGTTAATTAAGAAATAGTATATGAAAAAAATTGAAAAACCGATACTTAAATCAGGTACAAAGTTAACGGCTGCTCAAATGAACCAGATTCATTTTGGTGGCACGAGAAGTACTGTAGGGTAATCCAACAATTTCTTTTATCTTTGTATTGAAAATATAAATCATCGAATTGAAGAATAGTTAATTAAAAAATATTATAAATATGTTAGGTAATTTTGTATATTCAAATCCGACAAAAATTTATTTCGGTGACAAGGCCGAGAAACATTTGGAAGAAGCTGTAAAAAATTACGGTAAAAATGTACTTCTCACCTACGGCGGAGGATCAATCAAACGCAACGGTGTATATGAAGATGTAGTTGCGGCTCTGAAAAAGGCCGGTAAAAATATTGTAGAACTCCCGGGTGTAATGCCAAATCCAACATACGAAAAAGTGCTGGAAGGGTGTAAGGTAGCTCGTGAAAACGATATCCATTTTATCCTTGCTGTAGGTGGTGGTTCAACTATTGATTATGCCAAAGCAGTCAGTGTCGCAGCAGGATATGATGGTGATGCCTGGAAAAGATTCTGGATTAAACAGGAAGAGCCGTCTGAAGAAGAGAAAGTGATACCTATAGGTGCCGTCTTAACAATGGCAGGAACAGGTTCTGAGATGAACGGAGGTTCGGTAATAACCAATAAAGAGAAAAACTTAAAAATGGGAAAAGTCTTCGGACAGAGAGTTATGCCTAAATTCGCAATTCTCAATCCCAGATATACCTTCTCTTTACCCCACAATCAACTGGTAGCGGGAATATTTGATACAATGAGTCATATAATGGAACAATATTTCTCAGGAGACGATGATTCTACATCAGATTATCTTGCTGAAGGATTAATGCGTTCCGTGATCGAATCCAGCCGCATAGCAGTGAAGGACCCGGAAAATTATGAAGCCCGCTCAAATTTGATGTGGTCGGCTACCTGGGCTTTAAATACACTGATTTCCATGGGTAAAAAAGAAGACTGGATGGTACACATGATCGGGCATGCAATCAGCGCCATTACAAATGCAACTCATGGGATGACTCTCGCCGGTGTTTCTGTAGCCTACTACAGACATGTCATGAAATTTGGATTAAAACGATTTGCCCGTTTTGCTCATGTTGTATGGAATATTCCTGCTGAAGGAAAAACTGATGAGGAATTGGCTACAGAAGGTATCGATGCTCTCGCTCAGTGGATTAAAGAGATAGGGGCAGCTACTGAAATTTCATCTCTGGGCGTAACTGAGAATAATCTTCAGGAAATCGTTGATGCCACAGTGATTCTTGATGCAGGATATCATAAACTCTCCAAAGATGAAGTTAAAGAAATCTTGAAAGCAAGCATGATATAAGTTCGTATTTAATATAAACAATAAGGAGGACAAGAAATTGTCCTCCTTATTTTATTATCTTATTTTTGCTTATATTTTAAAAATTATATCCGATTTTCATATTGAAGCAACCTGTGGAACCATGACCTTGCTGTACCCAGCAATGCCCCAGAAAACCTATACCTCCATACCATTTACCGAAATTGAGACCTACCATTGGGTTCACTAATACAGCCCCATAATCAGTGTTCTGGGTATTGAGCTCATATCCCAAATCAAAAGATATAAATGGTTCAAAGCCTTTTACTTTTCCTGAAACTACTGCACGTCCAAACATAGGAATCAGGGGACCATTACTGAAATTCCATTCTTCTGTTATACCGGCTCCTAAACCTACTGATACATTCTTATGAACTTTAGTAGTCACACCACCTTGAAAATTAAAAGACGTATAGTCATCTCCTGCTTGCACAGGCTGAAATTCTATAAAAGGAGTGACTGCTGAAGCAGAAAGTGCCGCCAGACTAATTCCGAGTGTAAGTAATAATTTTTTCATAGCATTTCTTTTTTGTTCCTTCTAAGCATATGCTCATTCCGGAAAATTAAACTTAATTATACTCCCTAAACATAATTAAATATAATATAGTTCAACCGGCTTTCTCTTTTATCAAACAAATACTTTAATTTATGTATTCATACTTTCCCTATTCTCAAACTTTTCTTTAATTTTGTACAAAGGGGATAGTCCCCTTAAACCATTAAGTGTTCTTAATATGAAAAAAATTGTATCTTGTATTCTTACAGCTGTTCTATTTTCTTTATTCTATCCTCAAAAAGGGTGGTGTCAGGAAACAATTGATCTTCCTCCTTATAGAAAGTCGCCGGTTATAAATAATGATTCTACAATAACTTTTTCCCTTATTGCTCCTCATGCCTCTGAGGTAAAACTTCTTGGCGTTTCATCTTCTCCCATTCTCCTTAGTAAATCTTCAGAAATTCCCGGGGAATGGTACACTACTCTTAAGCTCAGGCCCAATCTGTATACATATAATTTTGAAGTTGATGGAGTTCGAACTTTAGATCCTTCAAATTCATATATTGCCCGTGATATTTCATCTCTTTTTAATATTCTCATTGTGCCCGGTGCCAACGCAGATTATTATGAAAGTCGTGATGTGTCTCATGGCGCAGTTTCTAAGGTTTGGTATCATTCCACCTCGTTTGAGAATGACCGTCGACTCACTGTCTATACACCCCCTCAATATGAACAGGAACCGGATAAGAAATTCCCTGTATTATATCTCCTTCATGGAATGGGGGGTGATGAAGATGCCTGGAATGAATTAGGACGCGCCTCCATCATTTTTGATAATCTCATCTCTGAGGGAAAGATGGAACCTATGATTGTAGTAATGCCAAATGGTAACGCTCGCATGAAAGCAGCACCGGGACTTACCGGTGAAGGGATGTATGTCCCGGATGCACAATACTCAGTTTCTCCACGCGGTGTTTTTGAGAATGCTTTTCCGGAAATAATAGAGTTTATTGACGAGCAGTATCGCACCATCCCTGACAAAACAAAACGTGCTATTGCCGGTCTTTCTATGGGAGGGGGACATGCCTGGAGAATTTCAATGATGTATCCCGACCTTTTTGATTATGTCGGTCTCTTTTCGGCTACTGTTCGCTGGAATGGCACAAATGTTGATTCCGACAACAATGTTCTTGATGCATCATTGCAACGCCAGTTTGAAACTCCTCCTTCTTTATATTGGATAGGAATCGGAAAAGATGATTTCCTCTATGATCTTAATCAATCTTTCCTCTCTACTATGAATCGACTCAATTTACCATATCTCTATCACGAATCGGATGGTGGACACTCCTGGAGTAATTGGAGGGATTATCTGCTGATTTTTACAACTGAGCTTTTTAAGCCAACTATTCAATGATTAGTTTGTTAACATTAATAGGAGGTAAGTTTAACTCCTGAATTTTTAATTTAATTTCTAAAGAAACAGATTATGAAAAAAAATTGGAAAACTTTAACATTGGCGTCTGCTGCCACTGTGCTGGCTATCTCGCTCGGTGCCTGCTCACAAAACAATGGAAAGAATAGAGTCGCTGATTTCAACGATGAAGATCAAGTTTATACCGGTGTTTTACCAGGAGCTGATACCGATGGGATAAGATATACTCTGCGTCTTGATTATGATGATGACCACAATAATACAGAAGGTGACTATAAATTAGTTGAAACTTACCTTGCTGCTGATAGTCTGAACCGCACCGGATTGAAAGATTTAAAGAGCTTCAAATCTGAAGGAGACTTCACTGTCGAGAACAAAGATGGAAAAAAATATCTGAAATTAGTTCAGGACAGGAAAGATTCTTCCGTAGGTTCAGCCGAGGGACCTCTTTATTTCCTGGTTGATTCGGATTCTACATTGACTCTCGTTGGTGAAAACCTACAGATTTCCGAAACTCCGGGTCTCAATTATACTCTTAAAATCGTGAAATAAAATTATTATTATGGACTCAAGGTTCATCCCTTGAGTCTGTATTTTTATATTAACACAATGAAAGTATTATTAATCAATGGTTCTCCCCATATTGACGGGTGTACAGCCCGTGCGTTAAAAGAGGTAGAAAATTCCCTTATCGAAAATGGCATAGAAACTGAAATCATAAATGTTGCCAACAAAGATATCAGAGGATGTATAGCATGTCAATTCTGTAAGACCAATGGTAGATGTGTATTCAATGATTTAGTCAACGATGTGGCTCCCAAATTTGCAGAGGCGGATGGAATTGTAGTTGGTACTCCAGTTTATTATGCCGGTGCAAACGGTCAGCTCCTCGCTTTCCTCGATAGACTGTTCTACAGTACCTCCACAGTTTTCAGTAAAACAATGAAGGTCGGTGCATCCGTTATCTCGTCAAGACGTGCCGGTTCCACATCAGCATTCGATGAAATCAACAAATATTTCACCATTTGCTCAATGCCTATAGTGTCAAGCACATATTGGAATGAAGTACATGGCTTTACCGCAGAAGATGTAGAAAAAGATGAAGAAGGACTTCAAACCATGCGTAACCTTGGCAGAAACATGGCTTTCCTTATTAAAGCTATTAATTCCCGAAAAGAGACAGAAGGCATTCCGGAACAGGAACATAAATTTTTTACAAACTTTATTTAAAATATAACATAAAAATGCTTAGACTGAATTGTTTTATTAAGGTAAATCAAGAAAATAAAGCCGAAGTACTTGAAGCAGCCCGAAGACTCACAGAAGCTTCACTTAAGCAAGACGGCTGCGTGGCATACGATATATTTGAAAACGCTACTCGTCCGGATGTGATGCTCATTTGCGAGACCTGGCGCGATCAGAAAGCCCTTAATGCCCATAGCGACTCTGAAATTTTCATCAAGGAAGTAGGAATCATGAGAGCTAAGGCTGAAATGAAGCTTGAAACATTCGAATTCTAAAAACAAGAAGAGGCTGTGATCAAAGACAATTTTATTGACACAGCCTCTAATATTTGAATAAACGGAGTTTCAAGAGTGGACGAGGAGTTTAAATCTGTAAGCAGGTCAAGCGATAGACTCTTTTTATTCAGCTTGATTATCTCCTGAATTGCTCAGTAAGCTTCATCAGACCCTTAGCCATTGAACGGCTAATTTCTGATTCATACTCGTTGTTATATTTTTTTATATATCTCAAATCTCTTTCCTTTAACCGATAAAGATTGCCATATTTCCCTATTCCGATACTCCTGAATTTATTAGATAAATCCGTTTCAGCTCTTACATAGTCATTTACCGGTATCTCCATTAATAATTTACCATTCACTTCCTCTTTTTGTGAATGACGGAAAATAAGTCGAAACAATCCCTTTTCCACTTCAATTACATAAATATATCCCCGAGCCTTACTCCTTCTGTAAGCATCCAATTCTCCGGGAAATTCCTCATTAAATTGTTCCACACACCGATTGAAAAGATCAAAAGGGGAGTACTCTTTATCTCCCGACATGCTTTTATGAATGGTTTCCAACAATTTACGTGTCACGAGAGTATCTTCTGTTGCAGAATGAGCACCTCTTTCACCGAATGAAACATTTAATAATTTAGCCGAATTTTCAAGACCGGGCAGGCTGTCATAATCCAATCCCTTCTCCTTACCATAATATAACCAGAAGAAATTTCTAACATCCAGAATTTTCTTATCTTTATCAAACACGATTCCCGATTGTTCCAAGTGAGAAATATCGTTCTTTACTGCAAATCCTACAATATACCTGGATTTATCGATGTGTGCCTGAATTTCTTTCCTCGACTTGCGAAAGGAGGGTGATTTGGCAACATCTTCCGGTGAGATTCCATGAATTTTCTGAGACTCTTTCCAACTTTTAATTCTTTCAGGCTTATAATAGCTATGATATATCTCCCTGCCTGAAAAGTCGATAATAGACAATTCGATTATTTCCTGATTGTCAACAAACTCAGCATCCAAAAAAATTACTTCATGATTCCCCATAGTTCATAATAATAATAATTCAAAATTACAAAATTTAATTTATTTTTCCACAACAAAAGCCGACAGGATAGTAGGGAACTTGGCAAATCTCAAATAATCAAAAACTTAAATCCCTTTATTCGGAAGTTTTCAAAAAATATTTAAATTTTTTGAAATAAAATTTGGTCAATTCATAAGAAAACAGTAATTTTGCAGAGTGAAAAGGGAAATATGACCTTTTTTAAATAAAACTCTGCCTTGTGGTGTAATGGTAGCACGCAGGTTTCTGGCACCTTTAGTGAGGGTTCGAATCCTTCCAAGGCAACTTTTAAAAAAGCTATGTCAAATTTTTGACGTAGCTTTTTATAGTTTGATATAGTTAACGTTTTAATGTAGTTTACATGTAGAGGGAATCCATACCCTTTAAATGTCTATCCATCTTTCTCATATTCCCAAAATACATTATTACTTTTTCTTCTCTTCCCTCAAATTAATTTGGTGCGGAGATGAACTTTTAACCGGAATATTCCCTTTTATTTATAGAGTTGGAATTTTAAAACTCCAACATCGATTCCCATTTTTGATAAGAACTAAAAATACTATGAATACATCAATACCTGAAAATAAAAAACCTCTCTCCCGGAACTCTTCACAAACCACCGACACCGGTTCTACCATGGGCTCAAAAGGTGCAGTTGCCATAAACTTCACATTCTTTGTCATTTATCTTGCTTGTCTTAGTGCATTCGGATCTTTCGTCAATGATATGTATCTCCCTTCTCTCCCATCGATGACCAAATTTTTTCACTGTTCTATCCCTACCGTACAGCTCGGGCTTACTACCGGCATGATCGGTCTTGGACTTGGACAGATGATAATGGGTCCTGTTAGTGATAAATATGGTCGAAAGCCGGTATTATTCTGGTCTTTGATTCTTTTCATTATCTCCGCTGTTGTTAGCATTTTCTCACCAACCATCCATTTCTTTATAATTTGCCGTCTCTTCCAGGGAATGGGAGCATCGGGAGGTTATTTTCTGGCACGCACTATTCCTACGGATGTTTACTCCGGCAGAGCTCTTGCCAAAACTATGGCAATTATTGGCGCCATCAACGGGTTCGCACCTGCAAGTGCTCCGGTTTTGGGTGGTCTTGTTTCTGACCGTTTTCAATGGAAAGGGGTTTTTGTATGTCTGACTATTTTCGCCTTCCTCATTCTCCTCTTCTCTTTCCGGTTAAAAGAAACACTTACCCCTGCCCACAGAGTTAAAGGGAGCCTTTGGAATGCCTTTGGCGATTATAAAACCCTCATGCGGAACTATCGCTTTATGATTCATGTTCTCCTTAAAGGTACTGCTCTGGGACTTCTTTTCGCCTATATCTCCTCCGCTCCATTTATCATGCAGACACATTTTGGATTCTCTCAAATCCACTTCGGTCTTATCATGGGTGCCAATTCTCTCGCTGTCATGGCAGGGTCAATGATAGCTTTGAAATTTAAGGTGCTCAAAAGAGCGGCGTTTGTTGCGGGAATCGGACTTTTTCTCGCTGTTGTGGCGGAAGCTTGTGTTCTGCTTTTCCTCGACTCCTTCATCGGATATGAGGTTCTCATGATACCTATTCTCTTTGCACTCGGCATGATTTTTACAGTTAGCAATACTCTCGCCATGAATGAAGGTAGAGCTGATGCCGGGAGCGCTTCAGCAATTGTTGGGGTGATGGGCTATATCTTCGGTGCTATTGTTTCTCCGCTTGTCGGAATGGGAAATATTCTTCACTCCACAGCTTGGGTTTACATTGGAGTTACTGTCCTTATAGTTATCTGCGCATTCCTTACTCGCCGGATACCTGCAGATCTTAATAAATAATTCAATAAATATTAATCCTTGACTATGGTAAGGAATCTAAAGAATTTCTACCATACCCCCCAAAAAGCTCTGTCGTATCTCTTCTAATAATTTTAAGATTCTGAATTTTTATCAATGGCTCCTCATTCTATCGGTATTTTTCGTTAATTTTGTAAATTCGTTGATTCTTTATAACGAGGAAAAACTTTTAACGTATACCAAGTATGGCTGAACAGAATATTCATAATGGTTTAACGAATAGTCAAGCAGAGGAAAATCTTGCCAGATACGGTTATAATATCCTCACTCCTAAAGAGAAAAAATCTCCATGGATACTCTTCCTCGCTAAGTTTTCCGACCCACTAATAATTATTCTGCTTATCGCCGGGGCACTCTCAATAGGCATATCTTTCTATGAATACTATGCTCTTAAAGAGCCGTCCACAGTCTTCTTTGAACCCGTTGGAATCTTTGCAGCCATCATCATAGCCACCGGACTCGCATTCATCTTCGAATGGAAAGCTGAAAAGGAGTTCGCAATCCTCAATCAGGTCAACGACGATGAACCCGTCACCGTTATTCGCGATTCAAAACCCGTATCCATCCCCCGCAAAGAGGTGACTCCGGGAGATGTAGTAATCCTTAATACCGGTGACGAAATCCCGGCTGATGGTAATCTCATTCAATCCTCCAACCTTTCTGTGGACGAATCCACACTTACCGGAGAACCAATATGTCATAAAAGTACAGATCCACAGGAATTCGATGCCGATGCCACTTTCCCGACCAATCGCGTCCTGCGTGGCACAAAAATTATGGAAGGTCATGGGATGATGGTCGTAACTCATATCGGGGATGCCACTGAAAACGGTAAGGTGTTCAAGGCTTCATCTATCGATGATTCAGTAAAAACTCCTCTCTCTTTCCAACTTGACCGACTGAGCAAAATGATCTCCGTAATCAGCTATATCACCGGTCTCGCTATAATTGCAGGAAGAGTATCTGTCTGGTTTATCAATCCACCCACTACAGACACTATACATTTTCTTGCTTACCTCTTACAATCGTTAATGATTGCTGTGACCTTGGTTGTAGTAGCTGTGCCGGAAGGGTTACCGATGGCAGTCACCTTATCATTGGCTTACTCCATGCGCCGCATGCTGAAAACAAATAATCTCGTGCGCAAACTCCATGCTTGCGAAACTATGGGAGCAACAACCGTCATCTGTACCGACAAAACCGGAACGCTCACCATCAACCGTATGCAGGTAAGCAACTTCAATATTTTCGTCCCCGAAACGGAACTTCCCCAGTTTTTTCAGGGTCTCGCCGTCAACTCTACCGCAATGCTCAACGAAACCGATGGAAAGATTGAAGTACTCGGAAATCCTACAGAAGGTGCTCTCCTTATCTGGCTTAAAAACCGTGGAGTAAAATATGACCATCTCAGAGATGGTGCGAAAATTATTGATGAACTCCCTTTTTCCACAGAACGTAAATATATGGCCACGTCTGTTGACATGGGGAATGGGAAGAAAATTTTATATGTTAAAGGAGCCCCGGAGATTGTCCTTAATCTCTGCTCTTCTTCGCCTGATAAAGAAGAACTGAATAATCTACTCAAGGCTTACCAGGGAGAAGCTATGCGCACCCTCGGGTTTGCAAGTGGAGTATTTCCCATCGAGGAAAGTGTTATAGAAGATGGTATGTTATCGGTTTCCAATCTTACGTTTACTGCGGTAGCTGCCATAGCCGATCCTGTGCGCCCCGATGTACCCAAGGCTGTGAAAGATGTGGAAGATGCCGGAGTGCGTGTAAAAATAGTAACCGGCGACACCCCCGGAACTGCCCGAAGAATTGCTGAAGAGATTGGCACATGGAATCCACAACTATCACCTGAACAACAGATTATCACCGGTCCTGAGTTCGAAGCTCTTTCGGATGAGGAAGTCGCCGAAAGAGTCAGAACTCTTACGGTTATTGCCAGAGCCCGTCCTATGGATAAGAAGCGCCTTGTAGAAACCCTTCAGAAAAATGGTGAAGTCGTAGCAGTCACCGGAGATGGCACCAACGATGCTCCGGCACTCAAAGCAGCTCATGTAGGACTCTCCATGGGGGATGGCACTTCAGTGGCTAAAGAAGCTTCCGACATTACTATAATCGACAATTCTTTCTCCTCTATTGTGCGTGCGGTAATGTGGGGTCGGTCGCTGTATCGTAATATTCAACGTTTTATTCTCTTTCAGACCACTGTGAATGTAGTGGCAAGTCTCATCGTCCTTGTTGGGGCTTTCATGTCGCTCGAATCCCCCCTCACAGTAACACAGATGCTGTGGGTAAACCTTATCATGGATACTTTCGCGGCAATGGCACTTGCATCCTTGCCTCCGGATTCCTCGGTAATGCTTGATAAACCCCGCAGTCGCTCCGCGTTTATCATATCTTCCTCCATGTGGAAATTCATACTATGGGTTGGCATCATGATGTTCTTATTTCTGTGGGGTTTACTATTTTATATGCAACATACCGACCTCAAATCACTTTACGATATCGGTACCGTTTCGGAAGTCCCGCCACACACTCTGTCTCCCTATGAACTCTCCCTGTTCTTCACCATTTTTGTGATGATGCAATTCTGGAACATATTTAACGCACGTGCTTTCTCCACAGGTCGATCAGCCTTCCATTTTCATGGTTGCTCGGGCTTCCTGTTTATTGCCGCTGTAATTCTCATAGGACAAGTCTTGATTGTTTCATTCGGAGGAGAACTTTTTAATGTGGTACCTCTCAAATTTTCAGATTGGCTGATAATTATCTTCGGCACATCTCCCATTCTGCTCATAGGGGAATGTTTCCGTGCTTTTCATCCTAAAAAAAATTCATCCAGATGAAAAAGGAAATACCCCTTATCCGTCCTCTGCTCCCAAAGTTAGGAGAAATCATCCCGCACTTGGAAAAAATATGGGAAAACCAATGGCTCACAAACGAGGGGGAATTTCATAATCGTCTTGAAGAAGAGCTGAAACATAAATTAGGAGTACCTTTCCTCTCCCTGATGTCGAACGGTACTCTTCCTCTAATCACCGCTCTCCATGCCCTGCATCTTAAAGGAGAAATAATTACTACACCTTATAGTTTTGTAGGGACAACACATGCCATTACCTGGCAGGGACTAACCCCGGTTTTCGTTGATGTTGAACCTGAATCGGGATGTATTGACCCCAAACGTATCGAAGAGGCTATCACCCCGGCAACTTCGGCTATTTTAGGGGTCCATATCTATGGAAATCCTTGCGCTACTGAAGAGATTGAAGATATTGCCTCCCGTCATAACCTGAAAGTCATCTATGACGCCGCTCATACTTTCTGCGTAGAGCAAAACGGAGAATCTATCCTGCTCAAAGGTGATATTTCCACACTTAGCTTCCATGCCACTAAAGTTTTCAATACAGCTGAAGGGGGAGCGTTGGTCACATCAGATCCGGAAATTAATCATCGTGTCCGCGACCTTCGTAATTTCGGAATTGAGTCAGAAACAGATATAGTGTGTCCCGGTATTAATTCGAAAATGGACGAAATCAGGGCAGCTCTCGGTCTCGCAAACCTAAACTATGTTGAACAGGCAATCTCCTCACGTAAAAAAGTGGATGAGACTTATCGGGAACTCCTATGGGATGTAGAAGGGATATCCCTTTTTCATTATCGCGAGGGGATTAAACCTAACTTTGGCTATTTCCCGATTTTTATAGATGAAAAGAAGTTCGGAATTTCTCGTGATTCCCTTTATCAAGCCTTAAAAGAGAAAGGGATATATACCCGCAGGTATTTCTACCCCCTTATTTCAAACCTGGATTTTTATCGACATCTCCCTTCGGCCAATCCTATCAATCTACCCATGGCTAACAAAATGTCTGAAACAGTTCTATGTCTGCCATGCCATCCGGCACTCACTCAAGAAGATATCTACTCCGTGTCGGAAGCTCTTAAAGATGCAAAACGCTGAAGCTGCATCTCTCTTTTAAAGTCTTCAAAAAGGGCTCTGCAGTCATATTCAGGTTTATAACCCAATTCCTCTTCAGCATTTCGGATATCCATTAAGAATCCTCCGCCATCGGGCTTATCAGGACAATATTTTATCTCAACCTCCTTACCCTCAGGAGAGAACACATCCGCTATTGTATTTACCTGTTCCTCAAGGCTCACAGGCATACCCGTGCCTACATTATAGACCCCTTCATCGCGTGTTGCCAATATACACTTACACAACATCTGCCCGAAATCATTAACGTGCACCATATCTTTGGAATAGGCGGGATCTCCCCAAATTTCAAGTGGCTTTCCTGCCATGGCCCTCTCAATCATTTCATATACAGGTCGTTTCCGCTTCACTCCATTCTTTAGATAATAATGATTCGGACTATATCCGTAAATTGTCGGCAGACGGAACACGAATTTTTTTAAACCGTATTCCAGATGATAATGTTCCATCATCTCTATCATGGCATTCTTGGCTATGACATAGAGGGCATGATCGCCGGTGTAACTGAAATTCAATTCATCATCACTCATTATTATATGAGAATGAGGATATTCAGCCACATCATACACCGTCTGGCTGTATAACAACCGGTCCACGCAGGCTTTCCTGCAATATTCCAAAATATTAAATCCTCCAAGTATTATTGACTCCACATAATCCCTTCCATTATATTCCTTCATATAGGAGGGTATTTTAGCCGAAAGCAATATTACAGCGTAGACATCCTTCTTAGGGAGCGCTTCAAAATCACTTTCCTTAGTTATATCCACACGGATATAGGGAATCCCGTATCTGTCAAAGACATCAGTCTGACGCCTTCCGGAAGCTATCACCTCATACCTTACCAAAGACCCTCTCTCTTCAAGACGCCGATTCTCTTTATCAAAAAACTCCTTGGCATAAAGAGTGACATAACTCCCGACGTTACCGGTTGAACCGAATATTAATATCTTACGCGTGTCAATCATAAAGCTCTGCAATATATTTCATCTCTATCTCACCATATCTGCCATCTATAGGCAGAGGTAGAAGAAACTCTATCAAATCCTTTTCAAATTCATTTAATCCATTTTCCGTCTGTCTCAACTTTGGAAGCTCAGCCCAATAGGTAGGTACATAAATACCCATATCAATCAGACGTTTTCGTTCTCCACTCTTCTTCAGTAAGAGAGGATAGACCATTGGCACTTCCGGGTCTGTTTCGCTCAGAGGGTGCAGTTGCAAACCATTCTTCTTCCCCAGGCATGAATGAAGATAATTGAAATTCTCCCTGCGCTTTCTCCGTTCTTCCTCAAAATCAATACCCATTATCTCTTTCTCACTTTTCTCCGATATTTTCCGGAGCGGGGCTTCCTCCAGTTCCTTCTCATATTCCTTAAATGCTTCATACCCTTTCTCTATCTCCCCATTACGTCGTAGATATCCGTGTCTGGCGTTTTTGCTGAGATGGTCACGTTCCAATTCTTCATATTTTTTCCCATAGTCGGGAATGACATCATCGATTACCAGGTAACCTCCGTCCGGAACTCCAGCAAATTTCCGTATACTGTAAATATCAGCACATCCCGGAAGGGGAGAGGTAAAAAGTCCCTGACAATTATCAACTACCAAATTAGCTCCGGGATTATCTTTCCTCCATTTCCTTATCCTGTGACCACAAATACCGAAATAGTTCGTGATAATGGTTAATTCTCCCTCTCCGCCAGGAGTTACTTTTTCCCACAAGGGTAAAAAATCTTCGCCAATATTATAATATTTAAGTTCAAACCTTAACTCCTTGCCGAGAAGCTCCAACCTTCGGATTAATACCGGACATGTATAACGCGGAAGATGCAGATACTTAATTTTCTCCGGGTAATGCCTGATATAAAATTCTATAGCTGAGGAACCCGTATTGAATCCTAAACTCTTCTCCGCTGGTAAAGGGAATGTATCGGAAGAATTACCCTTTACACCGACACTCTCAAAATACCCGCCGATGGGAAACCTTCCCTCATAATATTCAATTTCCCATAACCCCCTATCCATCAACATCTTTTCTATAGAAAGATTGGAACAATTTCGGCCTTCCCCCAAACAATCTTTCTCCGAATCGTTGATATCTAACAGAATTGTACCTATTGCGTCATTCGCACCACGGAAGGTTCTTATCCAGTCACCTTTCTCTACGTTCAATATCACTTCCTTAATTCTGTATTGAAACGGTAAGGAATATTTGATACCGGAAAATATACCGTCCCTGTCGGAATGAACCACCAATAATGCAGTCCTTCTTGGAGCAAAATCGGATGGGAATGGTTCAATTTTTTCACCCAGACTTCTGCAAATCTCCCGGGAGATAAGATCGCAACCCGTGGCATATTCCAACGCTTCGGCAAGTCTGTTGCCACCTCCACGTGGAGAGAACTCCATAATATATGGCTTGCCATCTTTTCCAATCCTGCACTCTACATTAAATAGTCCGGTGCCAACGTTACAAAAAGTTCCTAAACGCTGAATCTCTTCCCTCAACGTCTGCCTTCTCTTCTCACTTAAGTCAGAGTCCCATATAAATCCCGCCGGAACAAATCTACCCTCTCCGGATTTTTTGAAAAGCTGGGAAGAAAAAGAACAGAATGTTAATTTGCCTTCAATAAAGAAACACTCGCTATCTGAAGGATATCCATCGGCTTCAATAAATTCTTCAGCAATGCCTGTACCGCTCAGGGAATACTCAAGAGCTCTGTTAGCAGCTTGAACAATATCACTTTCCCGTGAGGTCTGTGTATTAATCAAAGACACCCCCTTACTGCCGGCAGAATCCGCCGGTTTGAAAAACCACTCCCCGGAGTGGGGAAGGGGAGGAACCGGTACTGACCTGTCGAATGACATTGCTAAAGGTGTGTTAAAACCATTATCTGACAGAAATTTACGAAATTTATTTTTATCCTGAAGAATCTCTGTGAAATGAAAAGAAACCGGAGAGGGGAGACCCAGTTTCTCAGCCACGAAAGAAGCAGTTACAACCCCGGGATCAGTGGCGAAAGAAAGAATTCCATCAATGTCAAGCGATTGAGCCAACCTAAGAACCGCTTCTTTCTCAACAATACTTACATTATAATACTCGTCAGCCAAAGCGTGAGCAGGATTATCAGGGCAATTATCGACAGTAATAACATGTACACCCATTCTGCGAGCCCGTTTAATCACCGGCACGAGATAGGGTAAGCCTCCCAGAAGTAGCAGTTTCTTTCCTTCCACACCCCAAAATTAGCAAAAAATCCCCTCCTCTCAAAATTCCCCTTCCCAAGCATTACTCAACCCCTTGAATCGCGACCTTTCCTTGAGGAGAAGTGAGGAGAAGCTCCGTTGCACTTCTTATTGGAAACTTCATCGGAAACTTTCTCAAAGAAAGAATGATGACATATTGCATAATCAATTAAAATTTCATAAATTTGTCAATTAAAACTAATTTGTAATGGCAATTCCAATTAAAGCAGTTCCCATTCTTACTGGGGAAACAGCAGATGACTTCGTAAGGAAGGCAGAGGAACATGAAAAAAATCCCACTCCGCTTCTCTCTCGTGAACAAGAAGAGCGTATATCTCAAATTATGAAGCAGATGCGTGAGTTTAGATTTCCATGGGAAAAGAAATAATGGAATGTAATTTTATTCTTGAAAAAAATGTCAACTGGCAAAGATTAATCAGGGTGTATTGGATCATTGTCAGCCTTTTTCTTGTGGAGACGAAGATCTTGATGATTTCTTTGCAAATAATGCAGTCGCCTACGAGAAAGAACTTATGGGAAAAACCTATTGCTGGGTTTTACGCGACGATGTAACAAAAATTGTTGGAATGATTACTCTTGCTAATGCAGGTATTCACACCACCCACCTACAGAATCATCCCCGAAGGAAAATCAACAACCTCATTCCTCACACTAAGCAAGGTCGTACATATCCAGCCGTATTGATTGGACGGTTGGGTGTAAACATTGAATATCAGAATGCTCAATATCGTATTGGAGCTCAAATAATGAATTTTATAAAAGATTGGTTTAGGAGTTCCGATAACAAAACGGGATGTCGTTTTATTTTGGTCGACGCTGTCAACAATGAACATACAATAAGATTTTACGAGCGGAATGACTTTCAACCGTTATTCCCGAGAATACATGATGAAAAAAACTTTTATAATATTCCAGAGTCAGAAAATCTTCGTACCAGGATGTATTATTACGATTTATTGTAAAAATAATTTTTAAATATTATCGCAACAGACGACCTTTCTTAACGAATTAAAATTTACAAAACATTTTAACTCATTCCACAAAAGTAAATTTGGAAGAAATTCTTCAGTATTAAGTATTGTCAGAGACTATATCACTTAACTCTAATTTGATTCCCTAAAATTTTAAAATTAGAGTTTAGTGTTTATTTTACCTAAATTTCTGAACGTAAACCAGCTCAGCCAATAAATTATTCTCTAATTAGTACTATTTGGAGTAAAATAGAATATTGTAATTAGAGATAAAAGAAAAGAACAAACCAGTCTAAAAAATCAAAGAAGGAAGGTGACCAAGCTGTAATAATGGAATGGCGACTGTAGGGACGCAAGGTCTTTGCGTCCGAATTCCCAAACTATTTAACAACCAAATTATAGTTTCGGAACACACTTCTTAAACCTACCAACCTGTTCGGATATAAATAAACACATCCAAATCTCTTGATAAGAGATTTGGATGTGTTGCAAATATAGATAAAAATTCTGAGATTTCTACACCGGCAGGATAAAAAACAAGG
>CAZDWB010000024.1:0-38109 GCA_964509225.1 uncultured Sangeribacter sp.
ATAGAAACCGAGGCGGTAATATCCGATGTCTTGCAGGATTTCTCGCGCCTTGTCTTTATCTGATATGAGGAGACCTCTCTTTTCCAAGAGGTTAATTTGCTGGTCTATTGTCGTGGCAGTTTTCGCCATATTCAGGTTTTGAGTCGCAAATGTAGTCAAATATTGCGGCTCTGCTATTCGGTTATATGATTATGAGGTAAGATCTCTATAAAGGACCTGATAGTTGTGAACAACGGATGAAATATCTACCTTTTGAACCTGTTGTAATGACAGATTCCTCCGTTCTTCATATAACTCCGGATCTTTAAGTAAATTATCAAGATGACCTGAAAGGACCTTAATTTCACCCTCTTTAAAATACAATGGGGCTCTTCCTCCAACTGCTCTTATTCCCTCAATATCGGAAGCCACTACCGGCAAACCCGTTGCCATCATCTCGGCTATAGAGATATTATGTCCCTCCCAATGAGATGATAAAACACCTATATCAGCTTTCTCTAAAAGTGACTCGACATCATTTCTCTCACCCATAAATACCACACGTTCTGAAATACCGAGTTCTCTGACAAGGATTTCAATATCCTGGCGTGTCTCACCTTCTCCAACCAGCCATAAAACAGCTTCTTGATGTTGCATTTTTGAAATAGCTCTTACTAATGTAGCATGATCTTTAGCGGGGGTGAATCTTGCAACCATGACAATAACCGGAACAGCAACTATCTTACTCAACTTTCGTGGCGTAAATCTGGAAATATCTATCCCGTTTTCTATTACATGTATCCTCTTTGAAAGCTTTCTTCCTATCCACTTAGATAAGGTATGTTTAGATTGCTCACTTACTGCTATGAGAGCAGCATAACGACTATATATCCACCTTTCCAAACCACGCAAAAAACTCTTTTTTCGACGGCGATTAGTAGAGCTATGCTCGGTATATACAAGAGGAGCTCCAACACAATTTCTTACAATTCCGGTTATATAAAGAGCCGGGAAAAGATGCACATGAACAATATCGTACGCCTGAAAAGATCTAAAAAAATCTTTAAGAACTAAGCAATTAAACGGTGAATACTCGTTCTCAACATTCAATGAATGAATTCTAATACCTTTTGACAGGAGTTTACATTCCAATGAATTATTAAGTTTCTTGAAAACTAAAATCTCAACATCATCTCCAGTTGACTTCTGTCGTGGCAAAAGATCAATCAACAACCGTTGGGCACCACCTGTATGTAGCGCAGAGATAACGTGAAGAATTCTCATTCAGAGTATCTTTTTCAGCTTATAGATGTATTCATGTCCTGAAGGAGAAATCCATTGCCAGGACATGTAATTATGAGATTGGCTTATGACCTGCAGTTTCACAACTTTTTCTCCCTCAAACCCTAAAGAAGCAGGAAATTCTTTAAGTGAACCGGCATTATAACCGGCATCAAGTACAAACTCTTTGTTGTCTTCACTCCATTTTCCCACTAATTCGGGGAGAAAAACAGGCTCATCACTGACTTCCCCAATACTGAATAAATTACCTTGGAAATTTATCATGATTTCATGGTCCGGTTTCACCTGTTCTCCATCACAAATTATTTCTGAAAAAAACCAGTTTCCAAAAAGATTTCCAATATCTCCGTCATTCCTTACACATGAGCTTACGAAGAATAAAAGCAATAATACGGGAAGATAAAAGATTCTTAATATTTTATACATAATTTACCGGCTATATCATTAAATTATTATAAACATCCCTTATTTCATTTGCTGAAAAGGGTAGTAGTATAAGTTGCCACTACCATTACTCCGAAGGTGTTATCGGGCAATTTACCATGATCTGCAGCTACAGCACCATAAAATTTCAAACCCGGCACCGAACTTAGATTCCAATTAACACCTACCATCCATGAATCAGCATTGGCGGGATGTAAAAGTTCCTGGGAAAATGGTTGTCCCCAGGCTTTGCGATGTGAATATTTCACAATATAATCAATATCATCAGATAATGCACCTGTCACTGCCAGATGAATTCCCCTCACTCGATTATATCTTAACCATGAAGCCCCATTAAGATTGAAAATATCACCCATAACCATTGGTGAACCCATCGTCATTCCATAATTGGAATATGAACGATAGAAATAATTATTGTAATAATCATCTCTACCGGTAGTATTCTCATAAAGGTTTGAAGAGGAATCGTCATTATGATTCCACTGTATCGGTCCACTTTGATTCGTAAAGTCAAGATACTCTACCACACCTCCCGTAAACCATCCTTTTTCGGCACGTTTATATTCAAGACCCCAAAGTCCGTCGAGACCATTATGTTTTGACATTCCTGTGCCATCTTCCCAGAAAAATTGTGTATAGCCTCTCAAAGTGGAGCTATCACGGAAACGATATTGAAGAGAGATGTCAAACGACCCTTTATGATCGCCTGTTTTATACCCTTCCCTTTCGGTATTGACAGGGAGAAGCATATCAAAAAAATCTTTTACTCCATTATAATTATCAGTCTCTCTTACAAGTTTGCCGGCTGAATAATAAGATGTTTTACCTCCAAAAAGACCTGTCATCTGAAAACCGAACTTTGCATGGAAAGGTTGGCGGGGATTTGTGCGAAGATATATTCTCTTATAAGTCCATAAAGTACCTGTATTCAGATGACCTGAATAATATGAATAATGATTCTTCTGCCAGGATGAGTCAAAAAATTTTCCATAACTCAAAGCCGCATCTATTTGCACCCACCCTTTTGTAAACGGAATATTCTGAAAGTCTATAAAACCTATCCTAACTTCCGGAACAGAACGGGAGTTACCGCTCCATACCAGATCACCCGAAGATAAGTCCTTATCCACCAATGGAGAGGGATTATTTTTGGCACCTATTGACAGGAAAAGGGAACGCCATTTTACAGAAGCATATAGTTGCTGAAGCCATATATAGGCAGGATGTTGTCTGTTATCATACATCAGCTCATTATTCTTCTCATTCCAACGAGCGTATGTCGCGGAGTTCGACCATCCTCCCACGGCCTCAATACCCCAGCCCCAGTCAAACCGTCTGTCTGTGTCCAATGAATCCTTCACTGAAAGGTCAAGCAGAATATTATCTCCTTGTGTGATTATTCCATTATGATTGGAGTGCATATAGAAGGGTGCGAAATCCCCTTTGCTACCACCAAAAATCAATTTCCCCTCGCCTTCTATGGGATAGGCACCATACACCCCCGGGGTGATACTCAATCCCATAAGTATAAAAGCCAGTAATCTTATAATCTTCATCATTGCAACACCATCAAAATAACAATTCATTGTGAGAGGGTCTAAAACTCCATATTTGGAAAATTTTTCAATTCATCGATTACCTTAATCAAATATTTTCCATATCCGTTTTTAAGCATCGGTTGTGCCACCTCCCTGAGTTTTTCCTCAGATATCCAGCCTTTCCGATAGGCAATACCTTCAAGACATCCAATTTTCAATCCCTGACGTTTTTCGAGCACTTCCACATAGATTGAAGCTTCTGCAAGTGAATCATGAGTTCCGGTGTCAAGCCATGCAAAGCCTCGTCCGAGGGTTTTAACCATCAATCGGTTCCGGTCAAGATAGTGCTGATTTACACTGGTTATTTCCAACTCTCCACGGGCCGAAGGTTTAATCCCGGCAGCCACATCCACAACGTCATTCGGATAGAAATAAAGACCCACGACTGCATAATTTGATTTAGGATGTTGCGGTTTCTCTTCGATGGAGATACAATTTCCCTCTCTGTCAAATTCAGCGACACCATATCTTTCAGGATCGTCCACCCAATACCCGAAAACTGTAGCCTTATTTCGCTCTGAAGCTGTATTCACAGCATCAGCCAACATGCGGGAAAAGAAAGACCCATGGAAAATATTATCGCCCAGAACCAGACAAACATCATCGTCACCTATAAAATCCCTACCGATGATGAACGCTTGCGCCAGACCATCAGGGGAGGGTTGTTCGGCATATTCGAACCTTACACCATAATCCGACCCATCTCCCAGCAGTCGTTTGAATCCGGGGAGATCTGCAGGTGTCGATATAATCAAAATTTCCCTGATTCCCGCCAGCATTAATACTGAGATGGGATAATACACCATCGGCTTGTCATATATTGGAAGAAGCTGTTTACTCACTCCCTTTGTAATAGGATAAAGCCTTGTGCCGCTTCCTCCCGCCAATACTATTCCTTTCATTATTCCTTTAATTTTAGATTATCACTTATTTCAGATAATCATTCAATAATGCATTAATTATCTTTAACTCCCAAAAGTCAGCTGACTTATTTAGGAAGATTGTCTCTTAGTTCTTCAAAAATTCTGAGATGTGTTTCCACAACCTCCCACACATCATAATTCCTTTCGGCTATTTCGCGGGATGCTTTACCCATCTTAGTCCTTAATTCTTTATCAGAGAGGAGTAAATCAACCTTTTCCGCTATTATCCTTGGATTATGGACAGGCACCTTAAAACCATTTATCCCCTCCTCGACTGTTTCAGCACACCCCACAGATTCGGTCGTTATTATAGGTCTTCCCACAGCTGAGGCCTCTATCAAAGACTTTGGCACACCCTCCCGATAATAACTCGGAAATACCATAATCGCACTTCTCCGCAGCAGATATATTATATCATTTCTCTGCCCTAACCATTTGATATAATGACCATCACAATGTGTTTCAAGATATCGGCGGTTAAGGGAATCGGGATTACCCGAAAAGTCTCCGCATATCAACACCTCAATCTTATCACTCCACCTTGGACGTAGAATCTCTGCTGCTTCGATGAGATCCATAATCCCCTTACGCCGCAACATCCTTCCGGTGAAGATAACTTTAAGCTTACCATCCTCCATTTCAGGGGAATAAGGCACCTCGGTCAAATCTATGCCGGAACCATGAGTAAAATGAGCAGCCGTCGGATATAACACCTTAGCTTTAAGCAACTCTGTAAGATCTGCATGATTCTGAAAAATTACCCTTACCCCTTTCTGACGCATACCTAAAGCCATAAGTCGGTTTATTAGCGCTACCGGCGGGAATTTTCGGTCCGAATCATATAGTGAACCTAAACCGCTTACACCCGCCACAATCCTCTTAACTCCGGCCATTCGGGCTGCCAATCCTCCCCAGATTATATTCTTTACTCCTACGTGAAATATGACTGCCTGTGGATGACTTTTGTAAAATCGGTAAAGGAAACGCAATAATCCGAACTCCTCCATTACATTCATCCCGGTAGGGTTAATAGGCAGTTCCACAAATTTGATTCCAAGGTCTTCTATCGCACTTCTGAGACCGGTGTTACGTGCGAGCAAGGTTACCTTCCACCCACGACGCAACGCCTCTTCCCCTATCTGTCGGCGATGAGACAGGAAGAAACGATCCTCATTAATGACCATGATTAATTCAGATGCTGCACTATTTTTCTGGGTCAGGCGAGTCTTCATGGAAATAAGGAAGCAGTTTTCTCACCAAAAGTTCACGTTCCTGATTTGAGGTGGGATTGATATAATCCGCGTATGGGTAATACAATCTGTAAAAAGGTATACCTTTTTCATCACCAACAGTAGTCTTGTAGGTATACAGACGCAGTCCGAAAAACGGGAGTATCATCAAACCTGCTGCCACCAACGAAACTACACGATGCTTACTAAAGTAAATCCCTCCGACCTCAGGCGGTAGAGCCGAAAGAGAGCCGGAACCCATCATTGCGATTGTAAAGATAATAAAATAATCTGTAAATCTCGAAAAGGGTGACAGTATTAAACCTATAAGTGATAAACAGATTCCGACACAGGTTAACTGCACTAAACCGGGTATTGATTTATGCACCCCTCCTGGTTTGTATAAATAGCTAAATATCAGTGGGTAAATTACAAATTGTATTAAATATCCGGCTACTCCCTTATAGTTTAAAGCACACCCATTCTCAATAACAGAGCTGTAGCTATAACGTAAGCGTCTGACAGTCAATATATCCGGTAGAGAATTTAAGAGAGGGGTCCACACGTAAATAAGAAGATAAGACAATCCTATACAGCTAATGGCGATAAGCAATAGTCTCCAGCCCGGCATAAACCATTTTTTGACCCCGGGTATCCCTAATAACGGAAAGAGCAAAGCAATTGCTGCTGTAAAATGGAAACTGACCGCTATCCCGGTCAAAACAAAATATGTAATCCACCGTCCCTTGTTAAGTGGTTGCCATGCAAATAAAATTAGAGAGATTGCCAGACTCTCCCGGAGAACTTCGATATTAAAATGGATATATGTAAATATGAAATATATAGTTAATGCAGTAAAAAAGTGCCGGGCATACCTATTAAAAAATAACATTACTGACGTAGTCAGCATACAGGACACAAACAGCTGCATCGCCACATAACTCGGGAATATTTTCCCTAAAACATAGGATAATATCATATATCCGATATCGAACCGATAAGATCGCCAATCCCGGACAATATCTCCCATACTATCCGGAGGATTGTAATAAAAAGCCTCTGTATTTCTTCCATCTACTCCCAGATGATACGCCAGACCTGCTGTCAGAACCAATACAATCCATATCGTAGCTATTGCAAGTTTCCTCCCTCGCGACAAGTGAAGAAAATCGAAAAGCACTATACTGAGTATAAGTAACAGGAGTATAATAATATAAGGCATTATAGTCCCAATTTATGAAGTTTTATTCTATCCAGCAGTCTTCTACCTCCGAAATTCAACAATAGCTGTGTCAGGAAATCTTTCCACCCTTTTACCCGAATATTCTCCAATGGGAAATAATCTCCTGTGGGAGCCTTTTTAATTATTTCAAGATGAATCCTGAAAATTTCGGCATCATCCTTAGTGGGTTTAAACTCATTCTTTGCTGCTATGCGCGGACGTTCATAAATCACCTCCAGTAATGATGCCACCGATATGGGTCTCTCTTCCGGGAAACGGTAAATTTTATTTTGAGTTGTTTCTCTATATATCCCTATTCCTTTAAAATCACGAGCATCTACGGTAATGGTAGGAACTCCGTTGTCTGCAGTTACCCGGGCTGAGCCCGCACATTCCACCGCCACATCAGCCATTTCAAATACCCTCCTGGGTATCGGATAGAGAGAACCCGGCATCAACACTTTTAAATTTTTGGTTTTCTTATGCAATCTATTCTCAATGTCCTCTTTTAATCGTGGTGAATCCCCCTCCCCTATTAATATTAAGTTGAAGGTTTCATCGGGATGGGAAGCACAAAAATGCTCTATTTCATCAAGCACCTCAGGTAAGTAACCCTTTTCGAGTCGACTTATGCATAAGATTGTGAAATAATCCTTGTTGAGTGTGTCAAGACCTTCTACATCTCCATCACTTTCAGGATTGATACCACAACCCAAAGCTGTCAGATATGTTTCTTTCCCACTCGCTTCAGGAATAAGGGACGGTATATTTTCTGATGCTATCCCGAAAAGCAACTGTTGATTCAACTTAAACCGAAGAAAAGACTTCTGGAGTGAGTCTGCTTTATTCCAACTCTCTGTAATGAGATAAAAAATATGTGACCCACCTGCTTTTCGCGCTGCATACTCTCCCCAGAGGGCAGTCTGATAATTAAATGATTCTATCACTACCCTTTCTCCCGGATTGACACCTTCTAAAATCTTATCTGAAATCTCATCCCTAATCTTCTCAGGAACCCCCGGAAAGGAATAACTCAATCCCAAACAATACCCTGATTCATAATCCCTCAATGACGGAATCCGAATTGTTCCCGACTTATAGAATATAATTCTGACATTCCAACCCTCCTTTCGCAAGCGGACGCCTTTATCCGCAAGATAAAGTTGTCCTCCTCCTACTCCGGATATTGTGTTTGTCAGAAAAATATATGTCTTCATTTTGGATTTGACTAAAAACTACCGACAGTATTTAAAATATTTACTATTCCCTTCTATGGGTATAAAATTCCTTACCTAAAATAAACTCTTCATGGATATAAATTCCTTCCACACTTTGGGCTGAAAATAATAAATTCCACCCAAATAAACCAATATACCAACCGGTATGGCAATTAACAGGATTAGCATATCAGGCAGATGAAATAAAGTGAATACCAGACAAATTCCACCTGAAAGGAGGGATAAAAGTAGTATAGGTAAAAAATCTCGAAGTTGCCGGAGCAGTCCCAATCCTATCAGTACACGTGTATAATGAGTATTATAAACTAATGCAATCAACGTACTAATTAACATTGCCAATGCCACATATTCAATCCCCATCGGGAAAAAGATTAAAATTAAAGCTATTCCCGTAATCTTCTTTAATATCTCCACCTTCAGGAATAGATTACTTCTACCCTCCACCAACAATAAATTTAAATTTATAGCATGCACCGGATACCACATCATAGTCGGGGCAAGAATCATCAATAACCTGGCACTGAACAACCATTCATCTCCGAGCAAAACACGTATGACCGGATTTGCCAAAGCTGTCATCATCAACATTACCGGAAAAATCAAAGCTGTTGAAAGAATTAAAAAACGTCGATAATTCAAAGATAAACGTTCCCTATCATCAGACATTTGACAGAGTGCCGGATACGACACTTTCTGAATCACATTCGTCAGATTGGAGGAAGGGAGTGATGCAAACTGTCTGGCTCTTCCGAAGAAAGCGAGTTCCTTTGCATTAAACTCTCTACCTATCATCAGATTAATCCCGTTAGTATACAAAGAATCAAGTAATCCGGCTATGGCAAGGGGTGATGAAAAAGCTGCCATGTCGCGGATTGATACAAGTGAAAATCTGAACGTAGGTCTCCAACCTCCCCATACCCAAAGCAACAAAGCATTTACAAACGACCTCACTACATAAAGCGCCACCAGAGCAATAACCCCTTTTTGAAAAAAAGTTAGAATTAAACCTACACTTCCCCCCACTGCGGAAGCTATGAGGGAAGCTCGTGCCTGGACCTTGAAATTTATTGATGCCGACAGCAAACTGCGTTGCACCACACAGGTGGAATCAAACAAAATAGCCAATCCCAACCATGGGATAATCTGACTTAACAATGGTTGATGGAAAAAATCGGCAATAGCACCTGAACATAAAGTGACTGTCAGATATATAGCCGATGCCACAATCAAATTGAAAAGTAAAATGGTATCCCTTTCTTGCTGTGAAGAGTTGATACGCCTTATCAAGGCTTGGGAAAACCCGAAATCCACAATTCCTTGTGCCACATCAATAAAAATCATGACCATCGCCACGAGTCCGAATAATTCCGGACCCAGAAAGCGGGCCATGATAATGAGGACTATAAACATCCATCCCTGTGTACCCCCTCTATCGAGGACACTCCAGAGTGTGGCATGTAATGTTCGCCTTTTTAAGCCGTTATTTTGATTCAATAATGCTTGTTTTAGCGTTCTGCTCGCATTGGTGAAGATAAGAAGTCGGCATACGATAATCTTATTCCATCTTCAAGCTCCGTGGAATAGGTCCATCCTAAAGATGTGGCTTTGCTTACATCCAGAAGTTTCCTGGGAGTACCGTTTGGTCGGGTCGTATCCCACTCGATTTTACCTTCATAACCGACCACTTTTGCTACTGTTTCAGTTAATTCCTTAATCGAAAGCTCCTTTCCGGTGCCGGCATTTACAGTCTCGTTACCCGAATAATTATTCATCAGGAACACGCATAGGTTTGCTAAGTCATCGACATAAAGGAATTCTCTGAGAGGGGAACCGTCTCCCCAACATGTCACACTTTCCGCTCCACTCTCCTTAGCTTCATGGAATCTGCGGATGAGCGCTGGCAACACATGGCTATGAGTGGGATGATAGTTATCGTTAGGACCATAAAGATTGGTCGGCATCACCGAGATGAAATCCGTGCCATATTGTCGGTTGAGATATTCACAATATTTCAGACCCGATATTTTGGCGAGTGCGTATGCCTCATTTGTTTGCTCCAAAGAAGAAGTCAGCAGACAGCTTTCAGGCATTGGCTGGGGAGCAAGACGTGGATAGATACATGAGGAACCGAGGAATTGGAGTTTCTTAACACCATTTTTCCATGCAGCATTAATCACATTCATTTCCAATACCATGTTTACCCACATAAAGTCAGCCGGAGATTCGGAATTTGCAACTATACCACCAACTTTTGCCGCCGCCAGGAACACATACTCCGGTTTCTCTTCCTCAAAAAATTCATTTACACTCCTCTGGTCAGTAAGGTCGAGTTCGGCATGAGTCCGTGTTATTATATTATCATATCCCTGACGTTTGAGTTCACGGACTATTGCGGAGCCTACCATCCCCCGATGACCGGCTACATATATCTTAGCACCTTTATCCATCATTTCACAATCCCTTTTTCAAGATATTCCTCCAGATTAAGGCGAACGGTATCTGAAGCTCGTTCTACCGCTACCTTTGCCATATCAGATTCCACCATCTTTTTTACCAACTCCTTAAATGAAGTTTTGGTCGGATTCCATCCAAGTTTTGCTCGTGCCTTCGTGGGGTCTCCCCACAGATTAACAACATCCGTAGGACGATAGAAATCTTCCGATACCTCAATAAGCACTTTCCCGGTAGCCTCATCGATACCCTTCTCATTAATTCCTTCCCCTTCCCAACGAAGATTAATTCCTACACACCGGAAGGCCTCTTCCGCAAACTCTCTCACGGTATGTTGCTCGCCGGTGGCAATCACATAATCTTCCGGTTTATCCTGTTGAAGTATCAACCACATACACTCGACATAATCCGGGGCATAACCCCAGTCACGAAGACTTGAAAGGTTTCCTAAATAGAGTTTTTCCTGCTTTCCCTGAGCTATCCGTGCTGCCGCTAATGTAATTTTTCGGGTTACAAAAGTTTCACCACGTCTTTCAGATTCGTGATTAAACAGAATGCCGGAACAACAATACATCCCGTAAGCCTCCCTATACTCCTTCACAATCCAGAATCCGTATAATTTTGCAACAGCGTATGGACTATATGGGTGAAACGGAGTGTTTTCATTCTGAGGAACCTCCTCAACCTTTCCATAAAGCTCGGATGTGGAGGCTTGATAAATACGGCAACTCTCCGCCAGACCACAATTCCTTACAGCCTCCAAAATACGCAACACGCCGGTGGCGTCAACATTGGCTGTATATTCAGGCACATCAAAACTCACCTGAACATGGCTCTGAGCCGCAAGATTATATATTTCATCCGGACGTACCTGGCCGATGGTCTTGACAAGTGACATGGAGTCTGCCATATCCGCGTAATGTAGATGGAAATGAGGATGCCCTTCCAAATGTGCTATCCTCTCACGAAAATCCGTACTGCTTCTTCGGATAGTCCCGTGAACATCATATCCCTTCTCAAGTAAAAACTCCGCTAAATAGGAGCCATCTTGACCGGTGACACCGGTGATTAATGCTGTCTTCATATATTTTGATCAATCTATTTTCCTAAATACCATTCTGCAAATTTCGCTATCCCTTCCGAAAGACTTATTCCCGGCTTGTATCCGAACTCCTGCTCTAACGCAGTGGTATCGGCGTATGTGACATTGACATCTCCGGGTTGCATAGGAAGATATACCCTATTCCCCTTTTTCCCAAGATTTTTCTCTAATAATGAAATAAAGTCCTCCAGACTTTCGGGATGTCCACACCCGATATTGTAAACTTTAGCTCCTTCAACTGCTTTTGACTGAAGGATACTCATGATTCCTTCAATTATATCATCAATATAGGTAAAATCACGCTTCATATCCCCATAGTTAAAAACCTTCAAGGGGGTTCCGTTCATAATTGCATCGGAAAAAAGCATGGGTGCCATATCGGGACGCCCCCAGGGTCCGTAAACGGTAAAGAAACGCAATCCTATAAGGGGAATCTGATATAAGTGATTATAAACACTTGCGAAAAGCTCATTACTTTTTTTGGTGGCGGCATAAAGTGAAACAGGTGAATCCACTCTATCAGTTTCAGAAAACGGGACCTTCTGATTACCCCCATAAACGGAACTGGAGGATGCATAAAGGAATAATTTCACCGGATGCTCCCGGGCACACTCCAGCAGATTCAAAAATCCTGAAACATTACTCTCCACGTATGCACGTGGATTTTCAAGGGAATATCTCACGCCTGCCTGGGCTGCCAGATTCACTATCACATCAGGCTTAAATCTTTCGAAAATTTCTTTAACTTCCTCCGAATCTGAAATATCCACCCTACTGAAACGCAAGTTATCAATCTTTTCCGAATGATAAATCCTGCTCTTTAGGGGACCATGAAATTCTACCCTCTCCCTCACCGACCCGGCGGCAGGGACACCACTCTCGACAGGAGCATCTTCGAAATTAAATCCCAACAATTTCAGACGTGCTATCTTCAGCCGCGGGTCATAATAATGATTGATATTATCAATACCCATAAGCTCCACATCCTTTTCCTTTGCAAGACGAAGAGCGAGATGACAACCTATAAAGCCGGCTATTCCCGTAATCAGATATCGCATTACGTTTATGATTTCTTACGAGTTACCATATCATGAATCGTCTGATAGATAAGCTCCAGGTTGGCATTCTTTTCAAAATTATGGACGGCGTATTTACGTGCATGTTCACCTATTTCACGTAATTCATCATTACTCTTTCTGGAAAAACGTCTCATGAGCATTGCGAGTCCTTCTTCGTCCTCAGCATCCACAACCTCTCCCCCGTCCGATTCCTGAAGAATCATGTCTGCATCCGAGCCTAAATCTGCTGATCCTATGACAGGCTTTGCGGAATACATATAGGCTACCAATTTGGAGGGGGTAGCAGTCAGAGCCACATTCTTTTTCAGTCCAAAGACCAACACAGAAGCCTTCGACTGTAATTCCGGGGTTTTCTCGGAGGTTATCTCCATAAACTCAATCTCTGCATGGGGGTATGATGCAGCCAAGGCCATACATTCATCTTTCTGAGAACCGCTGCCGGCAATAATAAATCTGCTGCCGGGTATATCCGCTCTTACAAATGAACGTATCAACAACGGCACATTGGCCGACGGACTTATGCTCCCGACAAACATTATAGTGAAACGTTCCGGAAACTCACTTTTCACATCCTTAAAGAGGGTATAATCCTGCCAATTCCGCACCATTATTACATTTTCGCGGGGATAACTGCGGGTTTTGACCAGAGTAGCCTTCATTTGAGGTGATATCGCAATGATATGGGTAGAAAGCTTCATGTTGAGTTTGTCAAATGCCACAAGCAGAGGACGAACCATCTTCCCGGCAAGCCCCATCTTCCCGAGCAATGATTCCGGATAAAGATCCTGAATATGCGTTACTACAGGTATATTATATTTTTCCGCGCTTGAAAGTATGATATACAGACCTGCCGTAGGCCAGGGATAAGCATATATACCCTCTATTTCTTTATGATGTTGCCTGATATATTGAGCCACTTTTTTACCAAAAAGGTAACTTTCGCGCAATCTTCCGTAGATAGATGGATGTGGGGAAGAGAAACCCTCGATAATCTCTACCTCATAATTCTCCGACACCTTAGGCTTATTGTCAGGGAACTCCATCCCTAAAGGACGTGTGGGGGGCGGACAGAGCACGGTTACCGCGAAACTCTCCGAAAGCCGGTTAGCTATTTCTTCACTTATCTTTGCCGCAACTATTGGTTCGGGAGGGAACGAACATGTCACAAGCAAGACTTTTTTCTGAACGCTCATGTGGAAGTGTGTATTAAAAGATTTAATTTCTCAGAATTTTCTCCAGACCATTTTATTTACGACTCCTGTATAGCTTTGAATCAATTTTACAACCTTTGTGGAAACATTTTCATCCACATAATCCGGCACCGGAAGTCCGAAATTCCCATCTCTGTTGAGTTCTACAGCTAAATCCACCGCCTGCAATAAAGAGACCGTATCAATTCCGGCAAGGATAAAATCACCTTTATCCAACGCCTCCGGACGCTCCGTAGAGGTTCGGATACATACAGCCGGGAAGGGATGACCTACAGAGGTAAAAAAACTACTCTCTTCCGGTAATGTGCCGCTATCACTGACAACAGCGAATGCATTCATTTGTAATGAGTTGTAATCATGAAATCCGAGAGGTTCATGGCATATAACTCTCTCATCAAGTTTGAACCCGGAGTTTTCCAATCTCTTACGGCTTCTCGGATGACAACTGTATAATACAGGCATATCATATTTACGTGCCATTTCGTTGATTGCAGTAAAGAGAGATTTGAAATTTTTCTCTGTGTCTACATTCTCCTCTCTATGAGCGGACAAAAGGATATAATTCCCCTTTTCCAGGCCAAGTCGACGGTGGATATCACTCTTTTCTATCTCCTCCAGATTATTATGAAGTACCTCAGCCATGGGAGACCCTACTACGTAAGTCCTCTCCTTAGCCACTCCCGAAGCATTGAGATAGCGACGGGCATGTTCGGAATAGCAGATATTGACATCTGATATTATATCCACAATCCTACGGTTTGTTTCCTCCGGCAAACACTCGTCAAAACAACGGTTCCCTGCCTCCATATGGAAAATTGGAATATGAAGGCGCTTGGCTCCGATTACACTCAGGCAAGAATTGGTGTCACCCAAAACAAGGACTGCGTCAGGTTTAACCTCTGTCATCAACTGATAGGAATATGCTATGATATTACCCATAGTCTCACCCAAATCCTTCCCTACAGCATTCAGATAAACCTCCGGGTCATTCAGTTTTAAATCTCTGAAAAATATTCCGTTCAGATTATAGTCATAGTTTTGTCCGGTATGCACCAACATTGTGTCGAAATATTTCCGGCATTTATTTATTACTGCAGCAAGTCGGATAATTTCAGGGCGCGTACCCACAATTATCATCAGTTTAAGCCTTCCGTCATTTTTAAATGTGCCCATGAGTCTTATTGCGTCTTAATTGATTTTGCTATTTACATTCCACCGGATCAAAATATGTATCCGGTCGGGTGGGATCAAATAATTCATTCGCCCACATCACCGTCACCAAAGGTTCCGTTTCGGATAGGTTAATTATATTATGCGTATATCCTGGAAGCATGTGTACTGCTTCAATTTTATCTCCCGAGACCTCAAATTCCAAAACCTTTTTCTCCGGATCCGTTTCATTGCGCATCTGTATCAATCCTTTCCCGGAAACGACTATAAAGAATTCCCATTTTGTATCGTGCCAATGTTCACCCTTCTTTATTCCCGGAAGAGAAACGTTAACACTTACTTGTCCGCAATCTTTTGTCTTTAATAATTCAGTAAAGCTGCCACGTGAATCAATATTCATTTTCAATGGGAACTTCATTTTCTCCTCCGGTAGATAACTCAAAAATGTGGAATAGAGTTTCTTGGCAAAAGAGCCATCCGGGATTGACGGTATTTCAAGTGTTGAAGGTTGAGAAGCGAAGAGGTGAAGTAATCTTACAATCTCACCCAAAGTGGCGTTATGTACCACCGGAACAAAACAAAACTCTTCTCCGGAGTCGATACCCTCCGGATTGACCATCCTGTGTTCCTTACCCATAAGCGCCTGAATCATCTCCTCGACCATATCATCGATATAGACAAGATTCAATTCCGTTGATTCATCATTTACACGTATAGGCAAGTCATTGGCGATGTTATTACAAAATGTAGCTACCGCTGAATTATAATTGGGACGACACCACTTCCCGAACAAATTGGGAAACCGGTAGATTAAAACCTTTGCACCCGTACGTTTCGAATAGTCTCTCAATAATTTTTCTCCCGCACGCTTACTCTCACCGTAAGGATTATCCAAGGCTGCCTGTGTTGAAGAGGATATCATTACCGGACATCTGTTGCCACAATCTTCAAGCGTTTCGAGGAGTCCGGAAGCAAAACCAAAGTTTCCTTTCATGAACTCTTCCGGGTCTTTAGGACGATTTACTCCCGCAAGATTGAAAACAAAATCGGCTTTCTTACAATATTCCCCCAACTTCTCTTCCGGAGTATCAATGTCATACTCCATCACCTCCTCTATTTCAAGACCATCGTAAATCCTACATTTTCCATCCCGAATATTTTTTAGACGTGCACAAAGATTCTTTCCGGCAAATCCGTTTGCTCCTGTCACTAATACTTTCATTCCTCTTCCTTAAATTTTTTCAAAATGGTTATAGCCTGTCAGCCAACTCCAGAATCTCCTTACCCCTGATAAGCTGATTTTTATTCTCCCTCACAAATGTACGTGCATCCTCGCCCCGTTTTTTTATCTCATCCGGATAAGTATTCAATAATTTCTCAATTGCCCCTGCAATCCCATCCGCAGACTCATCCTCTATGGTAAATACATAATCCAGATATTCTTCCGGCATCCCCGGAAGATGTGTCGTCAATACGGGTGTCCCACTCAGCATATACTCCATATTTTTCGAAGGGAAAGAGTATTTCACAAAATCCTCCGTTGTTGGACGTGGGTTAATCAATAGCCACGCTCCCCTCTCCGCTTCTAATATCTCTTCATTGGTAACCACACCATGAAAACGAATTCTTGAATCCTGCTTAGCGAAATTCTCTATTTCATTTTCCATATCTCCACTTCCGTATAAGTCGAGACGTAGCGACGTGTCCTTTACCTTCATAAAACCCTCTATGAGGTTGCCCACTCCATACTGTCGGAATAACCCCCCGGCATAAATAATCCTTTTCTCATCCCCTGATTCCGCCATCCCTGAAAATTCACTCGTGAATCCCCTGTCAGCACAATCATCCTTATCCACCAACCCCTCCATAACGATATATGGCTTCTTCGAAAGGTTGACCACGGTATTCATGGCTTCAGTTAGAAAAACATACCCATCATATTTCCCCAAAAGGGATTTCATCATCTTTGCGGCAATCCGGTTCTTGACCCCCGAAGCTCCAATCATCATCCCCGGCATATCGGTTAAAATTCCAACCTTTTTAACTCCGGTTAATGAGGCTCCCAATAATGCTCCTGCAGTAACCCCGACATTAAGCATGTCACAGATTATAACCTTACTCTCCTCTTTATTCTTCCCTATTCCAAAACCTGCCACTTTGAATAATGCACTCAGAAAAACATAGAGCTGACGTAGAAGAGGTATGTCTATTACAGTAATATGTTTAAATGAAATACCCTTAAATTCAGAATTGGAATAATTTTCAACTTTCCGGAGAGATCCGGGAACTACCGGTGGTGAGGACACCGCAGTCACTTCTGCACCATTTCTCACCAATCCATCGGCGACCATCCTATTAAACTTCTGCATGGCATAACCCGGGTTTTTCCGGGTGCGGGAAAATATATCCTCCAGCACCTCAGGGTGAGACATTGCTGAAACATAATATATCCTCCTCTTCGCCATAAATTATTCCGGGTTAAAATTCCAATAAGGTGTGATAATGCATAAACTTCTTAGTGTAGACTTCCGACGTAAAGAATATATAATTTGCTGATGCCAGATAGACAATATACACAATTGTGACAATCATGGAGAACGCATCTTTACGCGCCCTTTTGAACAGAGGTAGAAAACCTAAAATACCCGCCTGTTGATAATATAGGATGATTCGTCCTGCAATACCAATGGAACCGGTAATCGGAGTCATAGAGTATCCTAAAAGTAGACATAGAATAAAATACCTGTATTTGGTATTCTTGTATTTCAACATATAGGCAATATACAGCATCATCAACAATTGGAATATGAATCCTAATCCCGAACGCATCTCAACGGTCTGGTTATCCACATCCAGATAATATTCATACTTACCGAATGTATCATAACTACTTATCCGATATGTGAGATCCACTAAAGGTTGAGCCAAGAATTGAGTTGAAGTCACTAAGATTAAATAACCAGCCATTGCCCACTTATAGTTTACTTTTCGCAAATACACTAACGGAATCAAGACATAACATGCGACAGCCGACTTATGAAAAAGCACACCACAACTTATAAGAAGTATTGCAGGAATAAATCTCTTCCTGACTATATAGGGGAGGGCAAGCATCAGAAAACTCATAGCCATCATCTGACGCATCATACTCAGCTCTGAGACCATAAATCCGGGGGTGAAAAGGTAAACAGCCAATGCCTGCCACTGATATTTTCGTGGCACCATCTTCATTATAAACCACCCCATCACAGAGAACTGAAAGAAAGTTTCAACTACCACTAAAGCCTCAAAACCCAATCCCAGGTGACCGATAAACTGGTTTAAGAGTCTCCAACCTATCTCTATATCACCTAAATACCCTTCAGCTATATATCGGTTACTTCGCGAGTTTAATTCTGTAAATACATGATTATAAGCACTGTAATCATTACCAAAATCATAACGGATACTATAGAAAATAGCCAATAGAAGTATAACTCCCGGCATCAGATTATTCTTGGTCTTTATCTGATTACTGAAAATCAGAATAAGGATTGCAATCAAATTGACTATTAATACCGTTATCATTATTCTTTCCCTTTTCCGTTTATTTCTGAATATGCCGCCAACAAACGTTCTACATTCTGACGGGGATCATATAATTCCTCTTCGATACCGGCAATCCCGACATCTCCTTCCTTATCAAAAATTTCTATTATCTTGCAAGCGAGTATTTCCCCTTCTTCAAAACGATATAATGATTCGGGAGAAGATGCAAGTAAATCGGGAGTGCCCCCACAATAACTGCTCAGCACCGGCATACGCAACATCATTGCCTCACCTAAACTATTTGGACTATTCTCAATTGCTGAAGCATTTATAAATAGATTGGCGCCCAAATACTCCTTCACCATCTCCTCCTCTCCAAGAGTGCCAAGGAAACGGATGTTATCCTCCAGTCCTTTCCCTTTAATAAGGGTCTTCAAATATTTTCCATATCCCCCAAGACGGATAAAAGACTTATCTACAGGGGAATTCCCTGCAATCCGGAGTGTGACATCCGGATACTGACGTTTTACAATTTCAAGCGCTTCTATCACTTTATGCACACCCTTGACTGGATATTCACCCTGAGACATAAAAATAGAATGACGTCGGCAATCCTCATATCTCCATTTTCTGCCGCTTCGGAATCCCTCCCTCAATATTTCTCCAATCTTAAAATATTTAGACGATGGGTTTAAAGCACGTGTATGCGAATAATCCCAATAGGTTCTTCCTGCAATATAAGGCACTCTACTCAATAACTTCCGTTCTATCTTACCCCTTTCAAAGAATTTCTTTTGCTGTTGCGTCACTGAATCGCGACGTATCATATCCCGCAATGTATTATAGGAAGAGATATCATTTATCCCTGCCAAATAATATTTTGCAATTACCGATATTAAGCCTTGGATTGAGATCATCACATTCTTCACCCCATTGGCTAAAATCCAATTATAACCCATAGGGAATTCAGAGCCGTGGACATGTACTACATCCGGCTTAAACTCCTTTTGAACCTCAACCATATATGACTGAATATCCTTCCTGATTTCAGTCGTTGCCGATTGAGGAATCAGAAAGAATCTCACACCGTCTATCTCCCTTGTCGTAAAATCCTTTATCGGAGCCGGGCAGATAATCCCCAGGTCAATCCCATCCTCTTTCCCAAGAAGTTCGAATAAAGCATTAACCCATCCTCCCAGAACTGTCTTCTCCTTATTATAAACTCTCGCTACGGGATGAAGCATTACAGGGGTAATCCACAGAACTTTCATATTATTGATAATTCCTTCTTACGATTCTCAACTTTGGAGACCAACAACGAGTATTCCTCTCCATCCTCTATCCACCATTCTCTCCTATCCTTAATTTTCTGTGCCGGTACTCCTCCGAGTAAAACTCCACTCTCTTCAAAATTTTTTACAACCGCACTATTTGCAGAAACAGTTGTATGGTCTCCCAAAAATCTACAACTCGTAATTTTTGCGCCGGTTGCCATATACAATCCTTCCCCTATCTCCTTACCGTTGCCGGAAATGCAGGTGCTTGTTTGCAACACAGCGTAAGGACCTATTTTATTGGGATAACCTACCACGATTGTGCCCCAATGGGGAATCACTACACCATACCCTAAGACACCGGGAGCAATGGAAAATCCTAAACGGATTCCCAATTTTTTTACCCGATATTTATTTATAAGATATCTTAGCCGGCAAAAAATATTTGAAGCTGGGAATTGAGAATAATATTCAGTTAACCTTAAGGCCCTGAGATACTCTATTATATAGTCACGGTTAAAAGAACGTGCAATTTTCTGCTTACATGTATAATGAAAAATCCCACGATTCATCATCATGTCCGCCTCTAAATAAAATTGCAATTCTTTGCGTGTCATCAATCCTTATAATATTCCCTGTAATAGTTCTGATAATTTCCGGAGGTTACATTATCCATCCATTCCTGATTCTCCAGATACCACCTGACGGTTTTTTCTATCCCCTCTTCAAACTGCAAAGAGGGTTCCCAACCCAGCTCCTTATACAATTTGGTAGAATCAATGGCATATCTCAAATCATGGCCCTTGCGGTCTGTAACGTAAGTGATAAGTTCAAGACTCTTACCCTCCGGATTCCCTAACACCTTATCTACTGTCTTGATTATCACCTTAATCAAGTCAATATTTTTCCACTCGTTAAAACCTCCGATATTATATGTATCTCCGATTTTACCCTTATGGAAAATCAGGTCTATTGCCCGTGCATGATCTTCCACAAAGAGCCAGTCACGCACATTTTCACCTTTACCATAGACGGGAAGATTTTTACCCAACCGGATATTATTGATGAAAAGGGGGATTAACTTTTCGGGAAACTGATACGGACCGTAATTATTGGAACAATTGGTTACGATTGTCGGCATTCCGTATGTGTCGTGATAAGCTCTTACGAAATGGTCGCTTGATGCTTTTGATGCCGAATATGGAGAATGGGGTTGATAAGCTCTGGATTCAACAAAAAATTCATCTCCGTATGGAGCATCCCCTTCCGGTGATGTAAGTTCAAGTGCCCCATACACCTCATCGGTGGATATATGATAGAAGAGTTTCCCTTCATAACCGCTCTGATTCTCTTCCCAATATTCGCGTGCTGCCTGAAGAAGTGAAAGTGTCCCGAGCACATTCGTCTTTGCAAAAACAAAGGGGTCACGTATAGAACGGTCTACATGACTTTCCGCTGCCAGATGAATCACTCCATTTATTTCATAATCTCTGAAAAGCTTACGAAGCATCTCGATATCACAAATATCCCCCTTTACAAAAGTATAATTGGGTGAATCCTCAATATCTTTCAGATTTGCCAGATTCCCGGCGTATGTAAGTTTATCAAGGTTTATAATATTATATTCAGGATATTTCCTGACAAATAATCTTACTACGTGGGAACCTATAAATCCGGCACCACCGGTAATAAGTATATTGCGATTATAATTTTCCATGGTTTGTTTAGAAATATGGAAATATTTTCAAAAGTTTGGATTGAAAGAGATATCTCTTTAAATGGGTTATATCATCCGATTTTGTAGTAGGAGAATCCGTGAGATTTAAGCTCCTCGGCATCGTAAATATTTCTTCCGTCAAGAATGACCCTCCCCTTCATTGTGCGCTCAAGCACCGGGAGCGACGGCAACCGGAATTGATTCCATTCCGTTACGAGCATCAAAGCGTCGGCGTCTACAACCGCATCATACATATCAGCAGCATATTCCACCTTATCACCCAGTCTGCGACGACATTCATCCATCGCTATAGGATCAAAGACACTTACACTTGCTCCGGCTTCAAGTAATTTTTCTATCAGCACAAGAGCCGGTGCTTCGCGCATATCATCGGTTTCCGGCTTAAAGGCCAATCCCCACAATGCTATTCTCTTCCCTTTCAGATTACCATTGAAATGCCTGTGAAGTTTCTCGAAAAGGATTGATTTCTGACGCTCATTCACCTCCTCTACAGCACGAAGCACTTTCATTTCATATCCCGCTTGAGAAGCTGTGTGAATAAGAGCCTTCACATCTTTTGGGAAACAACTTCCCCCATAGCCGCATCCGGGGTATAGGAATTTTCTACCGATACGTGTATCCGCCCCTATCCCTCGGCGAACCATATTTACGTCTGCACCGACAATCTCACAAAGATTGGCGATATCGTTCATGAAACTGATGCGTGTGGCGAGCATAGAGTTAGCCGCATATTTAATCATTTCCGCTGAGGGGATATCAGTAAATATCATCCTCTCCCCGGAAAGCATAAACGGCTTATACAACCTTTTCATAACCTTGCGCGCAGCTTCGTTGTCAGTACCAACCACTACACGGTCCGGTGTCATAAAATCTTTAATGGCTGCCCCTTCCTTAAGAAATTCCGGATTACTTGCCACATCAAATTCAATATCCATTCCCCTCTTTGCCAATTCTTCCTTTACCACCTGCCGCACTTTCGCAGCAGTGCCTACCGGCACAGTCGACTTAGTGACCAGAAGGGTATATCTGTTAATGTTACGTCCGAATTCACGGGCCACATCGAGTACATAATGTAAATCTGCCGACCCGTCCTCGTCCGGCGGAGTTCCCACAGCCGAGAAAACCACTTCAACCTCCGGCAGTACTTCCGCCAGGGAAGTTGAGAAATGCAGTCGTCCGGCATTCATATTCCTTCTGACCATCTCCTCCAAGCCGGGTTCATAAATAGGGATTTCACCTTTGCGGAGTTTCTCTATTTTTGCTTCGTCTATATCTACACAATATACATGGACACCCATCTCTGCAAAACAGGTACCTGTAACCAAACCCACATATCCGGATCCTACTATCGCTATCTTCATCTTTATTTGCTAATTTGCTGATTCCCCGAACGTGCTACCGTTATGAGATTCTCCAAAGTCTGACTCTTACGCGGAGAGAGTTGCATAATTCGGCGGAAAGTCTCCAGTCTGTGCAAATCACTTCCTACAAGATCCACTAAACCCTCCTTTAAGAGCCATTCACTTTTTTGACGTGCGGTTTCACCGTATCCACCCACAGTAGAAAGGAAATCTACCTGAAATTTTACCCCTTTCTCCTTAAGGCGGCGATAATCAGATTCACCCATGTAGCGATAACGCTCCGGATGGGCAAGCATTGGATAATAACCGGCGCTGAAAACATTCTCCAGCAACTCCTCCATATTTATCGGCGGACTGAAATATGACGTCTCTACCAGAAGATGATTACCCTCTTTTCCCAATGGGAGGAAATCTCGTTTCTCCAGACGTTCCTCAAACAGAGTGTCAAGCATATTCTCAGATGCAAGATGAAGCTTCGCTTTGCCTGACCATGCAAGATTTAACTCTTCGAAACGCTTCTGGAGATCGGCAGTCGTATTAGGGTAATCCTCCATGATATGTGGAGTCAACCATACCTCCTTTATACCAATTGAATCATAATGGCGAAGCACCTCCAGCGATTCCTCTATGGTCTTAATACCATCATCCACGCCCGGAAGTATATGAGAATGCCAATCAGTCAATCCCTGTGAAAATCCTGATTCTTCAAGTGTATTTATATGGCGTTTGAATGGCCACATTTCTGATATTATTAATTTGTGTGATCGTGATAACTATGATAAGAATATCTTCCGTAGCTGAAATATTCACTGTTTCCGCGTGTCGTACCATTAAGTACAATGCACAGATGTTTATATTTCTCGGAATCGTAGATAGTCCTGAGTTCTTCCAGCTGGCTCTTGTCAAACATTCCGGCCCTTACCACAAATATTGTTCTATCTACATTTTCTGAAATCAGAAGTGTATCTACCACAATATTTACCGGCGGACAGTCAATGATTATAATATCATAGAGACCTTTTGCCTCCTCTATCAATGCTTTCAGACGCTCACCTTCAAGAAGTTCTGCCGGGTTCGGTGGACGATACCCGATGGGAAGAACATCAACGTGAGAAGAATCCGGATTCTTCACAACAAGTTGTTTCCAATCATCCTCACGACCTGCAAGATAGTTGCTTAAGCCAACCTTGGACGTACCGGCATATTCCGAGAGGGAACCATGTCTGAGGTCACCGTCTATTATCAATACCTTTTTATCTTTTAAGGCGAAACTTTCTCCAAGATTAAATGAAAGAAATGACTTTCCGGAACCCGGATTGAAAGAAGTGACGGCGATTACGGAAGTGCCACCCTTGTCCAGCATAAAGTCGAGATTGCTTCTCGTTACGCGGAATGCCTCATTGGGGAGGTCTCTCTGACCGGCTTTAACCACTTTGGTAGGAGCATCCGGTATTTTAGTCTTGATAAAGGGAATGTTAATTCTCGACTTCCAGTTCTTCTTCCCGATGAATGGTATTTCACCAATATAAGGGATAGACAATCCTTCCAGGTCTTTCTTGGAACGAATCTTCGTATTGGTGGCCTCAATAAAGTAGATAATGACTGCGGGAAGCGCCAATCCCAGGAAGATACAAACAGCCATAATCACCCCCGGTTTAGGTGCCACCGGTGACTGAGGTCCGTAAGGGGGTTGAATCACACGGGTATTATAGGCGGTGAAGGCTTTGGAAAGTTCGTTCTCCTCTCTCTTTTCCAGAAGATAGATATAAAGTTCCTCTTTTACTTTCTGCTGACGCTCTACAGATAAAAGATACTTTGCTTTCTCGGGCTGTCCACTCAAAATCTGGGAGTTTTCATTCTTGGCACCACTTACCATCCTTACATTCTCCTCAAGAGTACCGACAAGTCCTGACATTGAATTTTTAAGACTCTCATACATACCATTAAGCAGAGCTTTGTATTCACGGGCTATCGGATTATTTACCCCCGAGTTCTCCACTATCTGGTCATACTGTATTAAAAGTTTATTATATTCAGCTATCTGCTGATTTATATCTCCATTCTTAAGTCCGATATTTGCCGGGATTACTTTCCCGACATTCTTCGGATTGAAGATAAAATCCCGCATATATTTTGCCATTGCCAAATCTGTGTTTGCAGAAAGCAATCCCTGGTCGATGGTTTGGTCGTAAGTTAACTGCTTTCCTGTGACCATCTCCATATTGGGGATACTATTATATGATTTATAGCGCGAGATATCTTCATCGACATTTCCCAATTCAGATTCTATAACCCGAAGACGTTCGTCGATAAATTCATTTGTAGCTACAGTAATCTTATTCTTGTCTGCAATCCAATTTTCATTGTAAACTATTACAATGGTATTAAGAAAGTCATCCGCTATCTGAGGAGAAACATTCTCAATCACTAACTCAATGACATCGGCATCCTTATCCGCGAGGTCACTCTTAAGGGAGCCCTTATAATTCTCGACAGTTGAAAGATATGAAGTCTGCCAGATATCCAGTTCTGAATCCTTCTCAATCTTGCCTGTGAATTTACCGTTAGGCTGAAGGATTATTCTTCCGATAGGGGTATTGATTGGATTGAATGCCAGACGAGAGTTTATGACTTTATCGTAACTTTTCTTCTTTCCCCCTTCTATTTTCCAGAATTCTGAGAGTTCTACAGTCCCGTTAGGTTGAAGAAGAGCCTTGAATCCCGCATTATCTTCAGAATCCAGATCTACAAACTGAACTTCTACAGGATTTCCGGCACCATAAAGTGTGACCGGATGAAATGTTCCTTGTAAATTATAATGCGTGTTGAGTTTCAACCTCCTTACGACTTCACTCACTATAAATGGAGAAGTCATGGTCAATAACTCATTATTGACATTTGCCTTACTTGAGAGGAAACCAATCTGTTTAAAGTCGGTTGAGATATCAGATTTTCCACCGGCATCATGATTCTGAATAAGCACCTCAATTGAGCGACGATAGACCGGCTCTTTTTTAGCGCCATAGAAATAACCGAAACCGGCGAAGATTATTACTGAGCATACAAACCATTGCCAGTATTTTAGACAAGAGACAACGAAATCTTTTAGTGAAAAGACCTGTTCTTCATCCTTATCAATATTTTTGTTTCCTTGTGAAGAATAGTAATCCATGGTTTATTCCATTAAGGATTTATAGAGTTATGAAGGAGAGGTCAGCATATTCCGCTCCTTCATAAAGTTATAACGATTTTTTACTTGAATATTAACACTGCGATAGAAGTGAGCAGTGAAGCAACTGACACCCAGAAACCGGCAGAAAGAGCTGTGTTACCGTTGACTGTAGCATTACGTTTCTGAACTCCATTGGGTTCAACATAGATAATGTCGTTCTGCTTGAGATAGAAGGCAGGAGAGCCCATCATCTGCTTTGCATTTGTCAAATCAAGAACGTAAGATTTAAGTGTGCCGTCATCTTCATGACGAATAACTTTCACATTCTCACGCTGACCCTGGATTGTGAGGTCACCGGCAAGTGCAAGAGCTTCAAGTACATTTATCTGGTCTCTGTTCATATCATATCGGCCCGGGGCTCTTACTTCCCCAAGAATATTGATTCCCGTACTCAGAAATTCAACAACAACTGTGGGATCCTTGATAAGATTCTTCCCTAATAACTCCCCTTTGATAAATCCAACGAGTTCCGAACGGGTCATCCCGGCAACCTTGATTGTTCCGAGCACCGGGAAATCAATATTACCCTGCGGAGAAACAGTATAACTTGACGTGCCCTCTGAGCTGTTAAAGTTACGGGATACTGCGCTTGTTCCGTTTACAAACGGATCGGAGGATGTTGCTCGGTTTGATATCACCGGTAGGTTAAACAGTGAAGCTAACGAGGGATCCTTTGAATGAACCACTATTGACAGCTTATCACCCGGCTCTATACGAATTGCCTGTTCTGCATTTACTATTGTCACTACTGAATCATCGAGATCCTGCATGTAAGCAATTTTTTTAGGAGTCGCGCATCCCCCGAGCATAAGGGAAACGAGCAGTGCCATAGCGGCATACACGGAAAGGAAGTTAATTTTTTTCATTGTATTGTCTTTATTAATTATTTACTGTTTGAATTGTCCGGGCATGGGTTGATGATTCTTAATATCTTCGTTCTCCCAGCTGTTTTTCAAGTCTGCGGATACGTGATGTAAGAAACAAGTTCCATATTGTCCAGAGGATGATATCTGTCAGGATTATAAGATTAACATTGAGGTAGGGTGACAAAAACATATTCAGCAACGTGAACAGGATGGACACACACAAAATCAATAACAGCACATTTGCAGGACTCATCCCTAAAGCCATCAATTTATGATGGATATGACTTTTGTCGGGAAGGAAAGGATTCCTGTGATTCCTGATGCGGTACATAAACACACGCACCACATCAAAAAGAGGAACAACTAATGGAGAAAACGCTAATATCCAAGGATTATAGACACTTAAATCATCCGATAAAGGTGTTTCCAAAAGTTCCAGAGAAAGAAAGGCGAGCACCATCCCTACAGTTAAAGAGCCGGTGTCGCCCATGAATATTTTATTTTTTTTAGCAACAGTTCCAAACACGTTGTAATAGAAGAATGTCATGAGTGCACCTGCTGTAGCCATGGCTATCATGGAATTTAAATACTCCTTGGAAATCAAGAAAATAAATCCATAAAACAGGAGGGTCAGAATGCTTATCCCTGACGCCAGACCGTCTATCCCGTCAATAAGGTTAAGGGCATTGAGGATGTATACAAAGAAAAGCACTGTCAAGGGAATTCCGACCCAAGGGGTAATGCTATGCAAACATAGCAAATCATTAAAATCAGTTATCCATTCTCCTCCGGAGATTATAAGCAATGCACAGATTATCTGAACTATAAATTTAGCCCTATATCTCACACCTACCAAATCATCCGCTATCCCTACAAAATATAAAAGGAGAAGGGAACATGCCAGCATCAGGGTGTTTACAATATTTTCAGCTGAGAGAACAGTACATACATTCACTTCATCATAATGCAGACTCCACCCGAGCACAATTGCTAAAGCGCACATTATGGCAGGGAGAAACGAAATTCCTCCCAACCTGGGGACAACACCTTTATGAATCTTCCGGAAATCGGGGTTATCGAAAAGTTTCTTAAGAAAAGCAATCTCAAGAATACGAGGTACAGACACCCCTGTCAGCAAGGCAGAGATGAAAAATACCAAAAATATCATTTCAATCCAAAATATCATTTCTCAGATTAGTTCGATATAGTCCGGATTGACTTCTGCAGCTACGGCTCCAAGTCCCTCCAGCATTACAACAAGACGACGGCTTCGCGCCCCCTTTACTTTCATAAACGTTCCTTCAAGCCCGTTTAGTGCCCCCCCTATAATTCTTACTCTCTTTCCTTTGGTGATATTTATCTCTCCCGGTCGGAAATATAAAAAATTATTAAGTGAGTTCTCTATGGCTTTTCGGAAAGTCTCCATTTGATATTCAGGAACTATTATCGGGATATTCTTTTCTCCTTCCGGTCGACACAGATACTGCACAATCCCTTGCCGGTCCTTAAATTCCTGAATCTCCTTACGGGTTCCTTTAGCAAATATCAAACTCGGGACTGCCGGTCGCAACTCCCTTTTGGTCTTTCCTCCGGGGAGCGGAACCAATACATAGCGCATCGGTAAAAAATATTCAATACCTTCCAGTTCGAAAAGGTCGCGCGCCTGTAGTTCCCGTCGATAGGGAGCACTTAACGCATACCAGGACGGCTTGTCTGAACATAATGGTCCGCTCTTGACATTCTCCTTATCACTTTGCTCCCTTATCATTCGTTCCGGCACATTCCTTTAGCTCCCCGTAGACAACACAACATGGTTATCTACAGATATTTACATGAACCCAATCTGTTATTCTTCATTTCTAATGATGAAAGAATCAGCTCTATTTACCGGCTCTCTCATCTTTTGTTGAAGTTTATAGCATTTGCAAAGTTAATCTTTTTATAATTAAAATGCAAAGATTATCTTTTTTAACAATCAACATTCTATATAATTCACGCTTTAACTATTTCAAAACAATGTATTATACAGCTCAATATATCTTCGGAATGTCTCACGACTGTCATATAACCTCTCTGCCCTCTCCCTGCAAGCCTGCGTGTCCAACCGTTCTTCATTGCACATCCGCCTCACCATAGCCGCCAATCCATTAATGTCACCCCTGTCGACTACCCTGCCGGTTTTTTCATCTATCGTCTCAGGAGACCCACCCGTCCGATAGGTTAAGACCGGTGTACCACACGCTATTGCTTCAAGATTTACAGTCGGGAAAGTATCTTCGTATGTAGGATTGACCAATAAATCCGATTCGGAATAGAGTGTTACGAGTTCTTCTATTGATTCGGTGCGCGATATCCCTCTAATTCCCTCTGGCAGTGTCTTTATCTGACTTTCTGTCAACCCTACGAGTGTTATCTGATATTCTTTCGGCAAAAGGGCTCGCAACTCCTTGAAATCTTCCAATCCCTTCCTCTTTTCCCATACACTCGCTACTCCAAGAATATTTCTTCTTGAATTCTTAACGTTACTTTTAGGTCGGAAAAGTGATATGTCTATCCCGTTCTTTATTATCTTTACGGGATATTCCTTCAATATGGATTTTTTTATAAGGTTGCCAAGCCAGTCCGATACCGGAACCAGCGTTAAATTTGGACAATTAAGAAAAGCCTTTCTCTTTTTTTCATAATTACTCTTGGAATTATCTGAAAACACCGATACCGGATATTTTCTTAATCCTTGACAATCATGACACCCGTGCTCCCATTTTTCACACCCGAGATTCTCAAAAAACGCACAATGACCGGTGAAACTCCAGCAGTCATGCAGAGTCCACACCACAGGTCCTCCCCAATGCTTAAGAAAATCAAATAGAACCGGAAAATTCAAATAATAACCATGAATATTATGTAGATGGATTATATCGGGATTCAGTTTTTCAAGTTGCTTAACAAATTCTTCAGTTGCTGATTTGGAAAGCAATCCATGTTTATCGAACAAGCGTGAACCGATGCCATGAAAAATCATATCCCGTTTATTACCAATCCGGAGAAGATTCGAAGAACTCGCTTTATTATTTCGTCCGAACGCTATAGTACTATCCCACCCTGCTTCAATCACTAATTTCCCTATGTTCTCGGCGATTCTTCCGGTTGAGCCCCAATTGGCTGTTGAATTAATCTGTACTATCTTTTTCATATCCTCTCCGGTAATTTATCCATGGCATGATATCCTCGTTACGCTAATGAGCAGGGTCCCTCGGTTATTTCATAATCTCCCTTACCCTTTAGTTTATCTATTAAATTCAAAAGATTTACTGCCGCGGTCCGGGGTGACCAGATGGTGGATATGACATTATATCCATTCTCTGTCATGCGCGCCATTTCTTCACGATGGTTAATCAGACCGAGTAATTTATTCTCAAGCTCTGCCTTATCCCGATATGTCACACCTGTCTCGCCATCCTTAATCAGATATGGAACTGAACCAATATGCTGATTTGCAACCACGCAACATCCGCAACCCATTGCTTCAGACACCACGGCTCCCCACCCTTCGTTTTGATCGCTTGTAAATAAAAAAATATGAGATTCCCTCATTTCCCTCAATATATCCTCATTGGGTAAGGCTCCTCGCAATTTAACATTCTCCGAAAGATTGTGTCCCTTTATCAATTGCTCTATATGAGGTATCAACTCACCTCGTCCAAACATATTTAGCTCGAAATCTATACCTGCATCCTTCAACTTTTCAGCAATAAGCACCGGCAATTCCGGATGCTTCCATTCAATAAAGCGTGCAACCCAGATAATTTTCAGTGATTTCTGAGTGAATCTCGATTTGAAATCTTCATCCTCCAAAGGTGGTGTCAGGGGGAAATAGCCCCACTTGTAACAATTATTTTTGAACGTATGCAGTAATTGCATATCACCTTTACAATACGCGCCGGCACACAAACGTGCCTGTGGTTTATGCTTAAATACAAAGTGATGATAGAACCACCATTTAATAAGATTGGGAGATAATAGATTTTTCATCCCTTTTTTTAACCATCGTTCACCATATTCTATAGTCAACTTTTTCTCCTTTAATCTTTCAGCTATTAAAGGCAGGAAAGAGACACCACCATATACCACTACATCGGCATTAACTACCAGTTCACGTGCCAAAGCTGCAGAATTTTCATTCTCCCACATTCGCACCAGATATGGTTCTTCATATTTCCGGTAACCACCCTTCAGGAGTGCTTCCGGGATTATCTCAGTTTCTATAAATCTATAATTCCCGTCTGTCAGATGATATAATTCATCTGCCACCGGTTTCTGATGATGATTAAAAAAATTAGAGATAAAAACTATCATTTTTTCAATTCCTGAACTTGAATTTATTCTGCAAAACTTCCGGGACCTTCACTAATTGGATTGGGGGCATGATGTAAAATACTTTTAACAAGTTCCTGAAAATTCACAACAGCATTTTCGGGAGACCAGACTTTCTTCATTGTCCGGTAAGCATTTTTTGCCATCTGTTCCCTCTCCTCCATATTATCTATTAAGAACTTTACTTTTTCATAAATAGACTCCACTTTATGCCCGCTATAAATCATTCCGTTATACCCGTCCTTTATCAACATAGGAACTGAACCGGCTTCTTTATTTCCTACTACTACACAACCATTACTCATTGCCTCGTTTACCACAGCACCCCACCCTTCATTCCTGTCGCTTAAAAAAAGCAATATGTGATGCTCCTGCATTTGTTTTAGAATCTCTTCATTTTTTCGATTCCCTTGAAGTTTTACATAATCCGATAAATCAAGACTATCAATTAATTCTTTTAAAGATTTTTCCTTTTCCCCGGAACCAAAAATATTAATCTCAAAATCCACACCCTCATTCCTTAATCTTTCAGCAAGCAGAATTGATAAATCCGTATGTTTCCATTTTAAAAATCGACCTACAAATAATAACTTAATCTTACTCCCTCTTTTAGATGAGATGATTTTTTCAATATCAATATCCTCAACTTTAGTAAAATAGCCCCATTTATAACACTTTCCCGGAAATGCAAAAATCTTTTGCACATCAGGCTTGGTATAGGCACTGGCACAAAGCATGAAGTAATTATAGTTACGGAAACGAGTAAATAATTTATAATAATTTTTCCAGGCTCGTGGGGAAAAAAGACTTTTATAACCTGTTTTAAACAGTCGCTCAGAATAACAAAAAGTTAATTTTCCATCCAAAATCCTTTTGGCTACCAATTCTCCAGGGATACTTCCATGAATCAAAACTTCAGCTTCATCTATTAATTTTTTGGCAAATATTCTTTTTTCTTCATTTTCGTATGCATTAATTAGATATGAGCGGTCGGAATAATCTGAATAACCACCTCTCAAAAGAAACTCGGGAATCGGCTCTGTCGCTATAAAATAATATTGAACTCCCTGCAATGCCGCCATTTTATCTGCTACCGGAACCTGATGATGGTTTATCAAGTTGGAAATAAATACAAGCTTCATAATGTGTAAATTATGTTTTGGAAGTTGTTCAAATTTAATTCTAAAAGTTCAGATGTTAAGATAAAATGCACTTCAAAGGTAATTCCTTACAACTTTCAAAAGCCGGACTTACAATAGAGAAGCTCCTTTTTAAGAAAACCTTTTCTAAAATACATTCAATAATACAAAAGTAAAGATTTAAAAATTAAAATACAAAAAAGTTATACTAAAAAAGCTATACACTTTGTATCCTACATTTATATTACTAAAATTTGTACATTATGGTGTGTGTATGTATCTTTGCGATTATTTAATAGAAATATGAAGATTCTTTTTTATCTTGATCACTTCCCCGGGGGTGGGGGAATTGAGAGAATAACATCACAACTTGCTACACTTTTTGTCTCAAACCTCAATCACGAGGTTGGTATTTTTTCATTTTCTTCAACAAATTCCGACTCTGTACCTTTACCGACAGGTATTAATTTTCTTCACTTAGCTACTAAAGATAATTCTATTAATCCGGAAAAACAGCTGGATGAGGTTTTAACGGGTTTTAAACCGGACATAGTCATTTTTCAAGACTCCTATGCTCCCGTAGACGATATACTACTTAAAGCTAAAGCAAGACATGACTTTAAATTGATTATATGTGAACACAATACTCCTGATTGTTTTTTGAGAGCTTATCATTATCGCTGGTCAAAACATTCATGGCTGAATCCCAAAGGTTTTCTAAAAAGGATTGCTTATCCATATATTTATCATAAAATTAATTCCTCTGCTCGTTCAAGACATAAAAAATTAATCGAAGCAGCAGATAGCTATGTAGTGCTGTCGGAATCATATCTTGAACTTTTGGAGAACATGTGGGGTCTCACTTCTTCAAAAATGATTTCCATACCTAATATGAAATTTGATTTCAGGAGTGTGGAGAGCCCGGATTATCTCCCTACTAATCTTACTGAAGATAAAAAAAGGAAGGAAGTATTATTTGTAGGGCGTCTTACAGAAGATAAAGGAATAGCGAAACTAATAAACATCTGGGAAAAAATAGAACACAATTACCCTGATTGGATTCTTACCGTAGCGGGTACGGGAGAATTACAGAATATGCTGGAAGAAGAAATTAAAAGAAGGGGACTTAAAAGAATAAATCCGGTAGGATTTGTTAAAGATATTTCTAATCTATACAAACGCGCATCCTTTCTTTTTATGACTTCGATTTTCGAAGGGCTTGCATTGGTTTTAGCGGAAGCTATGGAGTTCGGTGTTATACCCATTGCATTTGATAGTTTTTCCGCTGCCAAAGATTTGATTAATCATGGGGAAACCGGTTTTCTCATCAAGCCGTTTGACGAAGAAAAATTCTTTCAGATGTTTTCAGAAATAGTTTCCTTTGACAAAACCAAAATGAACAATATGAGGGAATTGGCAGTGCAGACGAGTTCAAGATTTTCAAAAGATAACGTGATAAGTAGATGGGATAATCTATTGAAAATGATTAATACTGATGATTGACAAAATTTCGCGAATTTCCCGGCTGATAAATAATAAGAGCATTCATAATTTTTTAGCTTACCTGGGGGCATCATTAATTATGATGATACTTAATCTGGCGATTAACCCCTGGATTGCTAAAAATATGTCACCTGAAGATTATGCTATCACAGGTTATTATTCTTCTTTTTCATCTTTGATTGGTCCGATAATCGCATTCTATCTTATCCACTTCTATATAAAAGAATTTTTCAAATTAGATAATCCGGCAAGAAAACGCTTATTCTCTGCTATCGCAAAAGCCTTAGTATGGTTTTCAGCTATTGTGTCCGTTTTATGTTTCTTAGGAATACTCGGTTATATTTTAATTTTCACAAATAATTTTTCACTCCCAATTTCACCTTATCTCGCTCTGAGTGTATTTGCTCTACCTCTGACCGGATTATTAAATCTGCAATTAGCTCAATATAAAATGGAGAAGTCTCCTAAACCTTATTTCTTTCTCTCTCTCGGAAATGGTTTGTTGGGAGTATTCTTAACTTTATTATTGGTGGTATTCTTAAAATTAGGAGCTTTGGGAAAGCTTTCTGCCACACTGCTATGCAATTTTTTAGTTTTTCTATTTTTACTTTGGAAATGCAAAGATTTGATGAAACTAAAAACAGAATTTTCCAATTATAGAAAAATTTTCAAATTCTGTCTTCCCTTAGCTTTGAGTGCTATGCTCGGATATTTCACAAATGGCTTTTCTACAACCTATCTTGAAAGTCTTGGCAATAATTATGAATATGGCTTTTATGTTGTGGGGGTCTCTATCGGAGCTTATTTATCTACATTCTCTTCTGCATTATATAATACATTCCAGCCGGACCTTTATGAATCTATTGTAAAAAAAGATTGGAAAAAATATACAAAATTTGCATTCCTTCTTTTGGGGTCGATTGGAATAGTGGTGCTTATCTTCATCTTACTTGCACCTTTCATTATATCGATCTTGACGGCAGGTAGATATGTCGGAGCCACTATATATGCTCAAATTATCGCTCTTTCTACTTTTACAAGTACAATATATTTTATAATTAACGATTTCTCTATTGCCACTGATCACCCGCAAATTTATCTATATACTACAATTCTCGGGAGTGTTGGCATCGTAGTTGCCATGCCTGTTATGGCTAACAGTCTGGGATATATCGGAGGATGCTGGGTGATGGTTGGATCATATATTTTATTTGCTTTAATTAGTATTATTCTCTTATGTATCACAACATTCTTAAAAAATAAAAGACATTATCATAAATAATTATAACATAAGGGTGTATTAAAATGAAAATTTTGGCTCACCGTCAATAATTTTCACGATGTATCATCTTATTCTTCTATTTTAAACTTCGATTCTTCTTCAGCCGTTGCCAATACGCTTTTTTGACAGGGATAAATTTCTCCCCCTTTTTCTTGTCGACTATAGTTATTTCAGACTCTCCGGCTTTACTTTCCGGGGATTCAGGTTCGTAATAGATTGTCAGTTCCGGCGACTCAAAAATATATGTTACTGTCAAGGCTGTCCCCTCTGTCTCCTTATCCCCCATAAGGGTCATACCGGGGAGTGAGTCGAGGGATGCGGTTGACGGGTAATACATAAGTCGATAATTCTTCTTGCCCGAGGAGTCCGCGTCTGTTCGACGGTCTATTCTATAGACACTCCCGTCACCTTTCTGCTGCATACATGCCTCGGGTTGCCAACCCTCACGTAATGAAGGATAAAGACTCTCCATCTCCTCCTTTATCAACTGTTGACGACGTTTAGCTTCACCATTGGAAAGATAGGGGAAATCATAGACAGCATCATCAATCCAAACATATTTCCCGTCATCAATTGTCCATCCTTTCCATCCCTCCTGATTCCAGCGTTCCGGACCGGAAGATTTAATAATGTTACGCAATGAGTCATCTACCATCAACGAGAAGTATCGCTTCATCTCCTCCGGTGACTGAATATCCGGCAGGGGATAGGGACGTGTCAGTGGATAACTTACAATAGAGGCAAACTTTACACTATCGTTATCCGTAACACTCGCCACAAACTCCTTTACCGTTTTGGGAATTGAATCATTGGCAAGTGTACGCTCTGCACCATCGGAATTGCCGGCTGTGCATGAAATCCCACCGAATGTCAGGATGGTCGCCATCGACAATAGCATTGTCGGTGTCGAACCTTTATTAAGTCTAAACTTTCTGTTATAACTAAATTTTTTCACAGTTTCTGAAATTTATGAAATAGGAATCTTCCTATAAAATTTTCCCTCCTTTTAATTATCACCTTATATCACTGAAGGTTCAGGAAATGATTGAATCCGGTTCGAAAAGAGTCTCAAATTCCTCCATCCTCCTCTTCTTTATCTGAGCATGTTCTTTTCCACGATACTTGCAATGAGAGATGTAATTGGCTTTAATATCCCTGTCTCCGGACGCCAGTTTTCTGGCAACAGAAGAACGGGACACAGCTCCATTACCGATATTATAAGCCAATGTGGCAAGGAGTAAAGAGTCCTTTCCATAAGAACGGAAAATCTTACATAATTTGTCAAGGTCCTTCCTTAAAAGTGCATCAGCCTCTTTTTCGGAGAGAGAACGGTTTCGGCTATATTTCTCTCCGGGGAGCACTTTATGTCCGTATCCTATCAAGGGCCAATGACGTGTAGAATGTAACGTTTCATATTTCTTAATAATTTCCACTGCTTTTTCATATTTCGAAACCTCCGTGCTTAAAGCATTTGATGAGGTGTTTTTAGTCTGAGCTTCAATGGGCGGGAGAGTGGTAACTGTCTTTAGCGAATCCTTTCTGCCTGCGGTCAGTAATAATATACCGACCATGCTCAGAGTTAAGAATAGCGTTAATGTTTTCATCAGCAATAGAACGATTGATAGTCGGCATTTGTTCACAAGTCATGGACTAACCCCCCCTATTATTAACGTTTTAATTATTTTTGATTGGTAAAATGAGAAAATCTTATTACCTTTGCGCGCGATTCCCGGTTTATCGTCAGATAATTGAGAAACGATAATTCGAGTATTCAATAACACTTAATAATTAACTAAATTTTCAATGAAAAAGAATCATTTAATCTATGCAGCTGCCGCAGCCCTTACTCTTGGTTTCGGCTTTACTGCATGCGGTGACGACGATCCCGCTGAAAAAGTTGAGAAAAATCCTCAAATCGTTACCACCAATGTTCCCTCCACTCTCGGTTGGTCTCAGAATGACTCTGAGGGTATTGCTTACTACACTGTTACTAACGATGCTGACCTTGAAGATGGCGAATACAACTCATATTTCGGGTTTGCTATCAAGGGTGACAAAGTTAAAGCTGCTGTTTTCAGTCTGGTTACCGGAAGCGAAGCTGAAGCTGCTACCATCGCTAAACTCTTCAATAATGGCACATGGATTTCTGAGGAGGATGAAGCTGACCTCAAGGCTCCTGCCCGTAAAGTTGCCGGTGCTTTAGGCCGCAACCTCCGCGCTGCTGTAAAGAAAGTTGCCAACACACGCGCCAATATGCTTCTTCCCATCCCTGTACTCGTTTCAGGTAAGGTGATTTACATAAATATTCCTCAGCTGGAAGGTCTTTCTGTGGCTGAAGTAAAGAACGTCATGCTTTACTGGAACACTGATGCAAATATCGACGCTGACAAATTTATCTTCGGCAAATGGGATGAAAAGAAGGGTACTTACACTTGTACAAACATGGGTGGTGTAAACATCACTTACGTTGTGAACGTTGAGTTTAACTCTAACGAATATTGCACCAAATATCTCACTACCGTTACTTGTCCTAACCCCTCATGGGCTCAGGTAATGTATTCTTCTCTTGAAGATCAATGTGATACTTTTGAAGATATGTTCGGTCGTCGTCCGGTTCTTTCTATCACCGGCAACGTTGTATCTGTTGATGCTGCCATCATCAATGACGTTAAGAAAGAGTCTATTGAAAATGCACTCATGCAACTTGACTGGATTAACAATATGCCGATGTTATATCTTATGGCTGAGTAATCTCGGACAAATATTCCAATCATAGAAGAGGGTGTGTCAAAATAGGCACACCCTCATGTGTTTAACATGCTGAAAAACATAAAACAAAGCCTCGACTTTCCCAAGCCGGGGCT
>CAZDWB010000025.1:0-35022 GCA_964509225.1 uncultured Sangeribacter sp.
AACGACCCCGAGATTACAAATCACGTGCTCTGGCCAACTGAGCTAAAGAGGCTTGATTACTCCGGTCTTTAAACTCCTTTTGAAGTCCCCAACCGAAATCGAGTGCAAAGATACAAACAAATTCTCACACTCCAAATTTTTTTACTGTTTTTTTTATATTTTTTTCGTTTTTTATTCCACAGTTACTGATTTAGCCAAATTTCGGGGCATATCAACGTTCTTTCCTTTGTTGATTGCTATGTAATATGACAACAACTGCAACGGAATACTGGTGATGATAGGCGTCAGACATTCAGGCATCTCCGGAACTTCCAATACGTGGTCGGCAATATTACGTATCACGTTATCCCCTTCTGTTACTATCGCAATGATACTTCCTCCTCTGGCTTTAACCTGCTGAACATTATTTACTATCTTTTCATATAGATGGTCCTTAGGTGCTATTATCACCGAGGGCATCTCTTCATCTATCAGCGCTATGGGACCATGCTTCATCTCTGCTGCCGGATACCCCTCTGCATGTATATAGGAGATCTCCTTCAGCTTCAAAGCTCCCTCAAGCGCCACAGGATAACTGTAACCTCTTCCCAAATAAAGGAAATTACGCGCGTAGGTATATATTAATGAGAGGCGCTCTATCTTCTCGCTAAGTTTCAAAACCTTCTCCACCAACTCAGGAATCTGGAGAATATATTTGCCAAGCTTGTTGATATCTTGCTGAGGTAGGCTCTTCTTTAATTGAGCGATTGAAAGCGCCAGCATTGTCAACACCATCACCTGCCCGGTGAATGCTTTAGTGGATGCCACGCCGATTTCGGGACCGACATGAATATAAGTGCCGCTATCTGTCTCTCTCGGAATGGAACTTCCTACAACATTGCTGATACCGTAAACAAACGAACCTGCCTTGCGGGCCATCTTAATGGCTGCAAGCGTATCAGCAGTCTCTCCACTCTGGGATATGGCAATCACTATGTCTCTCTCATCAAGCACAGGATGACTGTATCTGAACTCACTGGCATATTCCACCTCTACAGGAATATTGCACATATCCTGGATAAGGTATTTCCCGAGAAGAGCCGCATGCCATGAGGTGCCGCATGCTACGAAGACGATGCGTTTGGCTGAGGTGAATTTTTCTTTATTATCTATTACTCCGTTGAGCATTATTCGGTTTCCATCCTCTACCACGCGTCCGCGGATACAATCCCGAAGTGTGTTAGGCTGCTCAAAAATCTCTTTGAGCATGAAATGCGGATAGCCACCTTTCTCAAGCTGAGAAATTGAAAGTTTCAGTGTGGTCACATCTATCTTCGCCTCTTCATTTTCGAGATTTACCAACTTCAATGGCTTTCCGCGACGTATCACCGCTACTTCCTCATCCTTGAGATAAACCACATCCTTTGTATATTCCACTATCGGAGTGGCATCAGAAGCCAGGAAGGTCGCATCCTCCCCAATACCGATAACAAGGGGTGAACTCTTACGGGCTGCTATGATGGTGTCTGGGTTATTTTTCTCAATTACCGCTATTGCGTATGCACCCACTACCTGCTTGAGCGCTTCGCGCACTGCATCAAGCAGTGAGCAGTTATTGGTTAATTTCACGTATTCTATAAGTTGAACCAAGACTTCGGTATCTGTCTCAGAATGAAAAGTACACCCGTGTTGCACAAGGGCATCCTTAAGCAACTTATAGTTTTCAATTGTTCCATTATGAACAAGCGCTATCTCTCCGTCATCACTGAAATGGGGATGAGCATTATTGTCAGATGGTTCTCCGTGTGTTGCCCAACGGGTATGAGCGATACCGGCAGTTGCCGCCAAATCCTTATCTTTGCAGAAATTCTCAAGATTATCTACCTTACCCTTTGTCTTATATACATTAATGTGTCCGTTGGGATTTACCAATGCTATACCAGCACTATCATATCCTCGATATTCAAGACGGTGAAGACCTTTTACAAGTACGTCATAGACATTTCCTTCACCTAAATATCCTACTATTCCACACATGATGTTTCGTCAGTAATAAAAAATTAATAGATTATCAGTCTCAAAATGCCCTTTTACGCGATTTTGAAGGCTTTATTGTTGAGTAATGAAATATCAAAGTATCAGCGCTTTATGATTATTACAATAATAAATGCGCCCTCTTTTATAAACTTTATAACTGCAAATTTACAAAAAAATTTATTTATTTCCTACCTTTTATAAACTTTAGGATATTTTATAATTTTCGGAAGTAACAAAGAGAAGCGGGAGACTCGTTTTCAATTGGCAGGAGTTCTAAGGTTAAAGTCAGATATTATATTGTGTAGTTTTTCAGATATTAGCTTTCAAAGTCAGAGGTTGTAAAATAGTTTATATTTATGCTCCTCGCTTCTCTCTGTTCCGTGCAATTCTAACAATTGCTAAAGTGTTTATGATATTAGGTTATTCACTTTCTATTTTTCTATGCAAAGTTAGCCTTAATTTATTCTTCCTCAAAACTTTTTGTCATTTTATGACCGATTATCCATTTCACTTTTTTCATGTAAATCTTTCCATTTAACAATTATTGCCAACAATTGAAGAAAAATTTCCTCAATTATCGGCAATATGTTCCGCTTTCTTATTTTTATTTAGCAACACAATATGTTGTAAAACATATCATCTTTCAACCTTTACTGTGTCTACTGCACCTGCCACAACACCATTACTGTCATTCGTCGGGGTTTCCACTATTTCCCCTGCTACTGATGAATCCGGATACACTGTAAGCCAGCTCGGTGCGGTAAACCATTCTAACGGGGCATACTTTTCGAGCAATTTCATATTCTCCTTTCCTACCTTGTCCTCACTGCTGTTTTCCAAAGCTGTATTGAAAACTCCGGTAAGGGGATAGGCGGAATGGAGCTGTGCCATCTCATTGTCCAGATCCGGTGTAGCTGTTTCCGAATTATTGATTTTGTCCTGAATAGGTTGGGCTTTCTCTGCAAAATCACCAAGATAACGGATGATGACTCCATAGTCATTCTCGTCAAGGGTCTGACCAGACGTAATCTTTTCCGCTACCTTCTCTGCTGATTCCTTACTGCCACAAGATGTTGCCACTAAAGCTAACACCACCATTAAAAACATTGCAACTTTTTTCATAATTTTATTTATTTAAATATCCTTTATAATTAAATTCCTAAACGTTTATTCAATAAATCTGTCAACGAATTTCCTACTTTTACCAATCAAAATTCATTCCCAAACTGTCGCTCCTCAGGTTCTCGCAATTTATACAGAAGATGCCGCCGCAAATCCGGATTCTCATCGAGGATATGGGAGAGTTCCCAATGATGACCCGCCTCCTCTTTCAACAACGGTGATGTTGCATCGACATCCGTAAGATTCCAAGTCAGCAATACAGTCTTTATCTTTAATGCCTTCAATTTCCGTACCAACATCTCATGGTCAGCGTCTCCGGTAATTAAAACCACATAATCAAATTTGCGGAAAGTTGCCAGTTCGTATGCTTCCAATGCAAACCAGACATCTACACCTTTCTCAATCACCTGTACAATTCCATCTTTTTCCACCTCCCTGAGATGCTTATAATGGAATATGACATCATTCTCAATCAGTGTGTCTTCAAATTTACGCTCATTATATAACAGATGGCGGTCGTATGCATCCTTTACTCTATACCGTCCCCGGAAATAGTGTGCCTCCGTTATCTGACAATCCTCTGCATCTATTCCCTCCTTTTCCGCCAATCTCCTGCTGATAAAATCGAAGAGCGATCTCACCTTTATAATACTGTTCTCTATCCCTTTTAATGCCCGGTTTACCTTGGCATAATAACCGCCATCAATAAACACCCCCACTGATATATATCCTAACATCTCGCTTGATTTTTAATATTCAAATACTCCCGACCGTGATAAATAACTTTATGTTCTTTTCGTTATACACTTCCGGTATTCTTCTATATCATAACTCTATTTTACTCCCGATTGTTCATCTGCAACTATCTCTAATTTTAAATTTTAATCACCCTAATGATACTCCTCCAGATCAAAAAAATTGCCGGAAGAAATCTTCCGGCACTTTACAGATATTTTCTTTATATCCTCAGTCAAGCAAGTCTGCGGAGGATATCACAAAGGAATTTCCAGAATTCTTCTACAGATTTGATATTTGCTTTCTCGCTCGGTGAGTGAATATCTTTGAGAGTAGGTCCGAAAGATATCATATCCAGATCGGGCATCTTTTCAAGGAAAAGACCGCACTCAAGTCCGGCATGCAAGGCTTCTACACGGGGCTTATAACCGAAAAGTTCCTCAAAACTCTGTTCTGCCACCTTCAGAATCTTAGAATCAGGATTGGGAGCCCATCCCACATAAGCATCATCAAACTCTACCTTTGCCCCAATCATTTCAAACAAAGATTTAACCCGGTCGGCAATCTCATCTCGACGAGAATCTACTGATGAGCGTTGATGAACGGTAACAACCACTTCTTCTCCTTCCATCTTAACTGAAGCAAGGTTGCAGGAAGTCTCAACAAGCCCTTCAACAGCTGCCGACATTCCCTGAACTCCATTCGGACAGGAGAAGATAGCACTAATGAGTTTATGGGCTATCTCATGCTCAATCACTTCCGTTGGTTTCTCAACCTCAGTTGCCTCAAATGTGAAATCTGCACCTTCGGTCAACAGGTATTCTGCATGTATCATATCTGAGAACTCCTTAACATATTTCTCGAAGTCCTCTTTAACCTTTGCATCGATTCCTATGATTGCCCAAGCTTCCCTCGGAATTGCATTTGCCAATCCACCTCCGTCAATTGCCGCAAGTGTATTTCCGAACTTGGAACATGACTCCCAGAGGAATCGAGCGAGTTGCTGATTGGCATTTCCTCTTCCCAAATTGATTTCCATTCCACTGTGACCACCCTTGAAATGATTGATGTGGACCTTAAACCATACCTTTCCTTCCGGTGCCGATGCTTTAGTGACCGGGACTTTGCAGATTGTGACCTTACCTCCGGCGCAACCTATAACGAGCTGACCATGTTCCTCAGAATCCAGATTAAGCAGAATCTCTCCCTCAACAAAACCGGGCTGCAGACCGTTGGCTCCGATGAGTCCCTGCTCTTCATCCACTGTCATCAACACGCTTAAGGGACCATGCACAAGAGAATCGTCCAGCAGAACTGCCATACCGGCGGCACAACCCATACCATTGTCCGCGCCCAGAGTGGTTCCATCTGCCTTTACCCATTCTCCATCTACTATAGTGGTTATAGGATCATTCAGAAAGTCATGCTTCTTGTCGCCACGTTTTTCAGCCACCATATCCTGATGACCTTGAAGTATTACCGCGGGTGCATTTTCATGACCGGGAGTAGCCGGCTTAAACATAGCCACATTACCTACCTCATCAGTCTTTACCTCAATATTATGTTTCATTGCCCAATCTACAAGAAATTTCTTCATCTTGTCAAGATGATGAGTGGGTCGGGGCACTTTTGTTATTTCATCAAAACACTGCCAAATCAGCTTCGGCTCTAAATCTGTGATTTTCATGGTTAAATAATTATTTTTGATTGGAAGTAGCCGCTTCGGCTGCTTTAAATTTCTTGTAGGCATTTGCCATTTTCGTATGATAACCGCGACGTGCATATCCGGCACCATTGTACTTCCTGGCAAAACCTGCCCAATTCTTTGCCTTTATATCAGCCAACATTCCCGAATTAGTAATGAACGCTGCAAAAAGCTCAAGTTGCTCCAGCTCGGAATAAGACATTAATCTTACAAATTCATTGACACTCTCGCATCCGCATGTTTTGTAATTAAAACCTCCTATCTGAAACATTCCCCAGAATGTGCCAAGATTGGCCCCCTCAGCGTTGACTCTTCGTGCATTTATAAGTTGTGTCCATTCCTGCAGGGCATAACCGGTGAGTCCCTCCGGCACCTTCTCTCCTTTTGCTCCTGATTTATCCTTTGCCTTATAGCGGAACTTGTTATACATGGTCCTGTCAAAATTTATGACAGGTACCCCGGGTGCCCAGAATCCTTGCATTTTTGTGCCGGCTTCTATCAACACCACTGCTTTTATAGCGGCTACCTCTACTCCAAGCTCCTCTGCTACAATTTTAAAGTCTTTCTCGGTGAGATGAAGATACCTTTCGGTGACATCCTCTTCCGGGACACTGTCCTGCTGCACTTTTTTTGTTTCCGCCGGAAGTGAGGCATTCCGAGCATTGCATCCTGCCGCAACAGTGACAGCGAGAATACCCGCCATCACTATTGTCAGCAGTGTGAGCCTGTTCATAATTTTGCAACTTTTTCCAAAACCTTACAGAGATGTTTCCAGAATTTCTCTGTAGTAGGAATATTCAACTTCTCGTCCGGTGAATGAACTCCGGTCATAGTCGGTCCGAAGCTCACCATGTCGAGATGTGGATATTTGGAAAGGAAGAGTCCACATTCAAGTCCGGCGTGAATTGCCTTAATCGCGGGCTTCACTCCAAACAACTCTTCGTATGCCTCTGCGGTGAGTTTCATGATTGAAGAGTCCATATTCGGCGCCCACCCGGGATAACCGTCTGAATGACTCACTTCTGCACCTGCAAGCTGGAAATGGGCCTCTACCTGACCGGCTATGTCTGCCTTACGCGATTCAACCGAGCTTCTTTGGGAGGTGGTAATCTTAATCTTGTCATCACCCACCATCTTCACTGCTGCCAGATTGGTCGAAGTCTCTACCAACCCTTCGAGATCTCTCGACATTGAATATACTCCATGAGGTGCGGAATATATCGCGCGTGCTAATGCAAGCGAGGTTTTGGAATCAATGCAATATTCCGGTCTTTCCACCTCCTCGATTGTGAGTTCCATAGAAGGTTCTACTCCTTTATATTCATCACGAATAGCATCGGCATATTTATTTAGATGCTTTACAACGCTTCCTTTATGGTCTGAATGAACTCCGAAAATAGCATGGGCCTCTCTGGGGATGGCATTACGGAGATTTCCTCCGTCAAATTCACTTATCTCTACATTCCATTCGCGTGAGCAATCCCAGATAAAACGAGCTATCAGTTTATTGGCATTTGCTCTTCCGAGATTGATGTCGGAACCACTATGACCACCAAGGAGACCTTTAACGCTTACACGGAAATATGTGAAGTTGTCAGGTGATATGCTACGTTTGTAAGTAAAGATGGCTGTAGTGTCGATTCCTCCGGCACATCCCACAAAAATCTCTCCATCATCTTCAGAATCCAAGTTGAGTAGGATAGAGCCGGTGAGCATATCCTTACCGATATTCTGCGCACCCTCCAGACCTATCTCCTCATTTATGGTAAAGAGAGCCTCTACAGGACCATGCTCCAAGGTATCATCTATCATCACTGCAAGTGAAGCTGCCATACCGATACCGTTATCGGCGCCCAATGTCGTGCCACGAGCCTTTACCCAATCTCCGTCAACGTATGTCTCTATCGGATCTTTCATAAAATCGTGGTCTACATCATTGTTCTTCTCTGCCACCATATCCATGTGGGATTGAAGAATTACTGTAGGTGCATTCTCATGTCCGGGAGTTGCCGGCTTGCGCATCACTACATTCCCGCACTCATCGGTGTGAACTTCAATATTATGCTTTTTGGCGAAATCCAGAAGATATGCACGTATCTGCTCCTCATGGCATGAGGGACGGGGAACCTTTGTGATTTCATCAAAACACTGCCACACCAACGCTGGCTTCAAATCTTTTACTTCCATTTATCTTTATTTTTTATATTGTTTTTCATGATCTTGAAATCATCCCTATTACTTCGCTTCGGGATAATTCAGGAAATTTTTCCAAAGATAACAATTTTTTTCATTTTAAACTTTAAAATTTGTAAAAAATGATTCCCATGCTCAATTATTCATCCATACAAATCATTATTATTAATAATTTTCACTAATTTTGCACCCCGTAGATGAAACCCTCCTGTTTCGGGTCAAATCAATTCTTAACCATTATTCTTGCATAAAAATTTTTCTTAAAATATGAAACACAGTATTCTTTCTATTTTCTCTCTTCTCTTGATTGCTACTGCCACTTTATCTGCTTCATGTTCAGATAAAAAAACAGAAGCTCCGGCTACCGCTAAAAAAACAACCAAGGCTGCGCCTGATGCCAATCTCCCCAATTACAGATATGTGGATGCAGATACAGTTCTTGCAAAATACAATCTTTCAAAAGATTTCGAAGAGGAGATGATTCGCTTGCAGAGCAACATTGATAATGAAGCTAAACGTCACGAAAATCAGGTTCGCTCTTTCCAGGCTACCATGCAGAATAAAATGCAGAACAATGCTTACACCGAAGCCTCTTATAAAGCTGACCAACAACACCTTGCCCAACTCGGAAATAATGCTGAACAGGCTCTTGGCAAACTTCAGAACAGTATGCAGGAACACGGCGTTAAGGCTCAGAAAATACTTAACGATTCCATTCAGAATTTCATTAAGGAGTATAATGTTACCCGTGGTTATGACGCAATATTATACAAGGCTGCCACTCTTTACATTGACCCCAGACTGGACATAACTGATGAAATTGTGGAAGGTCTTAACGCTCGCTATAACAAGGTGAAAAAATAATCTCATAAAACACCCTCCCCTTTCCGGGGAATAGGATTTACACTCTAAGCCGTTGAAGACCATGCATTGTTTGATGATTCTTCAACGGTTTCAACTTTTTAAGCTCTCCACGCGTTTGCTTTTTAAATACATAGGGTGCCCGTGATTATACACCCGAATGATGAAAAAAAATGATTGAAGACAATATTATAAATAAAGAAGCTAACGAAAATACCGTACTCGTAGGACTTATCTCGCGTTTCCAGAATGAGGCTAAATGCAACGAGTATCTCGATGAGCTCGACTTTCTTGCGCGTACTGCCGGTGCAGAACCCCGAAAACGCTTCATTCAAAAGCTTGAATATCCCAACCCCCGAACTTATGTCGGGACCGGAAAGCTTGAAGAAATACGCAAATATGTTGAAGACAATGATATAGGGCTTGTCATCTTCGATGATGATCTAAGCCCCAAACAGGTCGCAAACATTGAACGGGAATTAAAAGTTAAAATTCTCGACCGCACAAGCCTTATCCTTGATATTTTTGCCAACAGAGCCCAGACATCTACAGCCCGTACTCAAGTCGAACTCGCTCAATACCAATATCTCCTTCCCCGACTGACAAGAATGTGGACTCACCTTGAACGTCAACGGGGTGGTATCGGTATGCGTGGACCGGGTGAAACTCAGATTGAAACCGACCGCCGAATAATTCTTGACAAGATATCACGTCTGAAAACTGAACTGAAAAATATTGACCGTCAAAAAAGTATTCAACGTAAAAACCGTGGTAATCTTACACGTGTTGCTCTGGTGGGCTATACCAATGTGGGGAAATCGACAATCATGAATCTACTCTCCAAAAGTGATGTCTTTGCGGAAAACAAACTGTTTGCCACTCTTGACACCACTGTGCGCAAGGTTACTATAGAGAATCTCCCTTTCCTTCTTACAGATACTGTGGGATTCATACGAAAATTACCCACCCATCTTGTTGACTCTTTTAAATCAACACTCGATGAAGTACGCGAAGCGGATCTTCTGGTCCATGTAGTGGATGTGAGTCATCCGGGATTTGAAGAACAGATTGAAGTTGTCAATAAGACCCTGCGTGATGTATGCGGTGCCTCTGACAAACCTATGATTATGGTCTTCAATAAGATTGACCAATTCAAATACACTCCTAAAGATCCTTTTGACCTCACTCCGGCTTCCCGTGAAAATATCCCGTTAGAGGAATTTGAAAAAACCTGGATGGCAAAAATGGACAACAACTGCGTATTCATTTCCGCTAAGGATAAAATCAACATTGATGCCTTAAAGGATATGCTTTACCGAAAAGCTCGTGAAATCCATGCGACCCGTTTCCCTTACAATGACTTCTTATATCAAAAATATGACGAAGATGATGACCCCTCAATCCAGTTCTGAAACTCCTGAAATCCATAAATCCCCCTCATTCCGTAAAGCTGAATGGTGGGAAATCCAACAACTCGAACGCCAGGGGTGCTCTTCTATGGATTGGAGAAAACAGACCTTCGCTGACGGTTCTGATTTCTCCCTATTCAAAAACGTTGAATTTGAAGGCGAAAATAAAATCGGGCTTTTGGATTCAACACTCTTTCCTCATTGCGGATTAAAGGATATCCTGTTACGCGACTGCTCTTTGGGAAATGGGGTAAGAATGAGGAATATCCCGGGAGGAATAATCAATTGCATTGTGGGTGACGAAGCAATAGTAGAAAATGTGGCACGCATTGAAATTGAACCAGAAGCTGCCTGTGGCATCGGGACCTGTGTCAATGTGTTGGATGAAACGGGTTCACGTCCGGTAATCATATATCCGGGACTTTCTGCTCAAACAGCCTCGCTTATGGCGAGAATGCCGCGAAAAGCTGAGTCGGACCTGATTCCACAGGTTGAAGAATACATTGAGACTCTACCGGCTAAAAAGAGTATCGGCGACAAAGCCAAGGTTGTGGACTGCGGACTGATTCTCAATGTCATCATTGATAATGAGGTAAAGGTAGAAGGCGCGAATAAACTGGTCAATGGTGCGATAATAAATAATGCCGCTCCCGGCAGAGGTCTGACATACGTCGGAAACGGAGTGGATGCTGAAAATTTCATTATTGAGGACGGAGTGGTAGATTCCGGTGTTGTAATCCGGAATTGTTTTGTAGGTCAGGGTGCATCTCTTGAGAAAGGATTCACTGCCCACGATTCACTCTTCTTTGCCAATTGCTCACTTGAGAATGGGGAAGCATGTGCTCTATTTGCAGGTCCTTATACCGTATCCATGCATAAAGGAACGTTACTTATCGGATGTCAGACTTCATTTATGAATGCCGGAAGTTCAACCAATCAGAGTAATCACATGTATAAACTCGGACCGGTTCATTGGGGAATTTTAGAACGCGGAGTAAAAACCTCCTCCAATTCATATCTTATGCTTGGAGCCCTCATCGGTGCCTTTTCACTCCTGATGGGATCGCACAAGACTCATCCCGACTCATCGGAATTCCCTTTCTCTTACCTCTTTGGCGATGCCCAGGGAGCTACCGTGGTAGTGCCGGGAATGATGCTGAGAAGCTGCGGTCTTCTCCGGGATGAAAAGAAATGGCCAAACCGTGACAAACGTTTGAAAAGGAAAATGCCCCTTCATGACCGCATCACCTTCGAAGTCCTTAATCCTTATACCGTAGCTCGTATTCTTACCGCTCTGGAAACAATTGATAATCTTTTACAACGTCCCGCCGACGATGACAGATATATACGTTATAAGGGTATGAAAATCAGTCGGGCTTCCCTGGAACGTGCTAAAAAACTGTACTCGCTGGCAATCTACAAGTATCTTTATGGGAAGATTGCAGGGAAAAAACTCCCGTCTGTAACTGTAGAAGAGGCTGAGACCAAAAACGAATTATGGGTGGATTTAGCCGGTCAACTTATGCCACGTCCGGTGATGCAGCAGGCTCTTGAAGCTGAAAGTGTTGTGGAAAGAGAACGTATACTTGATGAAGTATTCAAAAATTATGAAACTTTGGAATTGGAATGGATTGCTGCCGCAATCCCGTCTGAATTCCTCTCGGATCCTGAAAAAATAAAAGCCGGTAACGATCGATTTGATGCAATTGTGGAAGATGATCGGACTTCCTACCGCGACTCTCTAAATTCCGAGCAACTTATGCTGAAGCTCTAAGAACTGCTGACGCAGACTCTCTCAAATCAAAAAAAGCACGAAATTATGTTTTAATTATCTGATTTTTTGTGTAATTCAAAAAAATAGACTACTTTTGCACCACTAATGATTCCGGGAAAAGCAATTCAGGTTTTAGAATCCCCCAAAAATAAGGATTTATAATCGAAAATTTTTCATAAATCATTAGCATTGAGAATATTAACCTAATTTATTAACTTTTTTAATGACTGAATTAAAAGTTCAAACCCCGATTGAAGATTTCGATTGGGATGCCTTTGAAAAAGGCGAAACCGCTGGCTCGAAAAATCGCGAAGAGGTTATGAAAACCTATGACGAAACTCTCAAGACAGCGAAAGATAATGAAATCGTGACCGGTGTAATCAAAGCAATCACAAAACGTGATGTACGTGTAGACATCGGCATGAAATCAGACGCCATCATCTCTATCAGCGAGTTCCGCTACAATCCTGACCTAAAGGTCGGAGATGAAGTAGAAGTACTTGTAGAAACTCTTGAAGACAAGAACGGTCAGCTCCGTCTTTCTCACAAGAAAGCCTGCCAGACCCGCTCATGGGATCGCGTTAATTCAGCTCTTGAGAACGACGAAGTTATCAAGGGTTATGTTAAGAGCCGCACAAAGGGTGGTATGATTGTCGACATCTTCGGTATCGAAGCCTTCCTCCCCGGTTCTCAGATCGATGTCCGCCCCATACGTGACTATGATGTATTTGTTGACAAAACAATGGAATTCAAGGTTGTTAAAATCAATCAGGAATTCAAAAACGTTGTCGTTTCTCACAAAGCTCTTATTGAGGCTGAACTCGAAGCTCAGAAGAAAGAAATTATCTCTCGTCTCGAAAAAGGTCAGGTACTCGAAGGTAAGGTTAAAAACATCACTCCTTACGGTGTATTCGTTGACCTTGGCGGCGTAGACGGTCTTATCCATATCACAGACCTCAGCTGGGGTCGTGTAAATGATCCTCGCGAAGTTGTTGAACTCGACCAGGATATCAAAGTTGCCATCATCGACTTTGATGACGAAAAGAAACGTATCGCACTCGGTTTGAAGCAACTTATGCCTCATCCCTGGGATAGTCTCGATCCTAACATCAAGGTTGGTGACCACATCACAGGTAAGGTTGTCGTTATGACAGATTATGGTGCTTTTGTTGAAGTTCAGCCCGGTGTGGAAGGTCTTATCCACGTCAGCGAAATGAGCTGGAGCCAGCATCTCCGTTCTGCTCAGGATTTCCTCAAGGTTGGCGACGATGTTGAAGCTGTAGTCCTCACTCTCGACCGCGATGAGCGTAAGATGAGTCTCGGTATCAAACAACTCAAAAACGATCCCTGGGAAAATATCGAACAGAAATATGCCATCGGTTCACAGCACACTGCTAAAGTTCGCAACTTCACTAACTTCGGTGTATTCGTAGAAATCGAGGAAGGTGTTGACGGTCTTATCCATATCTCTGACCTCAGCTGGACCAAGAAAATCAAACATCCCTCTGAATTCACTTCTATCGGCAACAATATCGAAGTGCAGGTTCTTGAAATCGACAAAGAAAACCGTCGTTTATCTCTGGGACACAAACAGCTCGAAGAGAATCCCTGGGATGTATTTGAGACAATCTTCACTGTTGGCTCAATCCACAAAGGTAAGATCACTGAACTTATGGATAAGGGCGCTGTAATAGCTCTCGAACATGGTGTTGAAGGTTTTGCAACTCCCAAGCACCTTGTTAAAGAGGACGGTTCTCAAGCTAAGCTCGGTGAAGAACTCGATTTCAAGGTAATCGAATTCAACAAGGGTACCAAGAGAATTATTCTCAGCCACAGCCGTATCGCGGAAGATGCAAACAAACCTGAAGGGGCTCCCCGTCAGGCTAAAAATACCGGCAAAAAAGCTCATAAAGAGACTGAAGCTGTTCAGACTCCCGCTATTGAAAAGACTACTCTCGGTGACCTCGATGCTCTGCAAGCTCTCAAAGAGAAAATGCAGGCTAACGAAAACAACTGATAATTCTCCATTAATACGCAAAAGGCGATGTCCCGGGGACATCGCCTTTTCCATTTTTTATAGGTAAAATTATCTTACCGAATCTTTTTCTACCGCACCCTCTGTTGTTCCATCTTCTTCCGAAATATCCTCAACCTCGGCAGTCTGTTTATTTTCTTCCGAAGAATCAACAGTTATGCTGTCTTCCATTGAAATTACATTAACCGTCTCAGATGTAGTCTTATCACTATGGCACGAGGTACCCATCATTAGCGCGAAAAACGCGCATACATACGAAATCTTTTTCATCTCTATAATTTTTTATAACTTTCTAAACCAAAAACGCAATTTTATGTCAAAAATTATAAACATCCCCCCTATCTGTGATTCAATATCACTCATCCAAGCGAAAAAACACCTATAGAATAATAATAAGCTCACTTAATTTATGCTACAATAAAAAAAATTAGTAACTTTACAACTGATTATGAAACTAAGGCGAATTTTAATCTCTACCCTTGTGGCAATAGCTTTGACGTCTGTCTCTTTTCCGTCAGTCGCCAAAGGCTGGGAGGTGCTCAAAACCGAACGCTCTGATACCCGCCAGGCTGCCATAAACTCAGAAATAGAGATAAAGACCGCCAAGGGGGTTATAATCGTTACAGCCAATCACCCTTCTCAAATAAAGGTGTTTACGATTCTCGGACGTCTCGTGTCTTCCGAAAATCTTCCGGCGGGGACCTTCCAGTTTACCGTTCCGGCACATGGAGTCTACATAATCCAAGCCGGAGACTTAACCTGTAAAGCGGCCTTATAAACCTCTCCATACAAACGAAATCAACATTTAAATCAACAACTTTAAATCTAATAATAATGAAAGAAACAGAAATCGATTGGGCAGGTCTTAGCTTCTCTTATATGCCCACAGATTACAACGTTCGTTGCACATACAAGGATGGCAAATGGGGTGAAATCGAAGTTAGCGATTCTGAATATGTTCCCTTGCATATAGCAGCTTCATGTCTGCACTATGGTCAAGAATCTTTCGAAGGACTTAAGGCTTTCCGCGGTAAAGACGGTAAGATTCGCATTTTCCGTATGGAAGAAAATGCAAAACGTTTTATCCGCTCTGCTGAAGGTATAAAAATGCAACCGATGCCTGTGGAGCTCTTCTGCGAAATGGTGCGTAAAGTTGTTAAACTCAACGAGCGCTTCGTTCCACCTTACGGCACCGGCGCTTCTCTCTATATCCGCCCTCTCGAAATCGGTATTTCTGCACGAGTTGGTGTTAAACCCGCTGATGAATACATGGTTATCATGCTCGTAACTCCCGTAGGTCCTTACTTCAAAGAGGGTTTCAAACCCACAAAAGTATGCATGAGCCGCGAATATGACCGTGTCGCTCCTAAGGGCACCGGTTCTATCAAAGTCGGTGGCAACTATGCCGCTTCTCTCGTTGCCGGTGAAAAAGCTCATGAACTCGGTTACTCCGTAATGCTTTACATTGACCCGAAAGAGAAAAAATATCTCGACGAGTGTGGAGCTGCTAATTTCTTCGGAGTTAAAAACAATACTTACATCACTCCATTCAGCGAATCTATCCTCCCCTCTATCACAAATATGAGTCTTACTCAGCTTGCTGAAGACCTGGGAATGAAGGTGGAACGCCGCCAGATTCCTGTGGAGGAACTCGAAACTTTCGAAGAAGCTTCGGCTTGCGGTACTGCGGCTGTTTGTTCCCCTATCGCTGAAATCGACGACCTTGACAATGGTAAAAAATATATCTTCTCAACCAACAATGAGGCCGGTCCAATGACTACAGCTCTTTACAACAAACTTCGTGCAATTCAATATGGCGAAGAACCTGACGTTCACGGATGGTGTGAAGTAATAGAATAATTCTGTTTCAGACAACTATTATCAATACTGAGGGTATGTCTTAATTCTTTTTTTGACATACCCTCTCTCTTTATCACTCTCTCAATTTTATATCACTATGGACCCCTATGAAATAATTGATAAATTCTACACTCTGAACTCACCTCTACGGAACTTGCTTATCATACACTCAGAGAAGGTTGCGGAGAAAGCCCTGAATCTTATACACGAGTTTTCAATATCCGGGGCTGATAAAGATTTTGTATACCAGAGCGCTATGCTCCATGATATCGGAATCTTTCGGTGCTATGCACCCTCTATCTTTTGTGAAGGTGAGTTACCTTATATCTGTCATGGTGTGGTTGGAAGCGATATACTGTACAATCTCGGGCTCCCGCGTCACGCCCTTGTGTGTGAACGTCACACCGGTTCCGGCATTACCACAGAGGAAATAATAAGAAACAATATGCCACTCCCCCACAGGGATTTTATCCCTGTCTCTATCGAAGAAAAGCTGATATGCTACGCAGATAAATTTTTTTCCAAGTCCGGTAATCCTGAAAAGGAATTAAGTTTAGATCATATCATCAACTCTATTCATCGCCATGGTGAAGGACCCTACCAGCGATTCCTTAACCTTCATCTTGAGATTACCGGAGAATCAATACCATCGAATACCATTACTTGACGAGGACCGTTTATCCATCTTCAAATCTTTCAGAAGCGAGGACTTTACCGCTATATTGAAATTATAAGATTTATATGGTCCGACAGGCACGATGGAGGCTGACATAGTGAAACAATGCAGATCTCGCGAGATAGTGCAGTTCATATATGCCAACTTGTGCAAATCAAAATTGTAAGAAGCGGAAAATGAGAAATTCCAATTCTTTGTCGGACGTATCGAGCCGGACAATGACAGGTTCTGAGTCCATTTTCCCTTATAATCCATTTTTTCATAGTCGAATGCTCCGTAACCATAATTTACGGAATAGTTAAAGGTCAATGACCAGGGACATGACCAGGGAGTGTAGCCGTCGGCATCGGATTCTTCCTGATCTTTTTTTCTGCGGTTTCTTCTCTCCTTCACCTTCTGGTCAAAGGAATTTTCCGGACCATCCTGCCGACCATCGGGAAATTCTCCATTATCATTTTCCTCCTCCTTTTCCTGTGATGAAGAGCCATTCTTCTTTCTGAAAGTATCATTATTGAATGTATAGGAAAAGGATGTACCGGTCGAGGTCAATTTTACCCATCCTTTTCCGGCTTTCCAACGGGGCACGTTTACTCTGACCGGGCTTCCGCTCGGGCTTAAGGCGTATGTGTATGGATCCCACTGGGCTGACAGATTAAGATTGAAATTCTTTACTAAACGCAACATGATGGAGGTGGAAAGATTACTCCAATTCATTGAGTCGGCGGCTAAGTTATAACTTTGGCTTATGGTGAAATTCTCTATCAGTGAGATCTTCTTTACCCCTGTGGAGTCTTTGTCAGATTTCACCTTCATCTCAAGATTATTGGCGAGATTCACTGACACTATGCCGGATTTGCCGGCTGAGGGAACACCGTAATATCCATGTGAGAAATATGAATACTTCTTCGATCTTTCAAAACCTGTCTCATCGGTGTAGGCGTAAGAGGAGTAAATGCCCCAGAATGGAGATGAGAAATCGGGAGAGCCACTTACAGATATGGTGGGCGTAAGGACATGGCGAATCATCTGCACCTTGTCGCCGAGAAACTTCAGCGGTTTATAAAAACCATACAATTTCGTACTCAATCCTATCGATGCATTGAAATCAAATACATTATAAAGGCTATAGCTTGTGTCGCACACCTCTGCCATGGCATTCGGATCCCATTGACGTCGTATCTTGGAGGTATACATCCGGTCATTGATTGAGATGGATGGCGAGACATTGATATATTTAAAGATTGAGAAGGTGGCAGATATCGGAAGAGAATGACTCATTCCGTTCCTCCAGTCCTTAATCAAACTTTTTTTAAAAAATTGATCCTGCCGCGCTGTCAATTGGTTTTGCATCTGACCGGAATAGGACATCCTTATCTTTTCATACCATTTCTCTCCACCTACTGCCCTCTTCCGTTTAAAGGGTGCTGTTTGCGACATAGACCATGTAAGGGATGGCAATGAAACCGCCAAGGTAGAATCCTGTGTGCGCTGGGTGATATTCCCGGTTGCTGATAAACTCCATTTACTCCCGGGGAACCGGTAGGTAAGATTTACCGTAGATGATTTCGTATTCTCCGTGAACGCTGAACTGTAATAAGAATTCAAGTCATTCCGGGTATATCCTGAAGTGGTAAAATTTACCGAAGCGGAAAAATTTAAATTTGGATTTGCCTTGGCATCTTGCGTATGGCTCCAGATTACCTGGAAGTTATTCTGTTTGGAATAATCGGGAGCTCCTTTATCTCCGGTTATCGTCGTGATATAAGAAATATCGAAATTCCCCCTGAACTTATATCTCTTGTAATATGAGGAGGATGCCTTCAGTCCCCACGACCCTTTTGTATAAATCTCTCCTCTGAGAGCCAGGTCCACATAATCGTTTATGGCAAAATAATATCCTCCGTCTCGCGCATAAAAGCCCCGGTTGTAATCATCACCGAAACTCGGGAAGATTATTCCGCTCGAATAATCTTTGGTAAAGGGGAAATAACCGAATGGGAGAGCCAATGGCAACGGCACATCTGCCAGAACCATATAGGCCGGACCGGTGACTACATCCTTTTTGGGTCGCATCTTTCCCTTGGTTATCTGGAAGTAAAAATGAGGATGCTCATGGTCGTCGCATGTAGTGTAACGTCCGTTTTCCAAATAGAAACTTCCATCCTCCATCTTTTTGGTAGCTCCTCCGGTAAGAAATCCTTCTCCCTGTTCCGTTATGATATTGGTGATATATCCTCGTTCGGTCTTGAAATTATATTTCATTGTCTCCGACTCGTATTCACCACTCTTATCTTTAAAAATAGGATTGCCGACAAGTTCTCCGATTGAGTCCGGCACTCCACTGGCATAGACTGTGGATGAGTCCAGATCCATCTCTATCCGTTCTGAATTCAGATTGAATTCTCCATATTCTACTGTACTGTTGCCGAAAAGCCACGCATGATTCTGACCGGTCAAGAGTAAAGAATCTGTAGCTTTAAAGGTTACGGCTGACTCTAAATCAACCTTCTCTCTGTTAATACGTGACAGGATTTTCCGATCTCCAGTCTGGATTATTGTATCCTCTCCGTTTAATGACTCAATTGTGTCTTTTTCAGAAACCGAAAGAATGGTATCGGGGAAGTTAAAATCACCCGTCAAGGTATCGACCTTTGGTTGAGGCGTAGCATCCGACACTCTCGGCAACTGACGGTTACTTACACCGACTGCAACCGCAGTAGCTATTACAAACAATATTATGTAAAGGAAAAATCGTCTCAAATGTCGATACTTCTGGTTCGAAATACAAAATTAACAAATCCTTCCTAAAGACATTCAACTTACCCCCTTTTTTTATTATTTTTAAACAATCAAGAAGGGGTTGGAAAAGCTGGAGATGTTGTATTAACGTCGATAGAATGAATCCTTTACTTTACGTCTGACGCTGATAATGTTGAAAACCATGGTCAATGCCGCAAGTATAACCCCGACCAGAATTGAAGGCCACACACCACTGCTCTCCGAGCCGAGCAATCCTGACAAACGGGTTATATAAAATCCTCGTAGTATCAGCATTCCGGCTATGGCAGGTAACAAAGCCCCCGAGGTAGCACCGATTATGAGACGTTTATATGGAGCCCCTACCTCTTTTAACGGATATCCGAGCATTATTAAAGAGTGAAGTTTATCCCGGTTTTTTTGCATCAGCAAAGATATTGAAAGCATCAATATGAAGAAACTCAATAAGGTGATTACTACACCGATACCTACCACAACCCCTCCGGCTACATTCAACAGATAGCTTGCCTGGGAATTACTCTTATCCCCTGCTAATTCAAGATTGTGACTCTCGAGGTATTTACTAATGGCTACATCACCCGGACTACTCACATCAACTATTAATCTTCGTGGTGATTGATTCTCTCCTGTGCCTAATACTCCATTTGTATAATCCATAAAGGATTGAGGCACAAGAATTGTGTTAAGACGGTTGGAGTATCCCACTATTCTTCCCTCATATTCCTGCTGGAGTCTTCCATCTTCCGAACGTAAAGTGAGACGCATGGGTACAGCGCTCATCATTTGCTCACTCATTTGGGGTAAGCCTGCAGATCCGGCAAATCCAAAATTATAAAGTGTAAGATAGTCTTTGGATATTATCACCGGTACCTGAGTTGATCCGATCGTGTATTTCCAGCCTGCATTCTCTACATCTATATATTTATCCGGTATCGATTCAAAAAACATGTCTGTCGACATCCCTCTTCCACCATTGCCACCTACACTCGCAGACACCCTATATTGTGTCACTGTAAAGTATCCGCAGTCTCTGACCCAGGGTTGACTTTTCAGATCAGCTATTTCTTCATCTGTAAAGGAATTATCCCTTTCTCCGGTAAGATTAGATGCATCGACTTTTTTATTTATTACAATAAAATCTCGTCTTACAAAGCTGTCTTCCCTCTCCCATAAGGAACGGAGATCCAAATAGAACTGCAACCCGGTGATTACTATAGCAAGTCCAATGAAATTGGATAAGATGAAACCAATTGTCTGAGATGCACTCAGGTTTTTTCGCAATAACTTATTAATCAATTTCATAACCGGATAGTCTGAGCTTTTTCCATTAATAGATGGTTTCCTACTGAAGTTGCGATGATTCCTGCCCCTTGCCGCTCTGCCTCATCCGTTATCAGCTTAGCGGCAATTTCATTGTTCCGCTCATCAAGATGGCTTACCGGCTCATCTAACAGAATAAAATCAAAGGGCTGACACAACGCACGGATTATACCTACGCGCTGCTGTTGTCCCACTGACATTTTTCCAACCGGGAAATCTGCCCTGCTGTCTATACCCAATATGTGAAGCCATTCCTCGATTCTTTCTCGTGACACATGATGAGTCAAGTTATTCTTTAATTCAATATTCTGCAACGCCGTCAGTTCTGGAAAAAGGGATAGCTCCTGTGGCAAATAGGAAAGATTGCTTCTCCTTATCTCCTGCCAATGTGGTATATCAAATTCCTTTATATCTACCGAATTAAAGCTTATATCCCCAAGATAATCAGTGCGACTTCCGTAAAGATAGGCACATAAGGATGACTTCCCTGTGCCGCTCTCTGCGGATATCACTATCCTTTCTCCCCTCTTTATCTCTAAAGAAGTGCGCCAAACATCTGAAGGACGTCGGGTATCTTGCTCAAACACTTTGGGAAGACAACCCTCTAACTTAATTATATCTATTCTCACCTTCTGAGCTTATTTTTGCTGTAAATCTAAAATTACCCATTTACTTCCGTCAACTTCCAAACCATTAGGACTTAACACATTATCCCCCTAAATTCACTCTCTTGTGAATCTGTTTCCGGAAGTTTAATCATATAACGATTTCCTTAGCTGTTCCTCTGCTTTTCCGGATGAAGATGCGGTCTTTATCAGTGTCTGTAATGAATTCTCGTTAGAATCATTTGACTTCATGGTGAATTCTATCTTCAGGCTCTTATTCTCAGGTATCCCTTTTACTGTCATCGATTTCCATGATTTAAGGAATTCTACATCTTTCCCTTTTCCCATTAATGAACAATCAAAAGTTAAACCTATCGAACTTCCGGATAAATCATCTACCATAGTGGGAGTGGATGAACCTGCAGGTAAATTAGTACCTATAATGACATTCTTCCCTTGAGCCGATATCTCAAAAGGTCCTCCAAGAAAATTTCTGATACCCTCACTCGCTTTTGAAGCGGATTTTCCATCTTTAAATTGCATCACTATACTTAATCCTCTATTACCCTTCTCACGTTCAAATGTGGCGACATTCATTCCCATACACATTGTTCCTGAGAATCCTTCTATCAGATTCCCGTAACCTCCACGGGAAAGAATGGATGCATATTGACCCAACACCTTGTTTACCGATTTCTCTGAAAAGGAGAAACCGGCGAGTAAATCATATTGTCCTGAAATGCTACTTAGAAAGTCTTTTGTCAGTTTTGATGCCTCTATAGAAAGAGTAGCTGCTTTTGCTTCTGTATTCAAAACGGTTAGTTCTCCTTCCATCTCACCTTTATCAAACTCTATCCCTCCTCTGAGATATCTGGCATCGTTAAACAACGAGGCAAGCATGAGACGAAGTTCCGTCAATTCACGGAATGACATTCCGCTCCCATTCAGCAATCCTTCGATATTCCCGTATATCTCTATATCCCGTTCCATTTTCTCCATTCCGGAAGCTCCCTTCACGGTCAGTATGCTACCCTCCTTCTCAAGGTTCATATACTCATTTACTTTACCGGGATTTTTAGTGCGTGAGGATAACCACAATATTCCTGATTCTATAACTGCTCTTTCACTCAAATCTCCTTTGTTGAGCCATTCATTTGTTGCTTTCTCATCTTCCACAAGACAAGTGAGCCATTCCTCTCCCCCTTTGGAAAAATATACGGCTGCTGTGTAACTTAACCCGGTCTCTCCCTTTAGGAGGGCTTCCCACATCTCTTTCTCCTTACCGGCATTTTTCAATAAAGTGGAAAAACCTGCCGGGAGTGCATCTTTTTTATTTTTAAGACCTGACTTCTTTACAAGACTCTCAACATTGAGACCAATAACCAAATCAGCATCTGAGGGAACTTTTTCCAACAATGTCTCCATATCAGCCGAATTTCTACATCCGGCTGTCATAATAGCAACCATTACTACAAGTAAATAAGCTATCCTTTTCATATCTCCACTATTTTAAATTTCTGTTATACTAAAGACTCCCCCAAAAGACCTACGGAAGTAATATCTTCTATACTCTGTTTCTCCGCAAAAATAGTAAAATCCTTAATAAACTCCCAATGATTTTTGGGATTGTAAATGATTTTTTCTAATTTTGTAGAAAGATTCCCGAGAATGGAAGCCTCACTACACTCCCTCATCACCTCTCTTCAGAGTAAACTGACAGCGATAGATAATCGCCAACAAGCTCTTAATGAGGAGCGTCGAGCTCTTTTACAACAGGTTGAATCGCTGCGTACCGACCTTAAAGACGCCGCAAAACGTATCGAAAAACTTGAACTCGACATCAGCTTTCTGAGAATCTCCCACAAGCTCGCTGACTCTCCCGACTCTATTATTGAGGCGCGGCGGCACATCTCGGCTCTCATACGTAGGCTGGATACCTCTATCGCTCTCCTAAAAGAGGACCCTGCAACGTAAACTCCTCACCGCGATGAACAGAACGGACAACGTAAAAATGGAACTCAAAATAGCCGGTGAAAGAATTTTTATCACCGTGCCCTTCGATGACCAGAATCAGGTCAGAGAAACTGAAAAAAGCGTCGATGCCCACTTCTCCCTATGGCGCAAAGATTTCCCCGATAAATCGGATAAGGAATTGCTCGCCATGATGGCTTATCAATACGCTTCTTTTTATCTTCAACTACTCAAAAGAGTAGAAAACGCTAAGGAGCTTCTTCGCTCCCTCAATGAGGATGCGGATAAAATCCTTGACAAGGACCTTGATGGCTTATCCTGAAATTGGTCTGCGTTCGGATTGTTTTGTCGTTCCAATTATTATATTGTTTGTAATTGTTTATCGCCCCGGGCTCTAATGCGTCCGAGGCTTTTATATTTTGACAACACTCTATTTTTTAATATTTTAGTTATTTTAAAATGTATATCATAACCGTTATTATTATAGCTTTTATCATGGCTGCGGCCGGCTATGCCTTAGCTATGTATCTCAGCAATAAGTCCGCATCTTCAAGAGCTAAAGCCATTGTCGATGATGCCAAACGTGAAGCTGAAGTCCTCAAAGAGAAACAGATCCTTTCCGCCAAAGAGGAGGAAATGAAAATTATTTCTGAAGCTGAACGCTCTGCTTCCCAACGTATGCAGAAAGTTCAATCTGCCGAAGCTCGTGCAAAACAACGTGAATTACAGCTCAATCAGCAACACGGCGATCTTAACCGAAAGAAAAAGGAACTCGAAAATCTTCGCCAGAACCTCGATTCACGCGAGCAAGTACTTGATTCCAAACATTCTGAATTGGACCATCTTATCCGCAACGCACAAAATGAACTTGAAAGAATCTCAGGTCTCTCGGCAGAAGAAGCTAAAGAAAAACTTGTGGAAAGTCTCAAGGACGAAGCTAAAACCGCTGCCGCCGGGTATATCAACGATATCATGGACGATGCCAAAATGACAGCCAACAAGGAAGCCAAACGTATTGTCATTCAATCTATCCAGCGTGTGGCCACCGAAGCTGCCGTAGAAAACTCAGTAACTGTTTTCCATATCGATAACGACGAAATTAAAGGTAGAATCATCGGACGCGAAGGTAGAAATATCCGCGCTCTCGAAGCTGCCACAGGCATTGAAATCATCGTCGATGACACACCGGAAGCGATAGTCCTTTCCGGTTTCGACCCCGTACGCCGCGAAATTGCACGCCTTGCGCTTCATCAACTCGTAGTCGATGGCAGAATCCACCCGGCTCGAATTGAAGAGGTAGTGGCTAAAGTTAGAAAACAGGTTGAAGAAGAAATTATTGAAACAGGTAAACGTACTGCCATCGACCTCGGTATTCATGGTCTTCATCCGGAATTAATCCGAATGGTGGGTAAAATGAAATATCGCTCCTCCTACGGACAGAATCTTCTCCAACATTCTCGCGAAACTGCCAATCTCTGTGCTGTCATGGCCTCCGAACTGGGACTTAATCCCAAAAAGGCGCGTAGAGCCGGACTACTTCATGACATAGGCAAGGTGCCTGACGATGAGCCGGAACTTCCTCACGCTCTGCTCGGCATGAAACTCGCTGAAAAATATAAAGAGAAACCTGAAATTTGCAATGCCATCGGTTCCCACCATGATGAAGTGGAACAAACTTCCCTTTTAGCTCCTATCGTACAGGTTTGTGACGCTATCTCGGGTGCTCGCCCGGGTGCTCGCCGTGAAATCGTGGAAGCATACATAAAACGTCTTAACGACCTTGAACAACTCGCGCTTTCTTACCCCGGAGTGCTGAAAACTTATGCTATCCAGGCAGGACGCGAACTTCGTGTGATAGTAGGAGCGGATAAAATTTCTGATGAAGAAACTGAAAAACTATCAGCTGAAATAGCTAAGAAAATTCAGGATGAAATGACTTATCCGGGACAAGTTAAAATTACCGTTATACGTGAAACGCGTGCTGTAGCTTTCGCGAAATAATCCACTCTGACCATGGATGTTTTTGACAACGGCTCAATCCGTGGAAAGCTTTACGCCACGGATTGGCTCAAAAAACTCTCTTTCCCGGGAAATCCGGATGTAGTGCAAGTGCAATTCAAAAACACTCGCAATGGATTTTATGCCAACCCTTCCGGACTGAAACTGAAAATTGGTGATATCGTGGCTGTGGAAGCTAATCCGGGTCATGATATAGGAAGGGTCATGATGACAGGTCCTCTCGTGAGGATTCAAATGAAAAAGAATGGCATAAATGCTGATACCGAACTTAAAAAAGTGTTCCGTATCGCACGCCAGTCGGACTTGGAAAAGTTTGAAGAGGCTCGCTCTCGTGAACATGAGACTATGATACGTTCCCGACAGATTGCAGCTGAACTGGAACTTAACATGAAGATCGGAGACGTAGAATTCCAGGGAGATGGAGGAAAAGCTATTTTCTATTATATCGCTGATGAAAGAGTCGATTTCCGAAAATTAATCCGAATCCTCGCTGATACATTTAAAGTCCGGATTGAAATGAAGCAGATCGGGGCTCGTCAGGAAGCAGGTCGCATTGGTGGTATCGGTCCTTGCGGACGACCTCTTTGTTGCTCCTCATGGATGAATAAGTTTGTCAGTGTCGGCACTGGCGCAGCACGTCTGCAGGATTTATCCATGAACCCTCAGAAGCTTGCCGGCCAATGTGCTAAACTCAAATGCTGTATAAACTTTGAAACTGATGTTTACGCTGAAGCTTCGAGACAGCTCCCCCCTAAGGATTTAGCCCTCGAAACGAAAGATGCTTCCTATTTCTTTTTCAAATCTGATATTCTCGCGCGTACCGTTACTTATTCCACTGATAAGCATGTGCCGGCTAATCTTGTTACCATCTCCGCCCAAAGAGCTTTCGAAATTATTGCTCTTAATAAACAGGGAGTCAAAGTGGAAAATCTCCTTGTAGAACAAGAAAACCATGCACCCAAGGAATTTATCGATCTTACCGACCAGGACTCTCTTACCCGATTCGACAAATCGAAGAAGAAAAAGAAAAATAATAATTCCAAGGAGAATAACCGGGAATCTAACAGAACCCAAAACAAAAATCAACAAAATAAAAATTCTGATAAGGAAAATCCAAAACGCGATAATAGGGCCCATAACAAAAATCATCAACGGCGTGATGCCCAGAAATCGTCTCAGTCACGTGGAGAAAACAACCGGAACAATAATGCAAATCGACAGGTTAAAAAAAATCATAATAAGCCACATAACAACAATAATGGCTGACCTTAATCGTATTTGGCATAAGCTTCAAAGACCCCGTATCTCTCTGATATTATCTCAGAGATGGGGTCTTCTGCTTTTCTCAGGCTTTGTGTTATTTTTCCTTTTTTCCTGTATCAATCCCTCCGCTTCAACAACCTATTTCAAAAATATACCCCAAAGTAACTGGTCTCCCGAATTCCATCTTGAATTTTCACCAGATTCTGCTGACCTTTCGGCTTTCACTGAAGCTCCTGACAGACTCGTGCTCCATATTCGTTACAACTCTTCTGTCAGTGTCAAGTCTTTACCTTTAGTACTTTTCTCTGAATCATATTTCGAACCGGCCTCACGCGACACCGTTATCATTAACCTCTATCGGGATAAAAAACCTTCCGGAGCAGGTAAATTTGGTGTCTACACTCTCAGTGACACCATCCCTCTGAACGCTTTCCCCGAGGGCTGGAGACTTACTATTTCCTCAATTTCACCGGAAACTATTAAGGGGATACAGGCTGTTGGTATTTCTTTAACCAACCACAGCTTCTGACAATTATTTCTCACCTCTTTCCCTTCTACTCTACGTTGCCTGATCCTTCTATTGATCTTTCAAACTATCTCCGCATCGATATCACTTATCAGTCGGGCTATTTCAGGGTTCTTTGACACCATCTCCTGCAAAAGTTCTGATGGCGGGAGTTTTTTCTCTACCTCTTCCTGGGTTATTTCAATCTCCAACACCACAAAGTCATTACGTACCTTCTCCCGAAGATAACCTAAAAGATGCTCCATCGCTGACTTAAAAGCATTGTACTCTGCCGGATGGCTTACTGTGACCTTGAAGGATTCCTCCCCTGTCTGAACCGGCTTATGAATTCTCATTGCCGATTGCAACACCGGACTATGGTCACATCGTTGCGTATAGCCTTCCCAATTTTTGATAAATTCTTCCGCAGAAACTCTTTCTCTCGATTCTGTCTTGACTCTTGTACTTTCCTCTGCCTTGTTTTTAAGGTCGGTGAGTCTCATACTCCCCGGTCGGTGAGATACACTGTTTTTAGGTGCGCTGTTTTCTGAGGGAGACATTTTGGATTGAGAAGGCGACACCGGAGGGGTCTGGAATTTCTTACCCTCATACGCATTTGACTTTGATGTAGGGTGTTGTTCAGGAGTGACAGGGGTTGAGACAGTCGTATTAGAAACGGATGCCGAGACCTTTAACGGTATTTCTGCATCCACACGATCAAAAGGGGGCGTCAACGGATTGAGTAAAAGACAAAGCCGGATAAGTGTTAACTCTACAAGAAACTGCTTGTTGGATGCAGTGCGATATTGAATATCACAGTCATTCAGCAATTTCATAGCTACGTAATACCATTGCAAGGGTAAAGAACGGGCTTGTTCCGAATAACGTGTCGCAACCTCCTCAGCAACTTCCAACATTGGAAGGGTCGCCGGATCGGCAGCCATCATTAAATCTCTGATATGTGAAGCCAATCCTCCCACAAAAAATAGCGAATCAAAACCTTTATCTCGAATCTCTTTATAAATAAGCAAAGATTTCTGAACATTTCCCTCACGGAAACTTTCTACCAATCTGAAATAATAGTCATAGTCCAATACATTCAAATTGGCAATAGTTCTCTCATAAGTAATTTCTCCTCCACAATATGATGCTACCTGATCAAAAATTGAAAGCGCGTCGCGCATGGCTCCATCTGCCTTCTTGGCGATGACATTTAACGCAGTTGTCTCTGCCTCTATCCCCTCTTGCGAAGCAACATATTGCAAATGTTCCACCATGTCGTGTATCGTGATTCGCTTGAAATCATAAATCTGACAACGGCTCAAAATTGTCGGAATGACTTTATGTTTCTCAGTAGTGGCGAGTACAAAGATTACGTATCGCGGTGGCTCCTCCAATGTCTTTAAAAATGCGTTGAAGGCCTGGGTAGTCAGCATGTGTACCTCATCAATGATAAACACACGATATTTCCCTATCTGGGGAGGTATATTGACCTGTTCATTGATAGATCGTATATCATTTACTGAATTGTTGGATGCTGCGTCAAGTTCTATTATATTCATAGAATTACCATCATTGATGGCCCGACATGAATCACACTCTCCACACGCCTCCCCGTCCCGTGTGGGATTAAGACAATTTATTGTGCGTGCGAATATGCGCGCGCAAGAGGTCTTACCTACTCCACGAGGACCGGTAAATAAATATGCCTGAGCCAACCGACCCGTTTCTATGGCATTTTTTAACGTTGTGGTCAATCCCTTCTGTCCTACTACAGAAGCAAACGTGGCAGGACGATATTTCCTGGCAGATACTATATATTCTTCTGACACTTAAAACACTATCTTTTAGTAGTTTGCAAACCAACTAATCATCCTCTCCCATCAATTCTTTCTATATATATAATATGGTTTGCATTGATTGTATTTATGAACGAGAGATGGTTTTCTGCAAATTTAGTGAATATTTCATAAAATTTAAGCAACAATCCGCGTTTATAGGCGTTAAATTATTTGCAATAGTATCTTTACCCATTTCTATTATGAAAAGCAACCTATACACCCGAACGGGTGACTCCGGTAAAACATCCCTTGTTGGTGGACAAAGGGTCCCGAAAGATTGTCTGAGACTGGAAGCTTACGGCACTCTTGATGAATTTTCCGCTTTTCTTGGAGTTGTCCTTTCAGCTCATAATTGTGAGCCGAAAGAAAAAGAACATCTTTTAGATATTCAAAACCGTCTCTTCGACCTGGGAGCCTATCTTGCTACACTTCCTCCCGAAGGTAAAAAACCTCTCCTTGAAGGAATGGACCTCTGCATCGAACAAGTGGAAAAATGGATTGACTACCTTGACAATACCACCCCCAAAGCAAACGCTTTTATTCTCCCCGGGGGTACTGAGCTGGCAGCGCACACACATGTAGCAAGAACTGTGTGTCGACGTACTGAAAGAGCAATTCTCAGGCTCGCAAACCAAGAATGGGTCGATCCTCGCTTAATAGTATATATAAACCGTCTAAGTGACTATCTTTTCATTCTTGCCCGCTATTTCAACCATATAGCCGGAGTAGAAGAGATAAAATGGAAAGTAGGTATTACAACTAAAAAGTAAGGTAAAAATATAAAAAAGAGAAAGAACTCAAAACCGGAAATACTCTTAGAATGTTAAGATTTTTAGAGATAAACTCTAAGTAAAAAGCTTATCGAGACTATTTCCTGTAAACAAATAATAATAAAAACAAAAAAGAAACGATATGTATTGGAGTCTTGAATTAGCGTCAAAACTTGAAGACGCACCCTGGCCTGCAACTAAAGAAGAACTAATAGACTACGCAATGCGTAGTGGAGCCCCCCTTGAAGTAATAGAAAATCTCCAAGAGATAGAAGACGAAGGCGAGACCTACGAAAGCATCGAAGAGATCTGGCCCGACTACCCCTCCAAAGACGACTTCTTCTTCAACGAAGAGGAATACTAAAAGCCAATGGCTTTTTAAGTATCACCGAAATAGTTTAACGAATGTCGACGCCTTTTGTGGAGCGTAGCTACATGAAAGTCTGTCGGTTCGCGTTTTACAAAGTAAAAATTATAAGGCAACATTAATCAAGCCTTAGTTACTTACCAATAAGAAATTAAAAAGAGTTGAGCTTAGCATCATGCGACCGCCCAACTCTTTTTTATCCCCTTTTACCACCTTTTAACGAAAATGAAATAGCGTAAAAATAGCAACCGCGATAATTTTATACAGACACACTTTACACATCTGATCAAATTTTATTAACTTTGTAGTGTTTAGAAGTTTTATTATGACACAGATTACCATTAATGTGGAGGATAAATCAATACTTCCTCATCTTAAAAAAATTCTTAATGCCATCGAGGGGGTTTCGATTGTAGCACCACAAAAAAAACGTAAAAAATCCGGCATTGAAGAAGCATACGATGATATTCGTGCCGGAAGAGTAACTCATTATGATAGTGTGGACGAAATGTTCAAAGCATTTGGTATATGAGCTATTGTGTAGAAACAACTCGTCGTTTTGATAAAGCATTAAAAAGATGTATTAAACTTGGACTTGACATATCTAAGTTTAAGGAATGTGTCAGAATTTTATCTAAAAATGATTCACTCCCTGTGCAATACCGTCCTCACAAACTATCCGGGAAATTCAATAGGGCTTGGGAGTGTCATATTGAACCTGATTGGCTTTTGATATGGGAACAGAATGATACCGAACTTACTCTTTTGATGATTGAGACCGGCTCTCACTCCGATATTTTTGGTTAAAATCAGCTATCATAAAGAGAATATCAAACAAAAGAATACCTATGAGTTGAGCTTAGCATCATGCGACCGCCCAACTCTTTTTTATCCCCTTTTACCCCAAAATAAAATAGCGTAAATATAGCAACATATATTCTAATTTTCCCATAGACAATTTCAAAAAATGTCGTAAAAATAGTGTACCTTCGACATAGAAACCGGAGGAAGAGTACCCATAAACCAAAGAGAATACAGCTATGGGAAAACATCAAGACCATATCCGTCGGGCCGCTACCGACTCTACAAAACCAACCGCTAACAACCCGGCAAACCAATACCGGTGAAAATACTTATTCCCTCATTATTAGATGTTAAAATAGGAGTGGTTTCTTATGTGCTTCACGATTATAATGACATTAATTGTAAAAATAAGCACTCTAAACCTTGCCTAAACAATTACATTTTGTAATTTTGCGTAAATTTAATGTCGTATGGAATATACTCCCTGGTTAGAGAAACAAATTATAGGAAGAATGAAGGTTGAGAATCCCTGGTGGACTGAAGGTCAGCTATCCAGTGATTATTCACTTATGATACCTCGCCAATATTTGAAGATTTTCTTCCCATTAGTTCAATCAAACGAACCGAGAAGAGCATTGATATTGATGGGGCCGCGTCGTGTGGGCAAAACAGTTATGATGCATCATGCTATGCAAAGGCTAATTGAAAATGGAGTTCCCCCACAAAATATTATTTATATTAATGTAGAAACACCAATATATAATAAAATTTTTCTCGAGCAGTTATTTGGAATTGCTTGTGCAATTCTTGAAAAGGATTCAATAAAAGACTCGTTGTATGTATTTTTCGATGAGATACAATATTTAAAGAATTGGGAAGTTGAACTTAAGTCGATGGTTGATACTTACCGCAACGTAAAGTTCATCGCATCAGGGTCTGCCGCTGCAGAGTTGAAAAAACGTAGTGACGAGAGCGGAGCCGGCCGTTTCACAGATTTCAATCTCCCACCTCTTACATTCTACGAATATATGCATTTGAAAAATTACGACAACATTATGCTACCCAAAACTATAGAATGGGGAACTGAAACAAATAAAATTTATACAACCATTGATGTTAATAGATTAAATACCCTCTTTATTGATTACATTAATTATGGAGGTTATCCCGAAGTCGTTTTTTCGGACAAAATAAGAGAGAATCCAGGGCAATTTATAAGGCATGATATTATTGATAAGGTTCTATTAAGAGATTTACCAAGTCTGTATGGAATCAATGATGTTCAGGAACTCAACTCACTTTTTACAATGATAGCTTACCATTCGGGTGTTCAGTTCTCTTATGAGAAACTCTCCAAAGAGTCAGGAGTTCAGAAAGAGACTTTAAAAAAATATATAAATTACCTTGAAGCAGCGTTTCTTATAAGGGTGGTTAAACGTACTGATGAGACAGCCAAGAGTTACCAGCGAGAAACCCAATTTAAAATTTATCTAACGAATCCATCATTAAGATGTGCACTATTCGAGCCTCTTACCGAACAAAGTCCTGAAATTGGGGATATGGTTGAAACTGCGGTGTATGCACAATGGTTTCCACGGCAAAGTGTTGAACTCCGCTATGCAAATTGGCGACAAGGTCGACAGCAAGGAGAAGTAGATATGGTAGGGCTGGATATAAGTCGACAAAAGCCTTTTTGGGCCGTTGAAATAAAATGGTCGAATTTATTCTTTAATAATCCCGGAGACTTGAAATCCTTGAATTGTTTCATGGACAATAATAAATTGAAAGAAGGGTTAGTGACTTCCATAAGCGAAATAGGGTGGAAGAACTTAAATGGAAAGAAAGTTTATTTTCTTCCGGTTGCGTGTTATGCTTATACTGTTGGAGAAAATACAATTAATCAAAGCAAGTCTCTCTACGGAATATAACCCTTTGTAAAAATAAGTGCATTTTAATGTGTTTATTTTTACAAAGACAGATAACAATCTGTAATTCATCAATTTATAACTGTAATTTAGCGTTAGACATAAGTGATAATATACTCTTTATGATCTTGCTCACCTTTCATATCAAAATTTATTTGTAAAGACTATAGGGGCTAAACATATTGATTGAATTAGGTTGTCAAAATGAAATAGCGTAAAAATAGCAACCGCGATAATTTTATACAGGCACACTTTACACGTCTGAATTCTTTGAATATTATCAAACTTTCCAATTCTACGAAAACTTCAGCGAAGAGGAAGGATTTTCCCCTTTGGAGATAGCACTATGTATGAACCCTTTTAGAACCGGGTTGGTTATATAGGAAAAGGACAAACTATAGAGATAAGGAATATAAGCAGAGGCTTATATGTAACTCTTTTGGTAAGTAAGTTCCAATATTAATTTTTACAATGTGAAGAATTATGAAAGACACAACGATGGATAAAAAAGACATTATTCTGGAGAATATCATGACCCGCACAAGCGACCGGATGTTTGATCCCTCAAAACCGGTGGGAGAGGAAACCCTGCAGACCATACTGCAAGCTGCCATGGCGGCGCCTTCAGCTGTCAACCGGCAGCCTTGGCAGTTCGTAGTGGTAACCAACCGAAGTCTGCTCGACCAACTTGCCGCAGCGCTTCCATATTGCCATGCGGCATCCCTTGCTCCGGCAGCAATTGTGGTGTGCGGCGATAAATCCCGTTTCCTTGAGGGAGAGGATAATGAGCTTTGGGTGCAGGACTTGTCGGCCGCTTCCGAAAATATCCTTCTTGCATCCCATGCTCTCGGACTCGGAAGCGTATGGACTTGTCTCTATCCCCATAATGACCGAATGGCTTCGGTATGGAAAATACTCGATATCCCGCAGGATTTTGTTCCCTTCAACGTCATCCCCATCGGCTACACGACAAAAACCCATACTCCATTGTCGAAATGGAATCCCGCTGCAATCACCTATCGCACCTGAGCCCTCTGCGGCTCCTTCAAGTGCGATGAAATCGGTCCTAAACAAACTTCCACTAATGAAAGCGCCTGTTCATATTGGGTATCTTGGCTTTGTTTGCATATTGGCATATTCCACATACAAGATTATATTTCTTAAACTATTAATAATCTATATAATGCTATTTATAGATTAACAACGTTATAAGTTTGTATAGTCAAAATTCATTATCTTACAGTGATTTGGGAGTATTAGCGATAACTAAAAAATCCACTATCAATAATCCTTGGAGACAAAAATTGTCTGATAATGAAAAAATCATTTTTCCCAAAAGTAGTTAGACCGACTTTCTATAATATAGTATTATACAAACCGGTAAAAACATTACTTCTAAGAGCAAAATATGATGTAACTTTGTATCGCAGCATAAGTTTTGCTGCGATACAAAATAAATCATATGACAAGTAAAATAATCAATCAAAAATTAGCACTAACAAATGCCTTTGGAAATGTGATTTCTAATCCCTCAGCTGAGACTTTCTCAAAATTTGCAACCGAATGTGCTAAGACCGACATTGAACGTTCCCCATTGTCGGATAAAGAGAAAGAATTCCGGAAAACTTGGAAAGATCTCGGTCACGAGTTATTTGCAACGAAAAACATCAAAATGGCACAAGACTTATACTGTAAATTGGACAGTATGCTGATGTGTAGATAAATTGCTCTCTATTCCTGCGACGGCCAACTTGTCGCTTTGTCAGTGGAAAATTATCACTCCACTCGAAGCGACTAGATTGCGTACACATGAAAAATCCTCAAGTCGTAAAATCCTTAACGAACAATTACTTCGCACATCCACTTTGTTAAAGTTGGCTAACCCCATTGATTAGGAGGTATATTGGATTGTTGGTTATCAAACATCATATTTTGATTATTTATAGGTAGAAACCGAAGTCTTTGAGATATGCAAGAAGGTCTTCAAAATAAGACTTACGATTATCTTCATATGCGGTGTATTTATCGAGATTCTTTCGTAGCCAACTATACTCTCGAATGTTATCAGAAGCAGTGGGCAGTGCGAAGGTCTTTGCTACTAGAACTTTTATTTCATCACACATCTGTTTGAAATTATATTCAGTGCCGTTTTGTGGGAGTCGTTTATGCTCTGAAAGATAGCTATTCAAAGATAACACTTGTTCTTCAGTGGATTCTATATTTGATTTCAGTACATTGCTTATCCATCGAGCAAGAGACTTTTCTTCTTCTGATCCAGTTTGAATTGGCAACCTCTTGAGAGTTGAGACAAATTGCTTTAATTCCTCAAAACGAGTCTCAAAATTATGCCTCTTGTTAAACCTTCGTTCCTTAAATTCTTTTTCGGAGATAGAATTGTCAGCTAATCCAATATAATCATCTTCATAGATAATAAATCGCTCGTCTTTATCTCCAACAATCAACGAGTA
>CAZDWB010000026.1:0-19297 GCA_964509225.1 uncultured Sangeribacter sp.
GCCTTGTTTTTTATCCTGCCGGTGTAGAAATCTCAGAATTTTTATCTATATTTGCGAACATGGGTCCCAAATTCGTTTGATACTTGGGCTGTTACACTCAGTGTAAGGATGCTCATAAAGAGCAGGGTAAAGATTTTTTTCATAGAATTTTGATTTACGGCTTAAAATCAGATATCTGTTTCCAGCTTGCCGAACTTTAAAACCCGGTTAATATTTATTTTGTCGATTTTATCACTTCTTAGTTACAAATCGACCTTTCCTAATTTCTCTCTTCCTATCGATTCTCCCTTTTCTTTCCCTTTAACTTTTATGAAAAGTTTGAATTCTGACAGAATTAAGACCCAACCCTTTATTGTCAGATAGTCTTTTTGTTTGTCGGCGCATCCTGTTATCACTATGGCAACAATAGGAATAGACGAACTTTTATTTCCGTTTTTTATTTTTACACCGTAAAGTTATACAATTGTTTTTTATTTACCAAACTTTTACTATATTTTATAAAACATTTTGTTGTTTTTATCCCTTTTACGATATATAATCACCCTTTTTCACTCGTTTCATTTTTCCAAGGAATCGCTTTTTTATTTCGCATTTTCAAAAATTGAAAACTTGTAAAGTAGTTTGAATCATTGCTATCACCAATGACGAAGGTTAACCCATGACGTATTGATTTACTTCATCATCATGGCCGGGCTTAATCCTACCCTTTATACTCTCTCTTGTTTTGTTAAGTTAGGATGTCAGTCAGCGAAGTCGACGCAGAGACCGAATTGGAGACGGCGAGGATTAAGTGGGTAATGAGGCATAGAAAAATAGTTGGAACCACCAAACCACCCCTGATTGAAGTGACTCCATAAAACAAAGAAACGTACTTTGTATAACTTGGCAGTGGCATACAGGTTGCAGAAAGGATAGTTGCCAACTTTTATAGCATCCTTAGAATCCTGAACATGGAAACTCATTGTAGCAGGTTGATATACTAATCCTTTATAGGAAGTATAATAATCGCAATCCACACCTAACTGCAAATCAAGAACTCTGAATGCTTTAAAAGCTAAATACATATTAGAATAAATGGTGAGTACCGGGAGCGGAAGGATGTCGGTATTGGTAGAAGTCTGATATGTTATTGAATTGTTCCAGTTCCAGATTCCGAAGTGTAGACGTTGGTCGAGACGTGCGGAAATCACTTGGACATTACCGCTGTGTTGAGAAGGGAGAGATTGAGAATTGAAATAGATATAATTCTGAGTGTTCTCAAGAGAAGCGGAAAGTGTGGTGAGAGTCCAAGGAATTGTGAGAGAAGCATTGGCTTTCAGTGTGCGAATTTTCCCGAAATCATTGTTCCAGGCAAAATGATTGGATATATAATGACGAAGGAAATATGAGGGAGTTAAGTTTGAAAAGTTTATGTCTGCAGCAATAGTGACCGTATCCCCCAACATCTTGAAGTTAGTAGATATCTCACCTTTGAGATCCATATCTCCTGCGGTGTCACCGATAAGACCGAATCTTGCGTCAGCGGCATAGTTCAACAGACTCCCTTTAGTTTTTTCTATACGTCCTCCTATACTGAGAAGGTTTTGATTTACACGAGGTGAAGTGAAAAATCCCGGTGGCATAGGTGTTAGGGGGATGCTTGACTCCGGGTCATTTTCCGTGGGCACAGGAGTGTAGAAGGTAGGGAGGGTGAAACGTCTGAATTCATGCGAAATATAGGCCGAAAGTCCGAATTTAGCCCATTTCTGAAACCCTTCAATCATTTGAATACCAAATGAATTGGTTAAAGACCAATATCGTGTGTCTTCATCAGTCCGTTCTGTGTTGAGATAATGATTCTTCCAAAACTTCTCAGCCTGACTACTATTGGTGTTGATGAAGAACCGATGGCGGTCTTCATATTTCAGAGAATAAATAAATTTTGTTACCGGAATATATATTTTACGGGTAAGGGTGTCATTAACCTGTTCTGTTTTCCAGAATCCCACTTTGAATGCCTGGGTAGTAAAGAATTGAGTACCGGTAAGACGATTATGAGCCGCAGAAAGATTAGTGGGTATACTTTTTGCTTCGATATGATCAACACCTCCTTGTACTTCCGCCGGGTCGGTGATATAAAGGTCATCAGTGATACCACCGTTCTCCTTATTCAGGAAATTATAGTGGTTATACATCGCTTGCATTTCATATCTGTTACCCGTATAATACACTGACCCTCCCCAAGAGAAATCCTTAGTTGCCTGTGATTCATAACAACCTTTGGAATAAAGATAATCCACAAAGGCTGCAATACCGATATTCCGGTTTACGTTTCCTGCGAATTGCCCCTTCAGACGGTCAGTCTTATTTTGGCGATTTCCGGCAAAATTATAAGCTAACAAAGTCATGGGGGTATATACATTATAAAATTTCTGATTCGAAAGGTCTGTCATCCATGTAAGGAGAGATTGTTCAAAGAAGAATTCGCGAGGTTTAGGTCTTTGATAATATATCATGTTAATCCCTTCGCCCCCGAGGTTGCCGGTAGTGGCGTATGCATCAGACCTCATGGAAGGGATTACCGAACGTTGATAATTATAAAGAAGAGTATCGAAATCAGTCTTTTTATGAAGACCCAGAGGGGAAACCAAGGTCCACGCAGAGCTGATGCGTTTTGGGGTAATAACGGTATCGGATTCAGCAGCAGTAGATATATTATCAGCCATGACAACTTGTGATGAAATCGTCATGCCGAGGATAAGAATAATGAGGGTAAAGAGAAAATTTCGAAAAACCATAATGCGAAATTAACAAAAAGAAACGGCATGCGAAAACCGCATGCCGTAAAACTCAATATATCCGGAATTAATATTTGATTTTATTGGGGTCGGAAGCCCATTTTTCGAAAGCGCGTATAGTCTCTCTGTTATCAACTTTGAAGGTGGGAAGATGTCGTTTCTCGAGAGGCAGAGCAAGCTCATCATAGATAAACTTGTCGGAGAAATCAATAGCCGCCGCATCCTCTTTGGTATTTCCGAAATATAGTTTCTCAACACCGGCCCAATAAAGAGCGCTCAGACACATAGGGCAAGGTTCACAGCTCGAATAAACAGTACATCCTTTGAGTTGGAATGTTTTGAGATTTTTACAAGCTTCACGGATGGCTGACACTTCAGCATGAGCTGTAGGGTCATTATTGGCTGTCACTCTGTTGACACCGGTGGCGATGATTTTTCCATCACGCACCACCACTGCCCCGAACGGACCACCTCCATTATCAATATTTTCATAGGAAAGGCGTGCCGCCAATTCCATAAAATCAGGATTGAAGTCTTTCATAGTCTTATTAATTTTTATTGATGGGCTTCCCGGAGCAGATCGTTGACAGTTTTAACCGGATTGAAAGTCACGGGTGGAACTTCTACAAGCACTGTGTTCCAATCGCTCATCGCTCCGTTCCAAAGACCGGGAAGTTCAAGAGCCTTAATCTCCACTCCTTTACGGCTTTTCCGGGAAATAAACCCTGTTGATTTATCCACGTATTTTGTAAGGTCAAATTTTTTACCCTCCCAGTCCTTTGTGGCGCAAACAAGGTCTACGGGGTTGAAATGAGTCGATTCCTTCAGCATCTTCATCGCTTCCTTATCATGCGGATCTATTTGTGTCGACTCCAGAATCTGAGCAGAAACAGTACCGTCCGGATTGTATGTGAGGAACGGACCACCACCGGGTTCACCCTCATTTTTCACCATCCCACACACTCGTAAGGGACGGTTAAATTTGGAGAAGAGGAATCCGAGCTTTTCATCACGATTCATGTTTTCAATATTTGAATGAGATATTGAAAGATTATCTTTTAAAAATTTCTCCATCTCTTCAATCTGTTTTTCTGAGGGTTTACCCTTCATTATAAGCTTACAATATTCATCTAATTTTTGCTTCACGGCTACAAGGACGCCACCGATTATCATCTTGTATTTAATTGTCTCCTCTCTCTTGCTATCCGGAACGACATTATCAATATTTTTAATGAAGATTACATCCGCATCAAGGTCATTAAGATTTTCAATAAGCGCACCATGCCCACCGGGACGGAAGAAAAGTTCACCTGCTTCCCTGTAGGGTTCGCCGTCAAGTGTTACAGCCACGGTATCTGTGGAAGGTTTCTGAATGCTGAAAGAGATATTAAAATCCTTACCGAATTTATGAGCCAAAACTCCAGTTTTCTCTTCAGCTTTGATGGAGAGGAGGGGTAGATGTTCCTCACTTACGGTGAAGTGAATATTTACCTTACCATTTTTAGCATCGGCATATTGTGCACCTTCTGCCAGATGTTCTTCGAAAGCGGTTCGACTGTCGCCGTGTATCTTATGGAATTCCAGCAGAGCTTTGGGGAGCTGTCCGTAGTTAAGACCTCCATGTTCGAGAAGAGCCCTAACCACATCTTTATATTTTTTATTACGGATAAGAGTATCCACACTTTCTCCATACAGAGAGGTACAGATGAAATTCAGACGTGGGAAGAAAGCGAAATTCTCAATTTCATCGAAAAATTTATTTAAAAAATCATCACCCGGATGTTCTTTTTTATTATTAAGGAATTCGAAAAGATTTTTAAACATTCTTGAAGCAGCCCCACTTGCCGGAACCATTTTAATAATTTTAGCACCGGCGTTAAGAAATTTTTTCCATATTTCGGTACATTGTTTTTCCATTTCCGGCGACAATACGAAAAGTCCATGCCCGGGAGTAGCCGGGGCTTCAATTTTCAGATAGGGAAAACCTATGGATAGCATTTCCAATTGTTCTGTAAATTGAGAGGGAGTGATTCCCTTCTCTTTGAGAGTGCGTAGATCGCGTTCGCTAAGGTTCATAGATATTTAAAGTTTAGTCAGATTATTCTATAAAAATATAACGTTTGAAAAGGATTAATAGATTATAGCCTTTCCACACTTTTTATCCCTTTCACGGTAGAAATCTTCTTTATCAATTCTTGAAGCTGACGATTATCGCTAATTCCGACAGTAAGGTATCCCTGGAAAATTCCATCATTGGAATCAACAGAGATATTACGCATGCTTACCCCTAATTCTTTGGAAATGATAGATGTGATATTAGCAAGAATCCCAATGTCATCTACCCCGATAATTCTCAATGAAGCCGAAAGGAGATCACCGGTTTTTCCACTCCATCTGGTATCAATAATTCTATAAGGATAGCGTGTACGGATATGCTGTGCATTCGGGCATGTAGCTTTGTGCACTTTAATCACACCATCAGAACTGACAAATCCGAACACCTCATCTCCATAAATCGGATTGCAGCATTTTGCGAACCGATAGGATATGCCATTGATAGATTTATCTCCTATTATCAGGACATCTTTCCCGGAGGAGACATTATTTTCGTCATCTGTATGCAGCTGGAACTCATCGGCAGATGTTCGAACAGATTCATTGGAATTTTCCAAAGATTCCAGATAAGAATTGAGGAATTTTCCCGGGTCGATTTTTTCATCAGCCATATCGCCGAAAAATTCGTTTGCGAATTTATATCCCCGTTTTTTGATAAGCTTCATAAGGTGAGCTTCATCAATTTCAATTTTCCTGTTACGAGCCCGACGTTCCAGAAGTTCTCTGCCGAGAGAGGCGCGTTTCGCAGATTCTTCATTAAGAGTCTGTCTAATTTTGTTGCGCGCTTTTGAGCTAACCACAACTGATAGCCAATCATGTTTGGGAGATTGGGTGGGAGAGGTTAATATCTCCACAGTGTCACCCGATTTTATCCTGTAGTTGATTTTTTTGTGAGCACCATTGACGATAGCTCCAGTGCAGTGGCAGCCAACATTAGAATGGATTCTGAAAGCGAAATCAAGAACCGTAGCACCAGCGGGTAAACGATAGAGGTCCCCTTTAGGAGTGAATGCATAAACTTCGCGGTCATAGATATCCATTTTCATATCCTTCATAAGCTGCATAGGACCGGCATCAGCAGTCTCCAGAATATCACGGATATTATTCATCCATTGATCAGTAGTGTCCGGCTTTCCCCCCTTATATCTCCAATGTGCGGCGAGCCCTTTTTCGGCTACCAGATCCATTCTTTTGGTGCGGAACTGCACCTCTACCCATTTGGAATCAGGACCCATCACAGTGGCATGCAGGCTTTCGTATCCGTTGCTTTTAGGAATTGTAATCCAGTCTCGCATACGAGAGGGATTGGCTGTATACATATCCGCTAAGATAGAATAGGCAAGCCAACAGTCACTTTTTTCCTTCTCAAGGGGAGTGTCAATAATTACCCTGATGGCGAAAAGATCATAAATATTCTGGAGGTCAACTTTCTGTTTTTTCATTTTGCCCCAGATGGAAGATATGGATTTTGTACGACCTTTAATCTCGAACTTCAGTCCGGCATCCTCAAGTTTTTTCTTTACCGGAGCGATAAAGGTTTGGATATAAGCGTCACGAGAACGCTTTGTCTCGTTCAGCTTATGCGCTATTGAAGTATAAATCTCCCTATTGGTATATTTCAGGGAAAGGTCTTCGAGTTCCCCTTTGATTTTATAAAGTCCCAGTCGGTGAGCAAGCTGTGCATAAAGATAATTTGCTTCAAAAGCCACGTTTCGCACCCATTCGTTGTCGGGATGATGATTAATCATCCTCATCAGTGCCAGATTCTGCACTATCATTATGATAATTACGCGTATATCATCAGCAAGGGAGAGCATGAGCCCCCGGAAATTATCATGATTGACATTATTATTTTTATTCGAGAATTTAGACACACTGCTTATCCCAACGAGCATTGAAGCGACATCTTCTCCCCATTGATTCCGTATATCCGTGATGCTGACAATTTCATCGCGAAGCAAGGGATAGAGACCAATACAAAGAAGAATATTATGATCGGGCTCTATGGAGGAAGCAAAAAGGAGAGCACTCTTCAGTGTGAGGAGTGTTTTGGAAAGCCCCTTTTCATCAAAAGGATTCTCAGAAGAGATGAATCCTTTTTTTATTAGGTTGACGTACTTTTCAATTTCTGCCTGTGAAAAAACACCCTTCACGCATTTCCGGAGTTCATCGGCAGTTGAGATAATTTCACGCTTAATATCAATAGGGAGTGTATAGTTCAGATTCGTATTATTCATAATTAAAAATTAAGAAAATCACCTTACATAAAAATTGATTTTATAATATTGTATCAATAGCTCAGGTAGTGTTTAGGGTTATTAAGCGAATAAGAAAACCGGGTGTTCTCCGCTTTCCGTAACACAAAAAGAGAGATGTAACCTTATTATTATCTTGAGCTACGTCGATACAAATATTTTAAACACTAATCTTAGACTTAGAACCTAATTTCATTGCCATTTTAGTGTAAAATTACAAAAAAATGATAGTATGACAATATTAAAAAAAATTATTAAAGAAATTATTAAGAGGGTAAAGTAAAAATATTGGTTAAATTTGAGAAATTTTATTAGTTTTGTAAAATAGAGACAAAATTGATTTTTACTCAAAAATATGATAATAGTCTGATAATTCAAGATGAGTAAGAATTTAGCAAAGACTAATGCAGCCCGAATATTGGATAGACTCAACATACCTTACGAGCTCATTGAGTACACTGTAGAACCGGAAAATCTTGCCGCCGACCATGTGGCTGAATCACTTGGCGAACCAATAGAACAGGTGTACAAGACACTGGTTCTTAAAGGAGATCGGAACGGTCTCTTTGTATGTGTACTTGCCGGAAACAGGGAAGTGGACTTAAAAAAAGCGGCTCATGTTTCGGGTAATAAAAAGGTAGAGATGTTGCCACTGAAGGAATTATTACCCTCTACCGGCTATATACGTGGTGGTTGCACCCCAATTGGTATGAAAAAAGATTATCCGGTTTATTTCAGTAAGGAAATAATGGAACATCCCCTTGTATTTGTGAGTGCCGGGAAGCGAGGTTTTCAGCTCAAACTTAATCCGGAAGATTTGAGGATAGCGGCAAAAGCCACGTTAGCTGATATTTGTAAGGATGATGAATAGCATAGGGAGAATATTGAGACTTACCACCTTTGGAGAGAGTCATGGACCGGCTATGGGAGGAATTTTAGATGGCTTTCCTCCGGGGATATCAATCGACTTTTCGAAGGTTAGGGAGGAGATGAGAACGCGGCAAGGTGGCAGAGAGGGGACAACAACCCGTAAGGAGCATGATGATGTCGAGTTCCTTTCAGGATTTAACGAATCCGGTGTTAGCCTTGGAACCCCTATAGGGTTTATAATCCGCAACCATGATAACCGGAGTAGGGATTATTCTGAGTTAAAAAATGTATATAGGCCCAATCATGCGGATTATACCACTGAGAGGAGATATGGAATCCGTGATTACCGTGGAGGAGGGAGAGCTTCGGCGCGTGAAACAGTTAGCCGGGTCGCTGCAGGTGCGCTGGCACTTCAATATCTTGAACTTCTGGGGGTGACCGTAGATGTCCGACTTATCAGCATGGGACACTTCAGGGGTGAAACAGAAATCGAATTCCGAAGGGAAGCGGAAAGAATAAAAGAAGAAAAAGATTCTGTCGGTGCTTTGGTAGAATGTACTATCCGTGGTGTATCCGCAGGAATAGGTAATCCTGTCTACGACAAACTCAGTTCCCGACTGGGTAGTGCAATGCTGAGCATAAATGCAGTGATGGGGTTTGAATACGGAGAGGGTTTCAAGGGGAGTAAGATGCGTGGCACCCAGATGGCTGATGAATTTTACTCAGTCCCCACCTCAGGAGAAGGTAGTGATGGACAACATATTCCTGATATTCATACAAGGACAAACCACTGCGGAGGGATTCAGGGTGGAATATCGAATGGAGAAGATATCATTTTTCGGGTTGCCTTTAAGCCTACCCCAACGATCGGAGCAGAATTGCAAACTGTAGATCAAGCAGGAAGGGAGGTCAGTATTTCATCCAAAGGGAGACACGACCCATGTGTAGGAATAAGAGGTATGGCTGTAGTGAAAAGTATGGCAGCGCTCACCATTGCAGATTTTTTTATACTTCATAAGGGAACCGGTTGGCGAAATGAATAAGTATTATAAAGATTATGCCGAGTATATGGCTGAAATATTTCCCGGATTCAAGGTGCAGAAAATATCTGTGAATGCAGGATTCGGGTGTCCCAATCGAGATGGAACTATAGGAGTGGGGGGATGCATTTACTGCAATAATGCATCCTTTTCCCCGGGATATTGTATGGAGGGTGAAATATCAGATATCCGCTCACAGATAGAGAGAGGGAAAATATTTTTCTCCAGAAAATATTCCGATATGAAATATCTGGTCTATTTTCAAAGCTATACAAATACTTATACACCCCCGGGAAAAGATATAAAGGGAGAGAAAAAAATTAAATTATTGGAAAGTATATATAAAGAGGCACTGAGTGTACCGGGTGTGGTAGGTTTAGTGATAGGAACGCGTCCGGATACTTTTGATATTGAAGTAGTGGAATTGTTGGGAGAGATAAACCAAGAAACACCGGTTTTTGTTGAATTTGGTGTGGAAAGTACATCGGATGTGACGTTGCAACGGATAAATCGCGGTCACAAATTTGAAGATACCTGCAAAGCAGTATATAACGCAAACTCTGCTAATCTTCATGTAGGTCTTCATCTGATAGCGGGATTGCCGGGAGAAGAGGAAGAAGAGATAATCTCAAATGTCAGGGAGGTATGTCGGCTTCCGATAGAGTCGATAAAGCTTCATCATCTTCAGGTGATATGCAACACCCCGTTGTATTCAATGTGGAAGCGAGGTGAATATCCGGATGGAGCGGAACCTAAAATTTTTGGGATAGATGATTATATGGAATTGTGTTGTAGAATCGTTGATATAGTACCACGAAATATTGCAATAGAAAGATTCCTTGCATCAGCACCTCCGGAGCTTGTGGCAGCCCCGAAATGGGGGATTAAGAATTATCAGTTCACCCACAGGCTTTTGAATGAGCTAAGGTTAAGAGAATCAAATAATAAGCGATAAATTAGAAAATAATAGGATATGAGAAAAAATTTAATTATTGCCGGACTTTTACTGACCGGTGGTTTGACATCAAATGCTGCTGTCAATATTTCCGTTTCTCCGGAGTTAGGACTGGATTCATTACAGGTCAACGGTATGAGATTTTCAGAAATAGTTACCGCTACCCGTCAAAATCCTCCTAAGATCAACACTGAGATTTTTGCAATAAAGGATGGTAAGGTGGTGATGAATCAGCCCCTGACAGAGATGGCACAGTATCAGATATTATTTGCCAACCAGCCGATAGTAGATTTTTATGCGGCTCCCGGAGAGGATTTGGATGTGACAATAGATGCCAAAGGGAATGTGGATGTCACCGGTACGGAATTGATGAATGACATCAATGATTTTCGTAAGGAACTGGCACCGATAGATGCTGCATACAGTGAATTGATGGCATCCGGTAAAGCAGACAGGGAGAGTGTAATGGCATTGGCAGCCCAGTTTGAAAACGTTGCAAAGTCATTTTATGCATCCCATCCGGAATCTCCGGCCGCTGCATACGCACTTCTTGAAGTAGAGGGTGAGGATTTTCTGAATCTTGTACCTACACTTTCAGATCGAGCTAAAACGAGTATTTTCTATCCGATGTTGCTTCAGAAAGAGACTGCAGTCCGTACCCAGATTGAGAAGGAGAAATTACGCAATGAGTTAAGTTCCGGAAATGTGTCTGCTCCGACTTTTACCTTACCCGACCTTGAGGGAAAGATGGTAAGTCTTTCCGACTATCGTGGGAAATGGGTAGTTCTCGATTTTTGGGGAGCGTGGTGCAAATGGTGTATCAAGGGTTTCCCGGCACTCAAGGAAGCTTATAATAAATATAATGGAGAGTTGGTGGTAATAGGGATAGATAACCGTGACACTGTAGAAGAATGGAAGGGTGCTGTAGAGCGCTTCAAACTCCCATGGGTGAATGTTTACAATGGGGTAAATGATGAAAATGGCATTTTGGCAGCTTATCTGGTAGAAGGTTTTCCAACAAAGGCAATAATTAATCCGGAAGGTAAGATTGTCGACATAACAGTAGGTGAAGATCCCTCATTCTTTGAACGTCTCAATGCCTTTATGAATCCATAGAAGTTTATAGATAAGACAGATATAAAGAAAAGGATGGGTGTGAGTGAACAGACCCATCCTTTTCTTTATAAACTGAATAAGCTTAGAAGTGGAATACGAGCTCTGTGACGACTTTGTCTCCTTCTCCAACAGGAGCAACAACTCCTTTATGATAGAAACATTTGTCGTAATCAAGTCTTAAATCAAACGACATGCCGTTTTTGGCAACATAGCTTATTGTAGAACCGACAGTCACTCTGTTTCTTGCCGGATCATCCGTGAATATATAACCAGATTGGTCAGATATTGCTGAGCTATGGTCAGTCATCCCGTCGAAACGGGCCTGGAAGGAAAGCCAGTTGAAAATCCCGGCTTTTACCGGCATTCGGTAATCACCGAACACCATATATGAATGGGCGGGCTTATGAGCCTTACGGGTGTAGTGCTGATACATGTATTCGGCAACTGCAGTCCAGCGACCACTCTTCCATTGCACACAGGCATCAGCCATATTATATCTCACTAAATCTGGACAAAGTGTTTGAAAACCTGTGGTGAGAGTAGTGTTCTGAATTTTATAAGAGAGTTTGGAAGCGAAGGTAAGTTTCTTTGACCAACGGTTATGGTCGGCAATAGAATAAGGAGAGAATACACCGGCTTCAAGAGAAAGGTCAGTAGCGGGAATTTTATAATCAACTGCAACACCTACACGTCGATTATTAGCAATCTCTTTTCCAAGATAGGAACAATTGGAAAAATAATATTGATGAGCCGCGCGGAAGGGTTCCACGCCAAAAGGAATTCGAAATTGACCGGCTTGAACTTTAAAGCCATTAAAAACTCTGACTTTACCGAAGAAATCCAGCACTTTCATCTTACCCATGTCACAAAAATCCATTTGATAGAAATATTCCAGATTTGCCGGTGCGATATTGCCTCCAACAGTAAGGCGTGCGTTACGCACTTGAAAGCGATAAAGACCAGTAGACGTTTCCCATTCAGCCATGGGACGTACAGTGCCGCTGATTTCAGGGAAGTACCCGGCATTCGGGTTAGTGTCGCTGACAAGTTTAATAGCGTGTGCATCGGGTGAGGTTACCCATAATGCTGCTGATAGGAGAGGGAGTGAAAGAAAAGATTTTTTCATTAAGTTTAGGATGAATTAGGGTATCGAAAGCGCAAAATTAGTAAAAAAAAAGAGTATTAAATCAAAAAATTTAATACTCTTAAAAATGATTTTTCGGGGTGAAATGTGGGTCTCGAACCCACGACCTTCGGAACCACAATCCGACGCTCTAACCAACTGAGCTAATCTCACCATTTTGCTTTCCTGCTCGGCTTCCACTAAAGGCTTCGCAAGGAGGCTTTGCTGAAAAGCGTTGCAAAGTTAAGCATTATTTTTTTATCATGCAAATTCTCTGCAATATTTTTATTAAAACTTTGTGGAAATATCTCAAACCTTAATATATTGGTGGATGTTTAAAGATTGTATTCCTTATAAACTATATAATTCTATATCTTAAATCTTATGAAGAAATTAGTTGCTTTTGTAGTCATCTCTATAATTATCGGAGTGAGTCTGGGATTTGCCGACCGATTTGATACTGTATGGAATTGGAAAAATAAATATGAGGGTCAGCAAACTTGCGATTGGGACACATTATGGGGTAAGGATATTTTACCAGGTTATGAATCCCGGTTTGTCAATCAGCCCAAGGCATTTGATGGATTATGCCGGTCTACCATAATTCGTAAAATCGCTCCCGGGAAAAGCAAAAAAGCATTTCTGTATATTCATGGATTCAATGACTATTTTTTTCAGAAAGAGATGGGTGACAGATATGTCGATTCAGGATATAATTTCTATGCTGTGGATTTGCGGAGATATGGCAGAAGTCGGCTACCATGGCAATACCCGTTCAACGTGCGTAATCAAAAAGAGTATTTCGAAGATATAGATTCAGCGATTTCACAGATAAGACGTGATGGGAACCGGGAAATTATTTTGGGTGGACATTCAACGGGAGGATTGACAGTGATTCTGTATGCAGTTGACAAGGGAGCGCGAATCGGGGTGGATAAAGTGGTCACTGATAGTCCTTTCCTGGCTTGGAATTTTTCTCCATTCATGCGTAAAGTCGCAATCCCGGTGGTAAGTTTCTTCGGAGGTATGGCAAAGGATTCAAAAATCAAGCAAGAGCCATGCGACGGATATGCGTACAGTCTGTTAAAAGAGTATCATGGAGAATGGGAATACAATACATCCTGGAAAATGATATTCTCACCACCGGTTACATTGGGGTGGATTCGTTCTATCACCAATGCTCAGAGAGAAGTTATGAAAAAAAGGGAGAATATCCGGGTGCCCCTTCTTGTCATGCACAGCAGTCGTAAGATAGACGGATGTTCGTGGACACCTGAATTTCAAACCGGTGATTGTGTGCTGGATCCATTTCAGATTCAGGCAAGAGGGGAGAAACTGGGGAGAGCAGACCGCCGAGTGGTATGTGCCATTGACAGCGGATTGCATGACCTGATATTAAGCAGAAAAGAGGTAAGAAACGCAGCCTACGATACAATTTTTAAGTTTTTGCGAACGGATTTTAAATGAATTTTTTGTGATAAGAAAAAATTTCACTAATTTTGTGGTGAAAAAATCACATTTTCTCCGGTAAAGCTAAAAACCAAGATTAATTTAGAATAAATTTCTTTGAATTTTTTCCGAAGAAATTAATTCCGGATATTGTGATTTATTAAGGTGAATAAAGTTTCACTCATAGCCCAAATCATAACTCCTGATTCATAAAGGAGAAAAAAGAATAATAAATCCCCATCATAAATATAAGTCAGTTCTATATTTCAGAACTCTCACTAATGAGAAAAGAACCGTATTAAGGTTTAGTGTTTATTGGTGAATGGATGGAGAAATTGTTTACACCATGTACAGTATTGATGAACTGTTTGCAATGGACTCAGCACCCTTGAATGAGCTTGCGGAGTCCATGGGAATGAAAAAAGCTTCCTCAGCGACAAAAGAGGAGGTGGTTTATTACATTTTGGATAATTCAGCCAGTGCGGTAGCAAAAGAGGAGGCTTCAAAGGAGGCAAAGCGACGTAATTCAAATCAGCGTGACCGAAAGTCACGAGGCCGAAAGAATGAGAATGCTCAGCCGGCTGCAGAAGCCACGGATGAAGCACCCAAAAAGAGGGGCAGGAAGCCTAAGGCTAAATCGCCTGAGTCTGAGACTGAATCTATTCCGGAGGGAGGAAAGGTAGAGGATAATAATTTGAACGTCTCTTCAGCTGAAGGAGAAACTACTCCGGCCAAACGTAGAGGTCGTCCGAAAAAAAATACTAAAACTGAGGATTCAGCAGAGCCCGTCCAGGAGTCTGCTCCGGAGGTTTTGCTACTTGAGGATCACTCTGAGTCCGGATTGAAGGTTGAGGGCACAACACCATCTGAAGACCTTCCGGCGGACACCCAACCAAAAAAACGTGGGAAGAAAAATTCACATCAGCCCATTGAGGAGAAGCCGGAATCAGCATCAGAAAAGATGGAGAATAATGAGGGTGAGATGACAGAGGAGCCCAAGAACGGTTCCGGGCAGACTCTTTTTGTGCCACGTGACAGAAAGAACGGACCGAAGCCCTCTCTGGATTCATTCTTCGGAAATTCCAAGGGGAGAACCTTTAAACCACGTTCACAGCAAGGTGAAGTAGATTCTCTGTCACTGACACCTGTACCACATCCCATAGCTGCACAAACTGCTCCTGTTCCCAAAGGACCGGTCCTTTTGCAACAACCGGGGGCTAATTCCCAGACTCCGCGAAATACCCAGAATATGGGGCAGAAGCATCCGAACCGTCGCCAGCGCCAAAATAATCGACAAGGTTATACTAAAAACAACAATAACGGTTATGAATTTGCCGGGATACTGAATTGTTTCGGTGTGCTTGAGATTGTTCCCGAGGGTTATGGTTTCTTACGTTCTTCAGATTATAATTATCTCCAGTCTCCTGATGATGTCTATATCAATCAACATCAGATAAAGGAGTATGGTCTCAAGACAGGAGATGTAGTGGAGGCAACGATACGCCCTCCCAAAGAGGGCGAAAAGTATTTTCCGCTCTGCGAAGTGATTTCTATCAATGGACTAAAACCATCATCTGTTCGCGACCGTGTTCCTTTTGAGCATCTGGTTCCCCTCTTCCCTGACGAGAAATTCAATCTTACTAAAGGGAATAGCAATAACTTATCCACCAGGGTTGTAGATATGTTTGCACCTATAGGAAAGGGTCAACGAGCATTGATTGTGGCTCCTCCAAAAACCGGTAAGACCATTTTGCTCAAAGATATAGCGAATGCCATATCAGAGAATCACCCTGACACATATATAATAATGCTGCTCATAGATGAGCGTCCGGAGGAGGTTACAGATATGGCCCGCAGCGTTAACGCAGAGGTGATAGCCTCGACATTTGATGAACCTGCGGAACGTCACGTGAAGATAGCTAATATTGTGCTTGAAAAAGCAAAGAGACTTGTTGAGTGTGGGCATGATGTTGTGATAATGCTTGACTCAATCACACGTCTGGCACGTGCTTTCAACACAGTATCGCCGGCATCCGGTAAAATATTGTCGGGTGGTGTAGATGCCAATGCACTCCAGCGTCCAAAACGCTTCTTCGGTGCTGCCAGAAACATAGAGAATGGTGGTTCGCTTACCATTATTGCTACTGCACTTACTGAAACATCATCGAAGATGGACGAGGTGATTTTTGAAGAATTCAAGGGTACCGGTAATATGGAGCTCCAGCTGGATCGCAAGCTATCCAATAAACGTATCTTCCCAGCCGTAGATATAATTGCTTCTTCAACCCGTCGGGATGACCTGTTGTTGAGTGAGGAAACATTGAACAGGATGTGGATTCTCCGTAATTACCTTGCGGATATGACGTCATTGGAGGCAATGGAATTCATCAAAAAACGGATGGAGATGACAAGAACGAATGAGGAATTGCTTGTAACTATGGATAAGTAATCCGGCAACAATATATTCGGTTTGTGCAATTGAAGTCGATCAGCGACCGACGCGAACGTTTCAACCCGGGGAGCCAGATAGCCTCTCCGGGTTTACCATTTTCACCACGCAAAGCAAGAAGCTTAAAATCTTTACGAATGTCAGTAGAGAGATGAGCTTCAGAGATAATATCACTGCATAGCCGGGTACCTTTCATGCCGAGCGGAGCAAATCTTTCCGCCGGGTAAGGGAAGCGAAACTCGTAAGCATCCTCATCCAAAGGTAGCCAACATTCTTTATTCTCCTTGTTATTCCTGATGCGGCTTATAAATTCCTCGCGATTTTCATCAGTTATCTCACATGTCTCCCATGTTATGATCGGATTCTTTGTAGAATCATGCCCAGCGGGTATAAATCGCAACCCTTCACGTTCGGAATAAAGTTCCCCCGAGTTCAGAACCCAATGTTTCCCGGCATGAGGGAATGGGAGAGAACGTGAAATTTCTTCTGCAATATTTTCGGTGCCACCAAAAGGGAGAATGAATCGATGGAGTAGAGTGACAGGTTCTATAAAGCTGTTGATTTTTTCCCAGGAGAGAAAAAATTTATCCTCCCCCAAAACGTTTGAAAGTGTATATTCAAGGATTTTATTTTGACGTTGAAGAATTCTTATAGAACGAGCGAGAGATTTATCCAACCCTGCCCAGCGCTTTTTAAGAAGAGGGAAAATATCATTTCTCAGGAAATTGCGTCGAAAGTCTGATTGCAGGTTTGTGGAGTCGGTGATAAATTTCTGATTGAGGTCATGGAGGAAAGAGAGTATTTCGTTACGGGTGGAGGTGATAAGAGGGCGAATTATTCTTCCGTCATCCGGGAGCATCCCCTTAAGTCCGGCAATCCCTGAGCCGCGCAGGAGGTTAAGGAATAATGTTTCAGCATTGTCAGAAGCATTGTGACCTGTCACAATTCTGGCACATCCGGCTTTAGCAGCTTCCATATCAAACTGATTGTGGCGGAGCTCCCTACAGGCCATTTCGGTGGAAATTCCCGGATTGTCATTGATATATTGAAGAGTGTCAAAATCTATCCTTATGAGTTCGACATTCAGATTTCTACATAGATTTTCAACAAATTCAGCATCGCGGTCTGATTCTTCACCCCGAAGATGAAAATTGCAGTGAATAGCTACGATTTTCAGATTCAGCAGAAGCGAAAGTCGTAGCAGAGCCACACTGTCAGCTCCGCCGCTGATTGTAATGAGCAGTCTTGAGTTGTGCCATGGTCTGAATATTTCCGAAGCACTTTCGATTAATCGATGAGAGAGAGGAGAAAAATTAAAATCTGACAAAACTATTTCGTTACTGAAAATGTTATAAAAGATGAAATGAAAGGGGTAAGGGTTTATAGCGCCCGAACTGATTCATGACAAAGTTAACAATTTTCGGAGTATACTTCGAAGAAAGAAAAAAATAAAATATAAATAACTCTAAAATTATAGAAATAGAATGGCAAAAGAATGGATTTGCACAGTGTGCGGTTATATTGCAGAAGGAGAGACAGCTCCCGAAAAATGTCCTCAGTGTGGTGCTCCGCAATCAAAATTTAAAGTAGTAGATAAAGATAATCTTCTAAATTTCGTCACAGAACACGTAATTGGTGTAGCAAAAGATGCTGACGAAGAGATGAAGAAAGACCTTAATAATCACTTTATCGGTGAATGTACAGAGGTAGGTATGTATCTTGCAATGTCACGCCAGGCTGACAGAGAAGGCTATCCCGATGTGGCAGAGGCTTTCAAACGCTATGCATGGGAAGAGGCCGAACATGCCGCAAAATTTGCTGAATTGTTAGGTGACATGGTATGGGATACCAAGACCAACCTTGAGAAGCGCATGCATGCCGAAGCAGGAGCCAACGCAGATAAGATGCGTATTGCCAAGAACGCAAAGGAGCAGAATCTGGATGCTATCCATGATACAGTTCATGAAATGGCAAAAGACGAGGCTCGTCATGGACGTGGCTTCGCAGGTCTCTATGAACGTCACTTCGGTAAAAAGTGATATACTTATTAAAGTATAAAAAATAGAATCGGGTCCTTGAAAAAGAACCCGATTTTTTATTATTCCTGTTTTTTATTCAGACTAACTTGCGATAACGAATGCGATGAGGGGTGTCGTTACCGTCACGCTTTTTACGGAACTCTTCATAGTCGGAGTAAGAACCTTCGTAGAAGGTAACTTTACTTTCACCTTCAAAAGCGAGGATATGAGTGGCTATTCGGTCGAGGAACCAACGGTCATGGCTTACCACAACCGCGCAGCCCGCAAAGTTTTCCAATCCCTCTTCCAGAGCTCGAAGAGTGTTTACGTCTATATCATTGGTAGGTTCGTCGAGAAGCAACACGTTCCCCTCCTCTTTTAGCGCCATTGCAAGATGCAGACGATTTCGTTCGCCTCCTGAGAGGATACCTATTTTCTTCTCCTGGTCGGCCCCTGTGAAGTTAAATTTAGACAAGTAAGCACGAGCATTCATGTCTCTGCCACCCATACGAAAACTTTCTACCCCTTGTGAAATTACTTCATAGACTGTTTTTTCGGGAGATAGATCTTTATGAGTCTGGTCCACATAAGCCACTTTTACTGTTTCGCCAACTTCAAAATCCCCTTTATCCTGTTTTTCAAGACCCATGATAAGCTTGAAGAGTGTAGTTTTTCCGGCACCATTTGGTCCAATTACTCCGACAATGCCATTAGGGGGGAGCATGAAATTGAGGTCGTCGAAAAGTACCTTTTCACCAAAAGCTTTTGAAAGATTGATAGCTTCAATAACCTTGTTGCCGAGTCGAGGACCATTGGGGATAAATATTTCGAGTTTCTCCTCACGCTCTTTTTGGTCGGCATTAAGGAGACGGTCGTAGCTCGAAAGACGAGCTTTCCCTTTAGCCTGACGAGCTTTTGGAGCCATTCGAACCCATTCGAGCTCTCGCTCCAGAGTCTTGCGGCGTTTACTTGCCTGTTTCTCCTCCTGTGCCATACGTTTTGTCTTTTGGTCGAGCCAGGATGTGTAGTTGCCTTTCCAGGGAATCCCTTCGCCACGATCAAGTTCCAGAATCCATCCGGCTACATGGTCGAGGAAGTATCGGTCGTGGGTTACAGCGATAACTGTTCCG
>CAZDWB010000026.1:19307-33981 GCA_964509225.1 uncultured Sangeribacter sp.
CTGCGGGCGCGGTTGACCGGTCGGAGGCACTTCAAATAGCTGTGTTTTCTGAGGTTGATCCATACCTGAAAATTTGTGGCGCGGGCGGAATTATTTCTTCCGTCAGCGCCACAAAATTATAAAATAATGTTTTGATTTACAAATGTTCCAACAGGATATCCGGTTGTTGCAGGAGGAGACGACATAGGGCCACACGACGACGTTCACCCCCGGAGAGAGTGGATATTTTCTGGTCGTCCGGCGGACAGCGTAGAGCATCCATTGCCCTTTCCAGTTTATTATCAATGTTCCAGGCATCGCAAGCATCAAGTTTATCCTGAAGCTCTGCCTGGCGATTGATGAGTGCTTCCATCTTATCCGGATTCTCCAAAACCTCCGGATCGGCAAAAGCGTTGTTTACTTCATCATACTCCTTGAGGAGATTCATAACCGGTGCAACCCCCTCTTTTACTACTTCCAGAACTGTCTTTTCCGGGTCGAGCTTTGGCTCCTGCTCAAGATATCCCACACTATATCCCGGTGAGAATACCACATTTCCTTGATACGACTTATCAATGCCGGCTATGATTTTCAAGAGGGTTGATTTACCCGAGCCATTAAGACCGATGATACCGATTTTGGCACCATAGAAAAAAGAGAGATAGATGTTTTTTAAAATTTGACGTTGGGGGGGTATAATCTTACTCACTCCCACCATTGAGAATATAACTTTTTTATCGTCAGCCATATATTAATGATAATGTTATATGGTTTATATTATTTGGACGGGGCTTTGGTTCTGTAATCACACCGTACTTTCCCTTTTGAAATATTATTTAGTTTATTTCGGATAAACTGTTTGCGGAGCGGAGAGATATGATCGGTGAATACTTCTCCGAGAAGATGGTCGAATTCGTGTTGAATTATCCGGGCAGCAAATCCACGGAATTCTTGTTTGTGTGGATTGAAATCTTCATCAAGCCAATCCAGAATTACGTGTTCGTAACGTTTGACATTTTCGTTAACTCCCGGGATGGATAAACACCCTTCAGCACGACTTATAGGTTCTTCATCTTCAATCACCTCAAGTTGAGGATTAATGAGAGCAAATTTTAAGTCTTTACATTCCGGAAAGGAATCTGCCATAGGATTACCGTCGATTACAATAACACTGATTGATTTACCAATCTGAGGCGCGGCTAATCCCACTCCATCGCTGTGGTACATGGTTTCGAACATATCTGCCACAAGCTTTTTAAGTTCTGGGTAGTCAGCACCGATATCCTCAGTTTCCTTCCTAAGAACAGGTTGACCATAAAGGTATACGGGAAGTATCATTAGTATTTAAAATTTAAAATTCCGGCTTTGGAGCCAGTCGGTTAATATTATAACAGCCGCTGTTTGGTCGGCGAGTTCCTTGCGTTGGCGATCAGTTTTTTTAACACCCCCCTCAATCATTGCCCTATGGGCGATAGTAGAGGTGAAACGTTCATCGAATCTTTCAATCGGAATCTCGGGTAGCTTCTCTTTCAGACTTCGGACAAAGGGTTCAATATATCTCGAACTTTCCGAAGGATCGCCTTTAAGAGTGAGGGGAAGACCGACTATAATACGCTCCACATCCTCTTCCCGGCAGTATTTATCGAGAAAATCGAGAATATCACAGGCGCGTTGTGTAGGGAGACCGTTGGCACAGATTTGAAGAGAATCTGTGACAGCCACCCCACAACGTTTGCGTCCGTAATCTATTGCGATAACTCTCGCCATTAAACTAATTGAGCAATCCAGTTGTCGCGCTCTCCCGGAAGAAGATCGATTACCGGTATTTCTATCATAGTATAACAACCCGGGCGCATGCGCATCGCAGCACGTGCGGCACAAACGAGGATTTGACCAGTAAGTGCCGGATTATTAATCTTCATATCAAATTCAAGAAGCTGATTCTGTGTTTTGCCGGAAACACCTTTCCTGACAAGATTCACACCATGACCCATATCTTTAAGGTCGTCGACACAAGGCACTTGCATCACATGAGTCTCGTCATGCACGAAATAAGGGTCATTCTTAATTGCTTCTGAGATTGTCTTAAAATCGGTACCCTCTTCGATTTCTACATATACCATGCGTCGGTGAATGCCGGTGCCGACAGGGATGGTCATCGATAGAGCGGCCTTGACACCCGGGATAGCTTTAACCGCTACAGTGTGTCCCATAGACATTCCCGGGCCAAAATTAGTATAAGTAACACCTTTAGGTGCAATTGCCTGCATCAATGTGCGCACCACTGAGTCTGACCCCGGATCCCACCCGGCAGAAATTACGCTTACAGCTCCGTGGGCCACTGCCGCATTATGCAAACGGGAGCGGAGTGCCGGAATGTCAGTATGGATATCAAAACTGTCTACGGTATTGATGCCTCTGGCAAGAATATTTACGGCAGTTTCCTCCACCTTACGGGAAGGGGTAGCGAGAATAGCTACTTCTACATCCTTTAATTCATCGATGTTCCCTACAACCGGGATATCGGAGGGTATATCACTCCTGTCATCGGGATTGCGTCGCACAATACCTGCCACCTCGAAGTCGGGTGCTTCCATAAGAGCCTCAAGAGTAAATTTACCGATGTTGCCATAACCTATGATGGCAGCTCTTGTCTTTTTCATTGTCCTTAAATTTTAAATTTTTACCTGTAAAGAATGAAATGGAAAAAATCTTCCATTTTTAATATTGCAAAATTAGCTAAATTCCGCCAAAAATCCTTAATTTTGCACCGGTTTTATGAACTTCCGGCTGGAATGCACCGAGTCCATGGTATGGTGATCGGACATATTCTCCCATTTAGATGAGACAATGCCGGAGTTAAATATATGAAAATGGATTGGTTAATTGAACTGCTCTCGCCGGGAAAGGAATCCCTGGCAAGTACGATACTCTTGTATTCCTTTGTGATATTTTCGGGTATCTATCTGGGAAAGATTAAAATTCTGGGCGTCTCCTTAGGAGTTACCTTTGTTCTTTTTGTAGGTATCTTAATGGGTCATCTGGGATATGTTGCAAATGGAGATATCCTTCATTTTATCAGGGAATTCGGATTGATATTGTTTATCTTTTCCATAGGTATGCAGGTTGGTCCCGGCTTCTTCTCTTCGTTTAAAGAGGGGGGGATAAAAATGAATATTCTGGCACTGACAGGGGTAGGACTTAACGTAGTGATAGCCTTAGCCATTTATTTTATTCAGGGAGGTGCAGAGGGGGACACTTCTATTCAGGAGATGGTAGGACTGATGAGTGGCGCAGTTACAAACACCCCCGGGCTTGGGGCAGCTCAGCAAACAGTGCTCCAAATCAAAAGCAGTGCATACGATTTGAGCCAGCAGATGTCCATGGGTTATGCCGCCGCTTATCCTCTGGGTGTTGTAGGAATAATCCTTACGATGATTCTGCTCAGGAAAATTTTCCGTATTGATGTGGACAAGGAGATAGCTGAAGTAGAGGAGGATAAGAAGGAATCGCTTCTTGCACCACATGTTGTGACTTTCCTTGTGACAAATGAATTAATCCGGGATTTGACAATCAAGAAACTCCATACCCTGATATCGAATAATTTTGTAGTGTCAAGGATAGAGACACCTGATGGGACTGTAAAGATTCCCACAGCTGATGATACACTCCAGCTCGGCGACTTGGTGCTTATAGTATGTTCGGTGCAGGATGAGGAGGTATTTACCCGCTTTATCGGTCCTAAGGTTGAAGACAAGAAATGGGAGATGGAGAAGGGTCCGGTTGTGTCCAGAAGAATTTTGGTGACAAAAACAGAATATAATGGTGTAAAACTTGGATCACTTCACCTTCGTTCAGCTTATAAATTGAATGCGACCCGAGTCAATCGCGCCGGTGTGGATCTTTTGGCAACTTCAAATCTCCGGCTTCAGATGGGCGACAGATTGACAGTCGTTGGTAAACTTGAGGATATCAATAACCTGGCGGCCAAGCTCGGTAATTCTATGAAACGTCTCAATGAGCCTAATCTAATTACGATGTTCATAGGGATTTTTCTTGGAATCTTGGTGGGGAGTATCCCCCTGTCATTTCCCGGAATGTCGGTGCCCATGCGACTTGGACTTGCGGGAGGTCCGCTGGTAGTGGCAATCTTGCTTAGTGCCTACGGTCCCAAGATACATTTAGTGACTTATACAAATTCATCTGCCAATCTCTTGTTAAGAGAGATAGGAATATGCCTGTTCCTCGCGTCGGTAGGTATAGCAGCCGGGAAGGATTTTGCCGCTACAGTATTTAATGCACGCGGAGCAATCTGGGTGGGATACGGCTTTATCATCACCGTAGTCCCCCTGTTGATAGTTGGAATATTAGCCCGATGGAAGTATAAGATGAACTATCTCTCCATCATGGGTATGATCAGTGGTAACTATACAGATCCCCCGGCATTGGCCTACGCCAACAAGGTAGCTAATAATGACCAGCCTGCCGTGGCATATTCCACAGTCTATCCTTTGACAATGTTTATGCGTGTCATAGTGGCACAGGTAATAATCCTATGCTTTATGGGATAGGATTTTGTAGAATCGGGAAAATTTAGTAATTTTGCACGCCAATGTGGTGGGATCGCGACCTGCCACGCTTCATAAAGTAATTTTAACTGCAGAAAAATTAAAAATGAAAAAGGACATCCATCCCTCAAATTATCGTGAGGTTGTATTCAAAGACATGTCGAATGAGGAGACTTTCATCACTCGTTCCACTGTTGCTTCTAAAGAGACTATCGAAATCGATGGCAAGGAATATCCGTTGGTAAAACTTGAAATCACCAGCTCTTCTCACCCGTTCTTCACAGGGAAGCAGAAACTTGTGGACACAGCAGGACGTGTGGACAAATTCCGCAGCCGTTATGGCAATCGCTCAAAGAAGTAAAATCTTTGGAAAATTTAAAAAGAGACGCCGGGATTCACTCTCAGCGTCTCTTTTGTTTATATCGATTGTTTTTTATCCTTCAGAAACTGCTAAAAAAGATAATTATCTTTAGGAATAATCGTTGTCGGTGCCATATTTTGTCGGAACCCTATTTTAAAATACGTCGGTCGGTAGAAAACACTAAACACATATTATTGCATTTCCCTTGATCTCCATTATAATTAAAATTAAAGTAGAATGGCTGAGAATCTATCTTAATACGTGTGCCTTTGGGTATAAAATATCTGTTGCCTTCAACTCGCATCCCGACAGTACCGATTTCTTCAGATATCCAATAGATTGGATCGCTTCCGTCATTCTGTACATAACCCACAGTCGGAAAGCCGTTTTTGTCATACCAGGCGATAATATAAATACCGCAAGATGTGCTTCCATTTAGGTTTTCAATAGAGTATTTATCCATTTTTACAGGAACCTCTCCGGTGACCTCTACTTCTCCGGTTATCTTGTATTTGAAAGAATTACCATGTTCTGAGTCGAGATTAAGTTTAAGAGGGGAGATAACTTTAATGGAATCCCCACCATTTATTTTCCATTCCTTCCCATTGAGATTTTGGTAGGCGGTTATCAGTTTTATATCAAGCTTCTCGGCCTTAGTGCGGATTTCATCTAATTCTTCTTCAGATGAGGATTGTTTTAATTTTTGGCTCAGGTCGTGCTGCTCAGCCATTATAGCCGGAACTTCACCAAAAAATTCAGAATTGACACCCTTACCACATCCTACAAGAAAAGCGGTAATGATAGCCATTTTGAAGGAATTTCTTATTCTCTTATTCATAATAAATTTTTCTTTTTTCTTGATAGGGTTTTATACTTTTATCTGAGGAGTGTACGGTTCTCGTAACCCAATTCCCGTTTTCGTCAAATGAGTTGGAATCGTAACTATAAGTTAATGTTGTTGTATAATCTCCATCAGGACCTTCAGATGAGCTAACTGTCTTTATTAGATTGCCATCCTCATTGTAACTGAAAGTGTCAGTCAGCAAAGTGCCGTCCGACTCGTTGAAAATTGTTTGTTTCACTTTACCATCTTCCCATTTTACGATGAAATAACCGTTGTCACCTCCGATGATATAGTTGTCTTTGTCACGTTTTATATTTTTGACAATTTCGAGACGGCTTCCGGATTTGTACGTACCCTTTTCATCAAACTCAAAAAGTGTATACTCTTTATTGTCGAAAAGCTCCGTAATTTTCTTTACATGACCTTTAACTTCTGCAAATGTTAAGTCAGGAGTGGTAAATGTTTCTGTGGCGGTAGTTTCTACCATTACTGAGTCTTCAGAAGGCGTAACAGAATCGGAGATTGACTCTGTTCCATTTTTTGTACCATTGCTACAAGCTGTCAAAGCAATTGTTGCTATGGTAAGAATAAAATTGATTTTTTTCATAAGTTATATTTTATGTCTGGGTTTCCCCTCCTTAGCATTGAAGTTAAAACTAATGATGCGGAAAGCGTGGGGATGGTTCACCTAAAGTCTATGCGCAAATATAAACACTTTCAGCAAGATACACAAGTTTGTCTCCAATTATTTTTCTAATCTGCGTGACATTTTATTATTTGTAAAATTAAAACCATATTAAATAAAAAATTTTACTTATTTTTGCGAAGTGGATTATTGATTATAACCGTAAGTGTCTTATATCTATGACACTCTTGTATTTAACAATTATCTATAAGTTAAATTAGAGAAGGGGAATTTAAGGTAGTTATGATAAGGGGTACTCTATCAATGAGCCGGTGATGAGATTGCGGAACATTGGATCTACCGGCACAGGAGTTGTGCCGTATTCTCCTCGAATCAGGGCTATATATGCCGGATCTTTCGTAGTGTATTGCTCATTCCCATTCTCCTTGTCTTTTACCAGATTCTCAGCTTGACGAATGATAATCTCATCCAGAATGGGTGTAAATGGAACAAGTCCCGAATCGATTCTTATTTTTGATATTTCCTTACTCAGATTTTCGAATTTCGATTTCTTAATCCGACTCATGTTACCAATTTTGAGAGTAACCGGTAACTTTGTTTCCATCTCTAAGGAAGTTCTGAGATTTTCAGCCCGTTCCGGGTTAATCAATCCATTGGGGTCGGCAAGCGTTAAGGAATCGGCTCCCAACCTTTCCAATTCTTTCCCTTTTTCAATGAAATATTTATCGGAGTATAGGGAATGTGGTGCTATAGGTTCCTGATGCCCACCGAACAGACGAGAAATTAAACTTCGTCGGTTTTTGGAAGAAGTTTCAGTATTTACCTTCTCATCCACCGGATCATCAGCCAGCATTATCCAAGCATCTACCGAACCTCCGAGGGATTTAAAAATCGAAATGGGATCTCTGAGATTGTCGCAGTCATTAAGAGGGTCAGCAATGCTTAATATAGCAAGACCATTAGTTATTCCTTCAGAGAGAGCAGCTGTCATTTGATTCTTGTCAAGAGGGAGATTGGAAAAGAAAAATCTCCCTCTTGGCAAGAACTGAATAGTATTATGTGAGCATGAATCAAAAATCGGAGGGAATAATGGTGAGTCAAATATTGATTTGTAAGAAGGCATATTTGAAAATAAAAGAGTTCACTTATTCGAAAATCCCTTCAACGGATTCTTCCGTAGTTTCCGAATCGCCCGAGCTGTAGGAATAGCTGCTTCCACAAGACACGTAAGAGTCGGGGAAATCGAATTTTGCATCCTGTTTATATGGTAGTTTCGGGTCGGAATAAACCTTTTTCATATATAATCCGTATACAGGTAGTGCGGCGCGGGCACCCTGACCATAAGCCATGGTATTGAACCGGATGGTGCGCTCTTCACCACCTACCCAAACCCCGGTGACCAGATCAGGCGTGAAACCCATAAACCAGGTATCAGAGTTAGAGTTGGTAGTACCTGTCTTTCCCCCCATCTGAGCGCTAATCCCGTATGAACCGCGAAGACTGCTACCGGTACCGCTATTGATAACGTTCATCAACATCTCAACCATTTCCAGAGCTGCTGTTTCATTAGTAACCTCTTCATGGTGAGGCATAGCGTTATAAATAGCATTACCTTGATTATCTTCAATACGAGTTACGTACACCGGGTCAACACGAAGACCATGATTGGCGAAAGCCGAATAAGCTCCTACCATTTCTTTTACAGAGACGTCGGCAGTGCCAAGGCATAGCGGAAGGCTCGGGTCGATATATCCGGAAATGCCGAACATCCTCATCTTATTTGCAAGATTTTGGGGCTTAAGGTCATATATCAGTTTAGCAGATATCCAGTTATTGGAGGTGGTTAGAGCCCATTTCAAATCAACCATTGAGCCGATTCTTCCTCCTCCTGAATTTCGTGGTGACCAATTTCCATAACGGGGCTGAGTATTGAGAATGGTTGAACAGGGAGTATAATCATTCTCCATAGCTAAAGTGTATAGGAATGGCTTGACGGTAGAACCGATTTGGCGTTTCCCCTGACCCACCATGTCGTATTGAAACCAAGTATAGTCGGGACCCCCAACATAAGCCTTGACATATCCTGTCACGGGGTCCATGCTCATAAGTCCCACACGCAGAATTGACTTCATATAAAGTAAGGAATCGTATGGCGACATTACGACAGTCTTTGTCCCCGGCACAATCTTACCGTTTTTCTTAACGTAAGCGAAGACATCCATGGAATATTTTGTATGGAAAGCCTTGTCAATTTCCGATTCAGAACAACCGGCATCTTTCATAATATGATAGCGTGGTGTCTGTCTTATTGCGTTTGTTATAAGTTTCTTTGCGTTTGCAGTAGAAACACCTGCTGAGAGATATGGTCCGTAAGTATTGTTCCTTTTTTCATTGAAGAAAGCAGGTTGCAGCACACCTCCCACATGCTGGGCCACAGCCTCCTCTGCATATTCCTGCATTCGGGTGTCGATTGTAGTATATATTTTCAGGCCATCGGTGTATAGATCATATAGGGAACCGTCCGGTTTGGGATTTTTTTCAATCCATCCGTAAAGGGGGTTATTCTCCCATTCCGTAGAGTCAGTGGTGTAATTGCCATAAGCAATATTGTAAGAAATGAGATTTGAATAATTGGCACGATTTGGTCTTACGGGTTTGTGAGCAGTCATCAGTTTCCGGATAGCTTCGCGAAGGTATGGTGCTCCTCCTTCATGGAAATCCACTTTATGATAGTCGATTTCGAGGGGTAGTTGTTTGAGGGAGTCAGCTTCCTGGGCTGAAAGTTTACCGGCTTTCACCATTTGGTCGAGTACCGTATTCCGTCGATCGCGGGTACGTTCCGGATGACGTAAAGGATTGAAATATGATGGATTTTTCAACATGCCGACCAGCATAGCCGCTTCTTCACATTTGAGTTCGTCGGGTTCTTTGCCGAAATAAACATTTGCAGCAGTTTTAATGCCGACTGCATTATTGAGGAAGTCAAAACGGTTGAGGTACATGCTTATAATTTCCTCTTTTGTGTAGAATCTTTCCAGTTTAATCGCAATCATCCACTCGATAGGTTTCTGCATGGCGCGTTTAAAAATATTACGGGATGGTTGCGAGTAAAGTTGTTTTGCGAGCTGCTGGGTAATAGTTGAGCCGCCACCGGAGGATTTGTCGCGCAGCATCAGAGTTTTGACCGCTGTACGTCCCAAAGCCATAAAGTCGATGCCTGAGTGTGACATAAAACGCACATCCTCTGTTGAAATAAGAGCATCTATAACGTAGGGAGAAACTGATTCATAGTCTTTATTGACCCGGTTGCCGGAACCCTGAAAATAGCGACCCAGTTCAGTTGTGCCGTCAGAAGCATAGACAACCGATGCGAGTTTGCTGTGAGGATCTTCCAGCTCCTCAATCGGGGGCATATACCCGATTACGCCGTTATAAATGAGAAGCAATACTATAGCTATTGCTAATCCAAGTCCGAGGAATGAACCCCATAACCAGGTGATTATCTTTCTATTGCGCATATTGAAGACGTTTTCTTAAATTGTATTGCCCATCATCGGGACGACTGAGCAGTTTCTTTTCCGTATATTTACAGTTAAGAACCCTGCAAAATTAACAAAAAACTCGTAAATTCTTTTCTCTTCATCTTATAAATTATCGTTTGAAAAAATACTTTGTTTAGTATGACAGATGTTGGGATATTCAGTTGAAATTTATTATTTTCGCTACATGGATGATGAAAACCCATATATTCGATTAGATTGGGCTATGCGGCAAATGCTTATTGACAGAAGTTCCGGATTTTAGCAATTTAACCGGAGAAAGATAAAAATACCTAAAAAGAGGTATTGTATATGGTTTTGACAAACTCTAATTTTGCAATGTTTTAGAGTTATGCGGATGTTATGATTACCTCCGTAAAAGTATTTGATCCGGAAGTTTTGCCGAACCTACGGGAAATGTTGTAATGGTACTGACTGAAACAGTCAGTATCCATTGCAATATTATAAACATTAATAAAATGATAAAGCCATGAAATATCTTTCTTCAGATAAAATGATATCATTAATTGCAGATGATTACAGATTGATTCAGGTGATGAGTCGCTTTGGAATCAGGATGGGTTTTGGAGATAAAACCATCGAGGCTGTGTGTCAGGATTCAGGGGTAGATTGCCACACATTTCTGACAGTTGTCAATTATGTGACGGAAGGATTTTCAGCACCGGAAGCCATAGCCGGCGTCAGCGTTGAATCATTACTTCATTATCTGCGCCAATCACATATCTATTTTTTAGAGTATTGTCTCCCTTCTATCCGCAGGAAAATTTTGGATGGGATAAAGTTGAGGACTACAGATGTCTCTTTCCTGATTTTGAAATTTTTTGATGAGTATTATACTGAGGTTCGTACACACATGGAGAATGAGGAGAAGATGCTTTTTTGTCATATCCATAAACTTCTGCAGGGAGAGGATACCGATGACACAGTTGTAGCTACTTATAGTGACCAGCATGAACATGTGAGTTCCAAGTTAAAGGAATTGAAGACCATAATAATCAAGTTTTCTCCCGAAGATGCAGAAGCTAATCTGCTGAACGATGCATTATACGATATATATCGATGCGAGGAGGAATTGGAAGGTCATTGCAGTGTTGAGGATAATATCCTGATGCCGGCAATCAAATCATTGGAAAAGAGAGAGTTTTCGAAAAAATAGTCAATGCTGCTATGGGAACTGAGAGAAAGAATATCCTTGTTGCAGAGACAGCTCCGATGATAGCAGCCGGGATGTCTTATTGGCTGCGGAGATTACCCGGCCTGCAGACACACGTCACTGTTGTGGACAATGAAGGTGATATGGAATCCTATTTACGGACTAATATCCCTGACCTAATAATGGTCAATCCTACTTTCGGTGGGATATTTAAACCAGAAAAATTCCGTATTGATCATGAAGGTGAGGTTAAACTTGTAGCTATCTTATCGATGCAATATTCTCCGGTTATGCTGCGGGAATATGATGGCACTGTTTCAATATTCGATGATCTTGCCGGGTTAACACGTTCGGTTAAGGATGTATTGTCAGTGTCAGAAATTGGTGAAAATTCCAGGGAATCGCTTTCACAAAGAGAGAGGGAGATTGTGGCATTAGTAGTAAAAGGAATGACAAATAAAGAGATAGCAGATAAATTATTTCTCTCTCCACATACCGTAATGACACATCGACGCAACATTGCCCGAAAACTTGAAATTCACTCAGCTACGGGACTTACAATCTTTGCTATAGTCAATCATATTGTAGAGCTTTCAGATTTGAATCTCTAATTCCTCTTTTTCTTACGGACAGAGAAGCCGAATTTTCCGAGGTGCTCACCCAGAGCGTAATAATTACCATGAGAATAGGCGAGTAAACGGGCTTTTTCCAGATTGAAGACACCTGTTTCAGGGTCGAGAAAACGGTAATCTGCTCTTACGTTGAGTACATCCGCGATCATCATATCATGCGAACCGAGGTGTAAAATCTCTTTTATGCGACATTCAATTGAGAGTGGTGATTCTTCGATTGTCGGGGAAAATGTTTTCTCGCCGGGAATAGGGGTGAGACCCGTTTCTTTCCATTTGTCATAATCTTTGCCGGAGCGTACCCCGACCCAGTCAACGGCATGTGCCATCTCCACAGTAGTTAGGTTGAGAGTGAATTCCATATTCTCAACCAATAAGGGATAAGAAGCGCGTTCCGGACGGACAGAAATGTATAGCATCGGGGGATTAGTGCATATTGTCCCGGTCCACGCTATTGTGAGCATATTCCAATTTTCCGGGGAATTTCCGCAGGTGACTATAACAGCGGGTAACGGATTAACCATTGTTCCCGGTTTCCATGATATTTTCATCAGGATGATTTAAATTTTAAAATTTGTTGCAAAAATACAAATTTTTCAAAACATGAAAGGATAAAAAATTGTTTCTAAAAAAGAGAAAAAGGCTTATAGGAATCTGGAAAAACAACAATGACAACAAGTATTCTCCGAAATCTTAAAGGACTGACAACCCGGTGTCGCACTTTGGTTGTGTTGATTGTTGTGATAGGAGGTATCCTGGAAATGCGGGCTCAGATTCCCATCCGACATAGTATTGTGGAGCCTGAACGTCCCGACTCGGTCGACTCGGTAAGCTATTACGGCAAGAAACATTTCTGGCGGGCAGGAGCAGAAGTGGTAGGATTAAATTTAGGGTTATGGGGATATGACCGGTTTATCCAACATGGTGATTTTGCGTATATATCCTTTAAGACAATAAGGGATAACTTTAAAGAAGGGTTCAAGTGGGATAACGATAAGCTTGGCACCAATACCTTTCTGCATCCCTATAATGGCAACCTGTATTTCAACGCTGCCCGTTCCAACGGGTATAATTTCTGGCAATCTGAGCTTTTCTCAATAGGGGGTAGCGGAATGTGGGAAATGTTTATGGAGAGGGAATATCCATCAACTAATGACATCATAGCAACACCAATCGGTGGAGCAGCGCTGGGAGAGGTTCTTTTCCGCGCTTCAGATGCTCTCATTGATGAGAGAGCAACCGGTACGGAGCGTTTTGAACGGGAATTAGGCGCTTTTATATTGTCTCCCATGCGTGGCTTTAATCGTCTGATTACCGGAAAAATGTGGAAACATAGCCCCACAACGGGCAGAATTTTCGGTACCCCCAATATTTCTATCCGTGTATCAACCGGTGTAAAGGTGTTGCAGTTCGGAGGGCATCTGCGTGACTCACGCGTGGGATTTGCTTCACAGATAGATGTGGAATATGGGGATAGGTTTGAGCCAAAATCCACAAAACCTTACGATTATTTCACTATTCGTGGGGAGTTTCAGATAATGAAGTCGCAACCTTTTTTAGCTAAATTAAAAGTAAAAGGTCGACTTTTGTCCAGAGAGATTCTTGAGTCTAAAAGAACATTCGGTAGTATAGGACTTTATCAGCATTTTGACTTTTATGACTCCGACACAATCCGGAGGGTCAGAAGAGTACCTTATAAACTCGGGATTCCGGCATGTTTAGGTATGGGAGTCTTAATCAGGGATATAGAACGCCGGAGGGGGATTATTGACGGATATTGTCATGCCAATGTTATAATGCTTGGCTCGATACTCTCTGACCACTACCAGACAGATGAACGGAATTATAACTGGGCTTCCGGATTTTCAATCAAGGCAGGTCTTAACTGGGTATTGCATAAAAATAAGACCTCGCTATCAATCAAACATGAATATTATAGACTGTTTACGTGGCATGGATATAAATATGGGACTAATCTCAAAGATGTAGATTACCGTACCCTTAATGTACAGGGAGATGCATCAGTGGCATCATTCAATGTCACGGAAGCGCGTGTGGATGTCAGAATGATACATAGATTATACTTCACCTTAGGTTTTTTTAATTATGTGAGGTCGACTCACTATCGTGATTTCGGTCACATTTTTTCCTCTTCGCGGAATGTAAGGGTGATGTTGACCTATAAGTTATAGACTTTTTGCCTTAATAAATAAAAAGTTGCCTTATAAATAAAAAGAGGGAGTTATGGAATTCCGATTTTAGAGAATTAGTCTGAACCGCGAGCCCATAGCTACCTGTGGAATAGCGATATTATAAAATTATTTTTAACTTTGCTGTCGCTGACTACCCGAAAGCCCGGTTAACGGAGAGGGTGGGACTGTATTGAATTTTTGATGGTGCGTTTACTTAACGCTCATTATTGGTTTTAAATTAACGCAATTCTGCAGATTATGCCGAAAACCAAAAGAGATGCGGAGATATTTCGTTTTACTTGATAGTTTACCATAGTTTAATTAACGAAATTTATTAAATCGAAATACATAGCACGAGTTTTTGAGTTCTTATCTTTTTCGGACAAAAACATAAAACCGCATTTTTCGTAGAATGGAACAGCAGCGGCATATGCATCAACGGTAATAAACCGACAAGCACTGCGGCGCATGGTGGCGAACATGTGTTTTATCTGCAACAAAATAGCCTCGCCAATATGATTGCATAATCTTTTGAAACTGCAAGGCGTCCTATTTTTACAGCGGGGTATTCCTTGCGACGCTTGGAGTTGACAATCCTACGGTTAAGCCTATTCCAAAATTGTTTTTCGTCAGGGTCAAAAACAATTTTATCATTTAACAGACTGTAATATGCGACAGTCTTACATGCCGAATTATCTTCAAGAAGATATGTTAAAGCCATCATAGCGCGAAGATAATTCTT